>PMBV01000513.1 GCA_003153055.1 Myxococcales bacterium
GAAATCCTCGGCGACCTCCACAACCTGCTGGGCGACACCCACGCGGTGCAGGTCTCGCTGGCGCCCGGTGGCGGCTACTTCATCGATCGAGTGGTCGAGGGCGACACGGTGACCGAGGTGCTCAACTACGTCGCCTACAACAAAGACGACCTCATCGCGAAGATGCGGAGCCTGACCGAGCAGGCGCTACGCTCGGGGAAGATCACCCTCGACGAGTCGAGGCAGATCCTCCGCGTCTACGAGAGCGGCCTCAACGGGTACACCTACCTCGAGCGCGAGGTCGACGCGAAGAGCTTCACGGCCAACCAACTGAAGCTCATCGCCCAGCCACAGGACGCCTCAGGCCAGCCGCGCACCGGCACCTGATCGAGCCAGCGGGTCGAGGAGCGGGGCCGATGACTGGTCTCGCGCCGGAGTCGTTTGCGCAGGTCGGCCCACCGAGTCGACGGACGAATCGCCATGGCCCCGACGGCTCCCGGGCAGGGCCCCGCTGACGCATCGGTTCCCGGTGTCCTCTGGAACCCAAGTCACTTAATTGAACGAACGCTCGTTCAGTCGACTGGTCGCGCTCGCCGTGCCGCCAAACGCCGCCTCCCATCCTTGCCCGTGCTCCGGTTTCCGCTTTGTTCCTCCTTCAACATCGTCGAGCTGAGCGGCGGTGGCCAGGGAGGCGCGCGACATGCGGGAAGCATCGATCAAGGTGGGGCCGGGGCAGGTGATCCGGCGGTACACCCAGACGAAGTCCCGCAGTCGTAGCCACCTCAACTCGAGTGAACGATGGCAGCGAGGCTCGACCACAGGGCGTCCTGCGCCTCGGACGAGTGCTGCTCGGCGTGCTGTCGATATGTGCGCAGTTCGGGTCGGCCTGAGCGCCCTTGGAAGGCGCTGACGTGCGTCCGGCCGGTCAGCCCAACTCCCTCGGCCTCTGGCCCTCGAGAGCCGGGGCCAGGGCCGAAAAGGAGTACGCTGCGGCCCGCGATGGCCCCGACCGCCTGACTTCGGAGCCGTCCCTGGCGCGCGGAGACTGCCTTGCGACCCACATCGACCGAGCCTCCCTCGCACCTTCCACGTCGGCCGATTGGATCGCCGCCGATCGTCGCGGCCCGGCGTAACTCGACGTCACCCGCCCGATGGCTGGGCCCCGCACTGGCGGTCGTGCTCGTCGGCTCCGCCTGCCGGTCGGGGCCGCCGGAGACCGAGCAGGTGCTGGTCGCGGCCACCGAGCTCGCCCAAGGGGCGACGCTGCTCGAGGCCGACGTGCGGACAGCCGAGCTGACGCTGGGCGTCGCCGGGCCCGGGGCGCTGCGACCAAAGGACCTCGGTCGCGCCGTCGGCAGAACGCTGCAAGCCGACGTCCCCAGGGGCGCGCTGCTGCAGGCTTCGCTCCTGCGCGCGCCGTCGGACCCGGCCAGGCTCCTCGGACGCATGGCCCGAGCCTTCACCTTCACCGTCGCCGGTGCCGAGTGGTGTCGGGAGGGCAACCATGTGGACGTGATCGGCCTTTTTCCAGACCCGAACACCGAGGAGCTGGTTGCCGTCACGCTGGTCCAGAACGTCATCGTCCTGGCGGTCGGAGCGACAGAGTCCAACGCGCAGATGCAGCGCTCAGCGGCCTCGCCGAAGCGAACCGACGGATTGACCAGGGGGGACCATCGTCGAGACGGAGGGGACGCGGCGACGCCGGCCTCCCCCAGGGTGTCGGCGTCGGCGGTGCGCAAGGTGACCCTGCTCCTGCTGCCTGAAGAAGGCGAGATCGTCCTCGAAGGCGCGACCGTGGGAGCCCTACACCTCGGACTTCGGAATCCCGAGGCGGTCGATATCCTAGAGGACCGCGGGCGCGCGACCATCAACGGGCTGCTCAGCGAGGAACGCCGGAAGTGGCTCCTCAGCAAACGCGCGGACCTCGTGCCCGCGCCGAGCCCGCCGCCAGAGCCAGAGCCGCCCAAGCCACCCGACGACGACCGGCTGCCGTACTGGGCTCGTCGCGCCGAGAAGAAGGTGACCCCTTGAGCCCCCGCGCCCTGATGACTGGGCTCGCGCTCGCAGTGGCCGCCTGCGCACCCTCGGTCCCGCCCGAGGCCTTGGAGGCCTACCTCGTCGCCAGCGAGGCGCTCGACGCGGGCACCGTGCTCCTCCCTTCGCAGGTGTCGACGCGGCTCGTGCTGAGGTCCCAGACGCTCCCCGGCATGGTGCGGGCCAGCCAGCTCGACGAGCTCATCGGGCGCCCGACCACCCTGAGCTACGCGCGCGGCGACTTCCTCCTGGGGAGCACCTTCGAGACCGCCGCGCTGACGACGAGCATCCCCAAGAGGCTCCGATCGTTCTCGCTCCCGGTGGCCGGCGCCGAAGGGGTGCTGCCCGATCGCTTCGTGGACGTCCTCGTTTCGGTGGTCGACCCGGCGCTGGGTGAGACGGTGACCCTGACGCTGCTGCAGCGGGTGCAGGTCCTCGGCGTCGCGCCGCTCGATCCGTCGGTGGCCGCGACCACTGGCGACCAGCCCGAGCCTCCGACGCGACAGGTGGCGCTGCTGACGCTCCCAGAGGAGGGCGAGGTCCTCACCCTGGCCGCGCGGCTGGGAACCCTGCACCTCGCGCTGCGCTCCCCCGACGACCACCGCGTCTTGGACGACCTCGATCGCGCCACCATGGAGACGCTGCGCTCCGGCGAGCGCCCCAAGGTGCTCCATCCGAGGCGCTCCAACATCCTCGAGGTCATCAGAGGCGGAGGAGGCTGTTGCCTCGCCGGCGCGCGCACACCGCGCCTCGACCCTGTTCGCTCGGCCGCCTCCGGTGCCGAGCTCCGCGCCGGCCGGGCCGCCGAGCAAGCACGAGCCCCGCTCCACTCGCTGGCGCCTCGGCTCGTCTTCGACCGCGCCCTCGAGGCGCCGGGCCTCGGCCAGGTGCTGGTGCGCGATGAGCAAGGCCGTCTTCAGCCGTTGCCGGCGCGAGCGCTTCGCGTCATCACCCAGATTGAGGGGGCCCGGGCCCGGACCATCGTCGACTACGTCGTCGAGAACCGCACCGACGTCACGCTCGAGGGCTCGTTCCGGTGGGTGCTCCCGCGTGGAGCGACGCCGTCCTACTTCGGGATGTTCCTCGGCAGCCCGGCCTTCGAACGCCCCGCCTTCGACCGCCTCGGCGGACACCTGCTGCCGCTCCTCGGCCCTGAGGCTGGCGCCCTGGGCGATCTCCCGTCGCTGGTTCCCGCGACCGCTGTGGGCACCGCGGTCGCCCAGCAGCGAGATGCGCCGTGGCAGGGGTTCCGCGCGGCGCGGGTGGTCAAGGCCGAGGAGGGAACGCAGACCTACGAGAAGATCGTCCGGCCTCGCGTCGACCCGGCGCTGCTGGAGTGGTCCGGGGCCAACACCTTCGAAGCCCGCGTCTACCCGCTCTACCCCAAGGCCCTCAAGCGCGTGGTGCTGGTCTACGAGCAGACGCTGCCGGTGGTGGGCGGCCAGGTGCGCTACGCCTTCCCGATGCCAGATCGCCCCATCGACGAGGTCCGCTACCGCCTCTACGTCGACGCGACCAAGAGCGCGCCCTCGACCCTACGCGCCGGCGCCCGCTCGGTCGACCTGGAGACCCAAGCCACCGCCGCGGGTCGCTTCTGGGTCCGCGAGGTCGACCTGTCGGGAGGGAAGGTGGCCGGCGAGCTCGAGCTCACCATGCGCCCCACCGACGCCCGCGCCCAGTTCCTCGCGAGCGGGCCGATCCCCGGCTTGCCGGGCAGGTACGTCTTCGGGCGGGTCGTCCCCGAGGTCAGCGCCGCCGAGTCGGCCGCACCCACCGGCGAGGCGGTCTTCGTGCTCGACACCTCGCTGTCCGAGGCGGGCCCGCGAAGCGCCCTCTCGGCGCTGATGCTCGAGGCGGTGCTCGCCAGTGACGAGTCCATCAAGCGCTTCAACGTCCTGCGCTTCGACGTGCGGGCCTCGTGGATCGAGCCCTCCGGGTGGATCGACAACTCCGCCGAGGGCCGCGCTCGCACCCTGGCGTTGCTCAGGGGGACCGTCCGAGAAGGGGCGACGAGCTTCGAGAGCGCGCTGGACGTGCTCGAGCATACGAGCTGGCTCACCGCGCCGGCCACCGCCTTCCTGCTCTCAGACGGGCAGCTCACCTGGGGAGCCACCGACCCCCAAGCCCTCCTCCAGGCAGCCCCCAAGGCCCGGGCGATGCGCTGGGTGGCCTACGAGTTCGGTGGCGCGGCCTCGAACCGCGCGCTGCTGGAGGCGCTGGCCAGCGCCGCGGGCGGCCGGACCGTCACCTGCCTCACCGCGAGCGAAGTCCCCGCGCTCGCCCGCGCCCACCGCACCCGTCCGCTGCGGCTCACCTCGGTTACCGTCGAGGGCGGCACCGTGAGCGACCTCGTCATCCGGGGCGCGCCCAGCGTGCTCTTCGCTGGGCAGACGCTCGAGGTCGCCGGTCGGGTGCTGGCGGCAACGCCGGGGCCCGCCGAGCTCGTCGTACGGGGAACCTTCGAGGGCCGGCCGGTCGAGCAGCGCTTTCCTCTGCTCCTGGCGGGTGACGACCTGCTCGCGCCTCGCGCCTGGGCCGAGCTGGAGGTCGAGAAGCTGCTCGAGCTGCGCTCACCCAAGGTGGAGCGGCTGGTACTGGCGCTCTCCCAGCGCTTCGGCCTCGCGAACCGGCTGGCGAGCTTCCTCATCCTCGAGACCGACGCGGACGCCGAGCACTTCCAGCTCAGCCGAGAGGCCGTCGACCTCGCCGCGCTCGAGACCCAAGCGCGCGCCGAGCTCGCCGAGCAGCGGGCTCGAGAGCCGGGGCTGTCACTCGATGGGGTGCCGGCGGCTGGCCTGGCGCTGGTCGGAAAGCTCCCGATCGGTCGGGCGCTCGCGCCGGTCCTGGACTCGAAGCGAGAGGCCGGCGGACCCACCCGCCAGCTGGCCGAACGGACCTTCGAGCTGGAACGCGCGAAGAACCCCGACGAGCTGATGCCCTTCTACGGCCTCTCCCGCGCTCGCTTCGCCGCCGGCGACACGCTGGGCGCGCTGCGGGCGGTCTCGTCGATCGTCGAGCTCAGACCCGGCGACTGCGATGGGCTGCGCTTGACGGCCTACCTGTTGCTCGAGCAGGGCGACTGGGGCGCCGCGGCGGAGGTCTTGGGGGAAGTGCGCCGACGCCGGCCCTTCGAGATCCAGGCCTTCCTCGAGGAGGCCCTAGCGCTGGTCCAGGCTGGCGACCTCGCCGGGGCGGCGCGGGACTACGAGATCGCCTTGGCACGGCGCTGGGCCCGACACCCGGAGGCACAGGAGGCCGGGCGGCTCCACTACGCCCAGCTGCTCAGCCGAGTCGCGGAGGATCCGTCGGTCGAGCTCGCCACGCGGGCCCTCGCACACGAGCGGCGCCTGGCCTTGGGGAGCGGGGCGGCGATGGAGCTGCAGATCACCCTGGATTGGAACGTGGACGACGTCGACGTCGACCTCTTGGTGACCGACCCCTCGGGTCAGCAGGTCCGCGCCGACCGAGGTGAGACGCGCGCCGGCGGGCGAGTGCTGTGGAACGCGCGCACCGGCTACGGGCCCGAGCTCTTCCGGCAGCCAGCCGCGACGCCGGGGCCGTGGCTCGTGCAGGCGACGTACCAGTGGAACTCGAGCGAGCAGTGGGCGATTCCCGCGGTGGTGCTGGGCGTGCTCGACCTTGCCCCGTACGACGTCGCCCGCTTCAGGCGCACCCTCGCGACGGTGGCGTTGCCGTTCCAGTCGTCGACCAAGACGGTCTTGCGCACGAAGCTGTGACTTGGCGTCTCGTGCGCGTTGCGTAGCTGATGGTCGGGCCCGTGGAGGCGTAGAACCAGCCGCCCACGATCGCCACCTCACTTGAGAGGGGTCGGGTGGCGGTGGCGCTGGTTTCGCTCAATGCCTGGACCAACAGCGGCTCCTCGCCCGACGGGGGCCAGCCGCGGGACGCCGGAGGAACGGACGGAGCGCAGGTGGTGGGCGCCTGTGGCGTGCTCTCTTCTTCGACGAGTCGAGCGCCGAGTTGGGCTTGGATTCTCACGCTCCTCCTGGCCGCGTGGAGCCGCTCCCGGACGTCGGAGCGGTAGACGAGACCTCCTCCTCATCACGGCCGCCTCGAGCCCCTGCGGGTTGAACCACTTCGGGCCGAGGAGGGTCGCCCCGCGCTGGGCGAAGGCGGCAGCGGCACCGTCTACGTCGCCGACGTCGAGGAAGGCGAGCCAGTGCGGGCGGGCGCCGCGGGCCACTGCCTGCTCATGAAGCTGCACGACGTCGAGCTCCACCGTGCCGAGCACGGCCTGGTAAAAGGCGCGCGCGGCGGCGACGTCGCTGGTGCGAAGCACGGCGTGGAAGAACGGCGTCACGGACACTCCGGTCATAGCGCTTCCATGAAAGACGGCGCTGGCCCGTGTGGCAAGATCAGCGGAATGGGGCTCAAGGATTGGTTCCGAGGAAGAAGAAGTGCGAGCGCGAGCGAGACGTCGGAAGAGGCCGTCGATCCTCAAGAGCTCTTCGTGCGTGAGTTCGAGGCACGCCTGGTGGCGCTCCCCGAGGTCGAGGCCGTCGCGCGAGTAGCGGGGGCTCCGATGCAGCTCTCGGTGCGAGCCCGCTCGAGAGAGGTGATGACGATGTACCTCGGCAACCTCTTCTTCGAGACGCGTGAGGTCGACCCCGAGGGGCGCGAACGCCTCATCACCAACCATCTGCGCTCGGCGACCCAGGAGCACGCTCCCGCCGACACCTGGCACGAGGCACAGGCGCTGCTGGTGGTCGCGCTCCGAGGACCGCTCCTGGCCGACCCGGAGGACCACGAGTTGGCCGGCCGCGAAGTGGCGCCGTGCCTCCGCGAGCACCTGGTCCTCGACGGAGCCCACGACATGACGCTGGTGTTCGCGGACATGCTCGAGCGATGGGGCGTCACGTTCGAACAGGCGGCCGCGGTTGGCCGTGCGCGCCTCGCCCAGGCGGAGCAGGGGACGGCCCTCTACGACGGGCCGCAGCGCATCTGGACGGTGGAGATCGACGACGACTACGAGAGTTCGCGCCTCCTGATCCCCGGCTTCTTGGCGAGCTTCACCGGGCGGGTCGATGGCCGCCCCATCGCGGTCGCTCCGACCCGCGACCAGATCTACATCGCCGGCGACCAGAACCCGGCGGTGGTGCTGCGGCTGTGCGACCTGGCCGAGCGCGAGTACGCCGCCTCGCCGCGCCGAGTCTCCGCCGCCATCTACACGGTGGTCCGGCAGTCGCAGCCCGCGACGGAGGCGTGTCGTGCCACGGGGTCACCGTTGAGGTGGGGTCGTTCGGCTCAGTCGTCACCGGAAAGGACATACACGGCGGTGTCGCGGACCGACTCGTCGGGGTCATTCCTCAGTGCTTCGATCGCGGGCAGGTACGGCTTCGCGGCGCTCTTCCAGTACGAGATGCTCAACACCGCCAACCGACGAACTGTAGGGTGTGCGTCGGAGAGCGCTCGCTCAAGCGCCGGAAGGACTTGCTTTCCCGCCGCGGCCCCGAGCCCCCGGTTCCCTAGCACGCTGGCCGCGTGCCACCGGAGGACTGCATGCCTGCTCGAGAGGCCGCGCAGCGCCTCGGGCACGTCATCGCGGCGGATCTCGACGTAGCTGCGGCCGGGCTTGAGTTCATCGTCAACCAACGCCAGCGTCTTCTTGCTCGCGCTGTCCAGGAAGGCCTCGAGGCGATGGTAGTCGAGCGGCACCTGCTTCCAGGCTTGCAACGTCATGGTCAGCGCGGTGACGAGGGCGCCTTCCGGAGCGCTGCCAACCAGCCACTCGTAGTCTCCGAGATACCCGAGCGCCGCCGCGAACCAGTCATTCTCGCCGACGTGCGCTCGGAGCGCCTTGATTGTGTCGGGCGACGAGCTGCCGATCATCGCGAGGACGTGGGCAGCCTCCCAGCCGTTCTCCTTGTCCGCGAGGGCTGGTACGAGCGCCTGCACCGCGGGCTGGCCAATGCTGATGAGCTCTCGCTCGGCATCCTCCGAGGAGACCCCGTCGTACACTCCGAACCGAGTCACGAGGAACGCTGCGCGGGCCTCAGGCGACTCGCGGCGCGATTGGTTCAGCGTGCGCTGCCGCTCAACTTGAGGTGCGAAGAGGCGGTCGAAGCGCTTCTTGGCAATCGTCTTCCGCGCGAGGTCAACCCCGCCCGCCTCGTCGTGCCAAAAGGCCACGAACTCGTCGGAGACGGTGAGCATGTCGGGGCTCGTCTTCCCCAGCGCCTTCGTGACGTTGAGCAGCACGGCGAAGTACCGCGCCTCGGTGTTGCGCCACTGCCGCTCGGACCCGCGCCCCGCTTCGGCGGTGAGCTCCGTCTCGAGTCGAGCGGTGACCGATTCGGTCAGTGGTGTCTGGAACTTCCAATCGGGCGGATTCCATCGCGCGCCCCAGAATCCGTCGGTGTCGGCCGCGGCGCCGGTCCCCTCTGTGCTCGCCGCGAGGGAGGGAAGCGCCAAGACCCCGTCGAGCTCACGGTAGACGCCGAAGAGCGCGACGGCGTAGATGGGGCTCGCGTCGAGCATCGGCACCAAGTCCTGGCCGAGCGCGCGAAGGCACTCGCTCGTCAGCTCCTTCTCGAATCTGCGCCAGTCGAACTTCGCCATCGTGGACCTTCCCGTCGCTGCGTTGGGAGTGAGGCCGCGGACTCTCGCGCGGCGCCTGTCGACGGGCAAGGAAGGCGAGTCAGGCTCTTTCCGCGGGCCGAGCCGACGCGCAACCGCTCGCCCGGTCGAAGCCACACGGGGTGCGGGGTGACCAGCCGGTCTCCTTCGCGGTGGTACCCGGTGCTGGCGACGGCTTCCTCGAGTTCGCCGTCGAGAGCCAGCACCTCGGGCGCCACCGCATCGATGGTCCGACTTACCCCGAGCGAGCCGGGGCGGAGGGTGCCACCGGGCTCACGGTGAAGTGGCACCGCTCTCGCTCGGCGGCCACCTGGGCGCCGTCATCGGGTACGTGGTCGTCCTGCCAGCGCACCATCTCGTCGGCCTCCCATTCGTAGGGCTCGCCGTTGAGCAGCACGCGGCCTTCGGCTACCGCGCGGGTCGCCTCGAGCAGGGGCACGTCGCGGAGGTCGCGGCCCAGCGCCTCGAAGCGGCCTTGGCGGCGGGGGTCGAGGAACCGCACCCCGTGCCGCGCCGTCCACGCCATGTGGAACCACGACGGCCGAAACGCCACGCCGTCGACGTGGAGCCGCTTGGCCATGAGCCCGAGGATCATGGTCATCTCGCGGGCGAGGCCCAGGCCGGGAACCTCCTGGCCGGGGAGCTGCGGGCGGAGCTTGCTGAACCGGGCCCGCGGGTTTCGCAGCGAGAGCCAGTTGATGAACAAGAACGTTCCTTCTCCCAAGCGGCGGCGCTCCACCTCGAGCTCGATCAACGTGACCTGCTGGCCGGTCGCCATGTCTCGGCCGAGGAGCCGCCCGCGATCGCAGGCGCCCACCCGGTCGATGGAGACGCGCAGCGACCCAAAGCCGAGCCGCCGAACCAAGGGGAGCACCCGGTAGCGCTCGAGGGCGTACTCGA
Source organism: Myxococcales bacterium (assembly GCA_003153055.1). The sequence continues at coordinate 9,511 of PMBV01000513.1, forward strand.
GGCCTTCGGCCGTGTAGAAGTTGAGGAGCCGCCGGGGCCCCTCGCGGGGCAGGCCCAGCACGTCAGCCACGTCGGCCTCGGTGACGAAGGACAGGTCGCCCAGTGTTTCGCTCTTGAGCGAGTGGGCGATGCCCAACATGCGTGCGCCGAGCGGATTGTACTCGAAGGGAATGGGCGCGTCGGAGTCGAAGGCCAGCGTCAGCCCCACGCCGGCCAGCACCTTCCACGCGTGGGGCGAGTAGCCACCGGCGGCCAGCCAGACCTGGGGGAGGCGGCCCAGCCGGTGCGCCACCAGCAGCTCACGCCGGCGCGCGCCCCCCACCGAGATCGCCAACTGCCCGAGGCGGTCACCCGCGAGCACGTCGGCCCCGGCCAAGATGAAGGCGAGCTCGACGGGCGGCATTCGCGAGAGCAGCGCCTCCACGGCCTCGAGGTACTCGATGTCGCCGGTGCCCGGGGGCAGCACCGTCTCGTCCACGCCCTCCAGAGGGCCCCAGCTCACGCCCGAGACACTCCCGAGCCACACCGAGGGATCCTTGCCCAGGCACTCGGCCGTCCCGTCGGGGGGATGAAAGTCGAAGTCGAGCACCGCCACCCGCCCAGAGAAACCCTCGGCTCTCAGCGCTTTGATCGCCGTGGCGACGTCGTTGAGCGCGCAGAACCCAGCCCCGCGCGACGGCGCCGCGTGATGAAACCCGCCAAACAGGTTCAGCGCTGGACGGCCGGTCTTCAACGAGAAGCGGGCCCCATCGAGCGTGGCCCCACAGCCGAGCCGCACCGAACGCACGACCTCGTCCACGTAGACGTCGGAGGGATCGACGGCGAAGATCGACGCGAGCGTGCCCGCCTCATGAAGCGCCTCGAGGTACCCACCGAGGTGTACTCGTGCCAACGCCTCGTAGCTCACCGGCTCTGGGTTGATGACCTCAGCCGCGTCCACCGCTCGCTCGTGCAAGAGGTAGTGAACCGCGTCATCTGCTCGTCGCGTCTCCAGCGCCGCGGGGCCTGCCTCTGCCCCGCTCAACGGCAGGCGGAAAGCCTCGTCGTAGTACACCCGGAACTTGCGCCGACGCCCGCTCAGCAACCGACCAAAGGAGCTCATCGAGCTTCCATCTTAACGCGAGGCGTTAAAGATCGACCTGAATGACGGTTCCGCGCTCGGGCGTATCTTCTCGTTCGGATCGGCGATCTTGATCGGGTCGGGGCAACTCGAGCACGGGGCGCGCTCGCTCCCGCTGCTGACGCTCATGCTCGCGACGCTTGATTTCTTCTATGATGTAGGCGTCGAGCATGCGGTCACTCCTCCTCTCATTCTAACCGCGGGGGTCCCAGCATCAACCGCTCACTACCCAAACGGTCAAGACCTCAAATTTTCAGCTCTTTTTTTCGAGCCCGGCCTCAGGGCGTCGATTCAATGCGCTTCTTGAAGTTCTCAAGCAATCGGGGGAGCTGGGTGTCGACCAGCGCGTTGACGATGGTCTTCGGCACCAGAAGCCCCACCTCGACGGCGATGTTGTAGGTCGCCTTCGTCTTCCCGTCGGGCGTGGGCTCGAGGACCCAGCCACCGCGGTTGTCCTTCATGAACTCGCCGTCGATGAAGGTCCACGAGACCTTGGTGGGCTTCTCTTCGTGCATGTGCACGGCGTACTTGATGACCTTGACGACCTCGGCCTCGTAGTGGACATCGACCTCAACGCCGCGACGGTTCGCGGTCCTGATGCGCTTCACCTCGGGGAGAAACTCCGGGTACCGGTCGTAGTCGGAGATGACCGCGAAGCACTTCTCGACGGGAGCGTTGATGAGAATGGAGCGCGTCGCGCCGGCCATCGGGTACCTCCGGGGGGTGGTGGGCCAAAGTGGCTTCGAGCGACCCTACCCCCTCGGCCGGCCCTTGCATCCATCTTTCGGCTTCATGGCGACTCGGCGAGCAGCTTGGCCAGCGGTGGAGGCAGCGACGTGGGCCGGCCGGTCTTGCCCAGGCACGCGTGCACCGTCGAGCCAGTGCACAGCACCGCGCCGTCAGCCTCGCGACAGATCTCGTAGCTGAAGCCGAAGGAGGCTCGTCGAAGCTCGGTCACCGTGGTGCGAATGACGACGACGTCCTCGTACTTGGCCGAGGCCCGGTAGTCGGCCTCGACGTGCACCACCGGAAGCGCGAAGCCCGCGGCCTCGAGCTCCGAGTAGCGACCACCGCGCGCGCGGAAATACTCCATTCGGCCCAGCTCGAAGAAGCGGAGGTAGTTCGCGTAGTACACGACGCCCATCTGGTCGGTGTCGCCGTAGATGACTCGCTGTCGGGCTTCGACGGCGATCGGGTCGGGTTTGAGCAGCATGTGACCTGACGAGAAGCACAAACGAATCCGTGAGCCAACTGCGAAGTCGTGCGACAGTCCGCGGCATGGTGCGCCGGTGCGTCGTCCTGCCGCTGTTGCTCTCCTCGTTGCCAGTCTTCGCGAAGCCCCCTCGGTTGACGCTCTTCGTGGCCGTCGACTCGCTGAGTAGCGATCTCCTCCAGCGCACCAGGCCGAGGTTCAAGTCAGGCTTCGCCCGGCTCATCAACGAGGGCGCCTACTTCCCCTCGGTGCGCTACGAGACCGCCGAATGCGTCACGGCGGTGGGCCATGCGACGCTGGCCACTGGAGCCTGGCCGTGGCGTCACGGCATCGTCGGCAACCGGCACCTGAACCGGGCCACCGGCAAGCTCGAGGCGGCCTTCCTCGACCCCGCGCACCCCGCCCTCGAGGCCCCGCGTGGAGCCGACGACGGGTCGCCCAGCACGCTGTTGGCCGAGACCTTGTCCGATAGGCTGCGCGCGGCGACCACGCTCAAGGGCAAGTCCATCGCCATCTCGGGCAAGAGCCGCTCGTCCGTGCCCCTGGCGGGTCGGCTGGGAGAAGCGTGGTGGTTTCACGAGCAAGTGGGCAAGTTCATCACCGGCACGTGGTACCGAAAGGAGCCACCCGGCTGGGTCAAGGCCTTCAATGACCGGCACCTCCCCGATACCTACCACGACAAGACCTGGACGCTGGCCGAGCCCTCCAAGTCGTACTCCGGTGACGATGATCGGCCCTTCGAGTCGGACCAGTTCGGCCTGGGGCGCGTCTTCCCGCACCCGCTTTCGGGAGGGCTGCCAACGGCGGGTCCTCAATCGTGGGGGGCGCTGGCATCGACGCCGATGATGAACGAGGTGGTGGTCGAATTCGCCAAGGCCGCCATCGAGGGCGAGCAGCTCGGCAAGGACGACATCCCCGACCTCCTCTCGGTGTCCTTCTCGGCGCTCGATCGCACCTACCACCTCTACGGCCCAACGAGCTGGGAAGTGCAGGATCACCTGCTTCGCCTCGACCGCGCGCTGGGCGACCTCATCGCCGCCGCCGAGCGCGCCGCCGGCCGCGGCAACGTGCTCGTCATTCTCTCGAGCGACCATGGAGGCGCCAACATTCCCGAGGAGTGGGCGGCATTAGGGCTCCCGGCTACCCGGGTCTCCCCCGCCGCCATTCAGAAGGGGCTCAACGAAGAGCTCGAGAAGCGTTTCGGCGCCCCGGGCCTGGTGACGGCTATCGAGGAGGTCGACGTGTACCTCGATCAGAAGGCCATCGAGGCGAAGAAGCTCGATGGGGGAGCGCTCCGACGAGCGGTGGCCACTTCGCTGATGAGGAACGCCGACGTGCAGGTGGCGGTGGCCCGCGAAGACGTCGAGCAGCTCGGCAGCGTGGCCGGGTTGGGCAACGCTTTGAGGCACGCCTTTCACCCGGAGCGGAGCGGCGATGTGCTCTTCGTCTTAAAGCCCTTCCGAGTGCTCGACAGCGAGCCGCTGGGCACCTCGCACGGAACGCCCTGGTCCTACGATTCGGAGATCCCCGTCTTGCTGATGGGTCGGGGGGTGAGGCCCGGCGTCTACCCCGGCCCGGCGAAGGCCATCGACGTGGCTCCCACCGCCGCCCTGTTGATGGAGCTCGGCGCGCCGGCGATGGCCGAGGGCGTACCGCTCTCCGACGCCCTCCTGCTCTCGAGGTGAGCTCGTTCGCCCGGGAGCCATGTGGGCCTTTCTCCTCCTGGCCAAAGGCGCGCTGGTCTGGCCGTGGTCGGCTGCGGTATGAAGACGGGCCAATGCGCGGGGGAATGGGTTCACTCATCGTCGTCTGGGTCGCGCTGGGGGTGAGCCCGGTCGCCTCGGCCGCGGGCCCACCGCGCAGCGCCCCCAAGCGAACCCGTGGCATCGCGAAGAAGCTCCCGCACCGGCCGACGCGCGCAGTGCCCCCCGCCAGCGAACCGCTCTCGGCGCCAACGGCCGCCACACCCGCCGGGGCCTTGGCCCACCCCACCGCGACTGAGCCTCCGATGGAGATCGACCGAGACAACGCCATCTCGCTCGAGGTTCCTCACCCGTTCGCGCGCGCCGCGGCCCGTGAGCGGGTGAGCCAGCTCCTCCAGTTCTGGAGGGAGGCCTACGGGGTGGTGAGCGAATGGCGCGGAGATCGCGTCTTCATGCACGGGCATGTCCACGGCGTCTCCATTCACGCGCTGTTCGACGTCTCCGACGGGGTCGTCTTCGCGGTGGCGCGCGACCCCGGTTGGTTCTGGCGAGCCAGAGCCCAGTCCTACGTCGAATGGATGTTGAGAAAGTACCTCCATCCCACCTACCAGGAGCCGGCGGAAGGCTGGTAACACGCCAGGCGCCACACCGTGCAGGCACACGAGCATTTGCCTACATTGACCTACCAAAACACCGAAAACGTCGCCCGCGTGCCGATCGCGCTGGAGGCGGTAAATCGGCCTCAGAAAACTGCGGCTTTACAGGGACTTCGTGGAGATCAAAATACCGCCCCTCATGACGGAGATCCCGCGCGTTCCGTTGCTGTCCGTGCCGTCGCCGGCACGGGGGCTCACGCGCTTCCATCAGCGGCTGTGGGCCGAGGAGCTGACCGGAAAGGCCGCCGACGGGCAGGCCCGGGTGATGCGGGCGTTGTCCGAAGCCAAGGTCGACCTGAACCCCCACCAGCTCGAGGCGGCGGTGTTCGCCATCGATTCCCTGTCACGGGGCGGCTGCATGCTGGCCGACGAGGTGGGGCTGGGGAAGACCATCGAGGCGGGCATCGTGATCGCTCAGCTGGTCAGCGAGGACCGGCAGCGGATTCTGGTGCTGGCCCCGGCGACCTTGCGGGCCCAGTGGCAAGCCGAGCTCAAAGAGAAGTTCGACCTCGACTCGGCGGTGATCGACGGTCGAACCGTGCGAGCGACGGGGAACTGCTTCGATCAGCCAGTGCCGGTCGTCATCGCTTCGCACCCGTTCGCCGCGGGCCGGGCCGAGTTGGTCTCGCAGATCGAGTGGGATCTGGTGGTGATCGACGAGGCCCACCGCCTGCGCAACGCCCACAAGCCGGGCAACAAGACGGGGCGCGCGCTCAAGGGGGCCCTGGGCAAAGCCCCGCGGCTCCTGCTCACCGCCACTCCCCTGCAGAACGATCTCAGTGAGCTGTTCGGGCTCCTCTCNNCACTTCCCCATCGATCCCGAGCACGGGGGCCTGACCGAGGCCGCGTCGAAGGAGCTCAAGGCCCGCATCGCGCCGGCCGTGCAGCGAACGCTCCGCCGCCAGGTGAAGGAGTACGTCCGCTACACCAACCGCCGCTCGGTGGTCGAAGACTTCACTCCATCGCCCGACGAGCAGGCGCTCTACGACGACGTGTCGGAATACCTCCGTCGCAGCGAGAACGCCGCCATCGCCCCCGGCAAGCGCACCCTCCTGACCTTGGTGTACCGAAAGCTCCTCGCCAGCTCGACCTTCGCCATCGCCCCGACGCTCCGGCGGCTGGCCGAGAGCCTCGAGCAGCGCCTGGCCGCCGCCAAGCTGGGGCAGCGAGCCAATGGCTTGTTGTTCGAACCCGAGGAGCTCTCGAACTACGCCGACGAGGCCGAGGAGTGGGACGACGACGCCCGGCCACGGCCCTCGGCGCTGGCCTCCCTCGAGCGCGAGGTCTGGGAGCTCCGCCAGTACGCGGAGCGCGCCGAGCGCATCACCGTGAACGCCAAGGGCGAGGCCCTCAAGCGCGCGCTCGATCGAATCTTCACGGTGGCCAAGGCCCACCAGTGGCCCGAGAAGGCCGTCATCTTCACCGAGTCTCGTCGCACCCTCGAGTACCTCGATCGGCTCTTGTCTTCCCACGGCTGGGCCGGCCGCATCTCGAAGCTCACCGGTGACGCGGGCACGCCGGAGGCCCGCAAGGCGCTGGTCGACGAGTTCCGGGGGCCCTCGCAGATCCTCCTCTCCACCGAGGCGGGGGCCGAGGGCCTCAACCTCCAGTTCTGCAACCTGGTGGTGAACTTCGATCTCCCCTGGAACCCCCAGCGGGTCGAGCAGCGCATCGGGCGCTGCCACCGCTACGGCCAGGAGCGCGACGTCCTGGTGCTGAACTTCTTGAACCGCTCCAACGCGGCCGACGCCCGGCTGTTCGAGCTCCTCGAGCGAAAGCTCAACCTCTTCGACGGGGTGTTCGGCGCCTCTGACGAGATCCTGGGAGCCTTGGAGAGCGGCGTCGACTTCGAGCGACGGGTGCTCGAGATTTACCAGTCGTGCCGACGCCCAGAAGACATCGACGCGGCCTTCGACGCCCTGCGCAAGGACCTCGAGGGTCGCATCGATCAACGGATGACCGAGGCCCGCGCCACGCTCCTCGAGCGCTTCGACGGCGACGTGCGGAAGCGGCTCCGGGTCGCTGGCGAGGCCGCCAAGGAGGCCGTCTCGCGGTTCAAGCAGTCGGAGCAGCGCTTCACCCGCTCAGTGCTCGGGACGCCAGCGGTGGGTCGGCGGCAGGTGCAGCTCGCGGCCAAGGAGGTTCGCAGCCGACAGGACGACGCGGTCAACTACCTCGTGCTCGACGCCTCCACCCTGCCCCCCGAGCTGGCCGACCTCAGCGGCCGCGAGGGCTGGTGGTACGCCTACCGGTTCACGCTGTCGGGCCTCAAACCTGAGGAGAAGCTGGTGCACGTGGCGCTGATGCGTCACGGCGAGGGCTTCCGGCTGGTGCCGATGCAGAACGCCGCGCACCTGCCCAGGGTGGCGGCCCGCGACGAAACGACGCGCCGCCCGCCGGGCCTCTCGGCGTCGCTGCTCCACGAGCAAGCCATTCTCGCCGCCAAGGACGAGCTGCTCCGAGCAGCGGAGCGCCAGGGCATGCTCGAGCTCGACGACGCCAAGGATCGCGCTGATCGCTTCGCGGAGGACTCGCTCTTCACCCCCCGGCAACACCTGGAGCGCGCTCGAGGTGTCTGGGAAGAGTCGCGGCTGGCCGTGCTCGCGGTGGCGGATCCGGCCGAGCGCGCCAAGGCCCGGGCCTCGGCCGAGCGCCTGGAGCGGGAGTACCGACGCCGGCTCCTTCAGCTGCGGCAGGCCGAAGAGCAACGCTACACAGAGAAAGACCGCACGCTGGCGGCTCTGTCACAGAAGGCCAAGGTCGTCGTTCAGCGCGCGCTCGTCGCGACTGCCTACTTCTGGATTGAATAGCTGACGTGTCATCACGGGGGTGGTCACCACACGCACCCCCACGAGATGATTCGGCGCTCAGACTGGCGAAGTCGTAACCGAGAGCCCAAACTTGTTCCTGTGACCGCCACACGCGTGATCCTCTCGCTCTTGTCGGGAATCAACCCATCGATCCTGGTGGTCCCGTCGAGTCCGTCGGCGCGGCCAGTGTGTGAGGAGTTGGTGGAAGGGTTCTCCGCCGAGAAGGTCTCGGTCAAGCTGGCTGGCGACAAGTCCGAAGCGGTGGGCTGCGTGCGCCAGACGGGGCCCGCGCGAGGCCCGTGCCTGGCAGACGCGGTGACCCAGGCCAAGGTCGATGGCGTCGTGCTGGTGAGCACCACCACCCGTGGCCAACAGCTCGCCGTGACACTCCAGTTGCTTTCCCGGCAAGGGGAAGGTCAACGCCAGGAGACCGTGAGGGGGCCGAGGTCGCGGGTGGCGCCCTTCGCCCGCCCCGCCATCGCCCGGACCATGGCCGCCCTGCGAACCCTGCTCGCCAAGGAGAAGCTCCAGGAACGAGCCGCGGCAAGCGTGGAGGCCTCCGGACCTTCGCCTCCTTCGCCTTCGTCGCCTCCGCGGGCAGCCCAGCCGCCGAGCCCGCGCGACGCCCCCGTGGCGTCCCACCGCCGCCTCGAGCCCACCTCGCCTCCCGAGGATTGGTCCTTCGCTCGACCAACGCCGCCTCCGGTCGTCGCCCAGCGCTCGCCACTGCCTGGGTGGATCGCCGCCGGGGTTGCGGTGGCGGGCATCGGCGTGGCCGCCACGTTCGCCGGTCTCGCGCTGAGCACCAAATCACGGCTCGACTTCACGGACGGAGGGGTCTCGCCGCTGAGCTACAACCGCGCCGTACAACTGAGAGACCAGACCAACACCGACCTGAGCATCGCGCTCGGCGCCGGCATCTGCGTGGTGGTCGCGGGCGGCGTCGCGGGGGCACTGTGGGTCAAGTGAGTGAGGAGGGAAGACGCAGTCCTTCGGGCCGCTGGGCGGTGCTCGCGGTGCTCGGCTCGCTGACGGGGTGCCAGTGTGCGCAGCTCCCCGAGGCAGTGTTCGCGTGTGAGCCCGACGGCACCTGCGCACAGAGCGGCTACGTCTGCGGCCCCGACCTGCTCTGCAGGCCTGACGATGCGGGCGTGGACGCAGGCCTCGACGCGGGCAGCACGGGCGATGCGGGCGTTGACGCGGGTACGGACGCTGGCCTCGACTCTGGCGTGGATGCTGGGCTCGACTCGGGCGTGGATACTGGGCTCGACGCGGGCGTGGACGCTGGGCTCGACGCGAGCGTGGATGCCGGCCTCGACGCGGGAATCGATGCCGGACACGACGCTGGCATCGATGCCGGACACGATGCTGGCACCGACGCGGGGTGCCTCACCTACGACTTGCCCGATGACAGCTTCACCGACTCGAACTGCGACGGCATCGATGGCGAGCGGAACAACGCAGCCTTCGTGTCGACCACGGGGAGCGACGCGGGTGACGGCTCGATGGCCAACCCGTTCCGTACCATTGCCCAGGCCCTCGCGAGCGGGAAGCCCCAGGTGCTGGTGGCCAACGGGACCTATGTCGAGAACCTCAGCTTCGGCAGTGGCCGCGTCTGGGGAGGCTACGATTCGTCCGCGGGCTGGGCTCGAAGCCTCACGCAGGCGACGCTGACAGGTTCGGTCGTGGTGGACGGAGACGGAGGTTTCATCACCCTCGACAGCCTCGACATCGAGGCACCGGCGGCCACAGGCACGGGAGCGTCCTCGGTGGCCCTGACGATTCGAAACGTCGGCCAAGGCGAGGGAGCAGTGCTCAATCGGCTGCGCCTGGTGGCCAGTCAAGGAGCCGACGGAGCGAACGGGTCGAACGGAACGGCCGGTGTCGGCGGCCTTGAAGGCCCAGCGGGAGCATCGGGCCCAGACGGCGGCCTCGGAGGCCCGGGAGCGAGCGCTCAAACTTGCCCTGATGGGATCTCCCAAGCTGGGTGGCCGGGAGGCGACGGGGCACGGGCACTCCCAGGCGACGGAGCCGACGGCGGCGACGAGACGCTCGGTGGCGCGGGTGGCCGCGCCGTGACGTGCCTCGGACCTCCGTGCAGCGGGGCCGATGGGGGCGCGGGCCTCTTGGCAACCGATTCACTCGCCGGGAGCGCAGGCGCCGCGGGCAGCGAGCGAGGCCAGATTGTCGGGCTCTCGTGGCTCCCCACCTTGGGAGGCACCGGCGCGACTGGAGGCAGAGGCCGTGGAGGAGGAGGCGGCGGCGGCGGTGGTGGGTTCTTCGACCAGCTCGCAGCGTTCTTCGGCTTCGGAGGAGGCGGCGGTGGTGGTGGGAGCGGAGGTTGCGGCGGCCTCGGCGGGTCAGGCGGTCAGGGAGGCGGCGCGTCCATCGCACTGTTGCTGATCAACGCCTCTCCGAGCCTCTCGCAGGTCACCCTCGTTCCGGGCCACGGAGGCACCGGAGGCACTGGCGCCCCAGGCGGTCCCGGTGGTCCTGGTGGTGTCGGCGGGCCAGGCGGCGAGGGCGAGCTGGTCGACGACGCTGGCGTCACCGGTGGCGGTGGAGCGGGCGCTCCGGGCCGCGCGGGAGGCATGGGTGGTCAAGGCGGGCCAGGAGCCGGGGGCCCCGGCGTCGGGCTGTGGTGCGAGGGAACGACGAACCCACTTGAGACCAATGTGAGCGTCTCAGCCGGCGTGGGTGGCATGGCTGGGCAACCCAACGGCGTGTCTGGGCTGTCTCGCACGACCTTCGGGTGCCCGTAGAAGCTCGCGCGCTGGGCAGCCTTCACTCCCTGCGTCGACGCCGGAGCAACAGCACCAGGGAGAGCCACGGGAGCATCGCTGGCGCGGAGATCGCCGAGCAGCTCCCGATCACCCCGCTGCCTCCCTTGGCGCTGACGGTGACCGAGAACGAGCGCTCGGTGACCATCGAGTCGGCGGCCGAGTCACGGGCGGTCAGCTTGATGCTCGTCTCCATCGGGGTGGCGAGGGTGACCGTCTTCCGTGCGTCCGTGTAGGTCTCCACGGTGTAGTTGGGCCCCGGCACGGACCACGACACGGTGACGACGTCGCCGTCGGGGTCCGTACAGCCGGTGGCATCGAGAACGACCTGAAGCGGAGCGTCACCGCTCATCGGAGTCACCGTCGCCGCGGAACAGTCGGGGGGCCGGTTCGCCACCCCCTTGGTGTGCACGGTGATGGTGAAGGACTCAGTGGCCGGGGTCGCCAGCGGAGGCGTCCCGTTGTCGGTGACCGAGAGCTGCGCGGTGTACACTCCTACGCCGGTGTAGTCATGAGTGACGGTCCTCATCGTCGAGGGCGCGGCTCCGTCTCCAAACGACCACGAAAAGCTCATCTGGTTGCCATCGGGGTCCACGACTCCGTCGGCGCTGAACGTCACCTGGAGCGGTGCATCACCGGCCAGTGGCGAGACGGTGGCACCGGAGAGATCCGGTGGCGCGTTGCCGGTCACCACCACGCTGACCACCGCGGTGCCCTCCAGCGGGGGCACGGCGTTGTCCCGAACGGTGAGGATGACCTCGTAGGTGCCTGGGGTCGTGAACGAATGCGTCGGGTTTGCCAGCGTCGAGGTCGTGGTATCTCCGAAGTCCCAACTGAAGGTCAGCGGCTGGCCATCTGGGTCGGCGCTCCCAACCGAGCTGAAGGTCACCATCGAATTGGGCTGTACAGTCAGCGGGCTCGCGCTGGCAACGGCCATGGGTGGGTTGTTCCCGCCACCGGGGTTGTTGACCTGAATGGCGGCCGAAGCGGCGCTGGTCAGGCCAGCCAGGTCCGTTAGGGTCACCTTGATGGTGTTGTTCGAGGGGTTCGGGAACGAGACGTTCAAGGTGACACCTCCGTCCCTCGCTTGCCCATTCACCTGCCAAACGCGGGAGACGATGTCGCCCGCCCCGTTGGGGTCCGAGCTGCCCGCGCTGGTGCACGCGACCTCCAGAGGGGCAGAACCCGAGTTGGGGGTGCAACTGAGGACCGCGACCGGGCGGAACGTGGGCGTGCAGTGGACCTCCTGGCTGAAGGTGCTGGAGTTGCTCGAATTGTCCTGCGCGATGACCGAGAAGTAGCTCGGCTGCGTGCCCGAGAGGCCCGCGTAGTTGGCCGAGGTGCCAGTCACCACCCCGCTGCCGCTCGTCGGGTATTGATGATCGTAGGAAAAGCCAGCCGGAGTCGTCGCGGCGCCCCGGGAGGTCGACCCGTAGTAGGTCACGTAGCCCTTGAGGCTCTCGTTCCCACCGTCCACGTCCTGGGTCACTGCCGTCCACGAGAGGCGCACGCCGCCATCTGTCTGAGTCGCGCAACTCACCCCGGTCGGCGCTTTGGGCGGGGTGGTGTCGGGGGTCACTGGCGTGGAGCTGTAGAACGAGACCTCTTTGGCGTCGGCGGCGTCGATGGCCCACCCGCGGCGATCCCAGGCCACGAGGTTGAGCAAGTGCGCGGCGTACATCGCGAGCCCGTTGTCGTTCGTGTCTGGCTCGACCCAGTTGGACCCATCAATGAGCTTCTGGACCGCCGCGTCGTCTTGGTCGCGAATGCCAAGGGAGGTGGCCGCCAGCATCTGCACATACTTGCTGGATGAGCTGAGCGCAGCCGTGACATCGGTATGGAGCTGGGCGTAGCCAGCAGCCCCTTGGTCCTCGAAGAGCATGAGGGCTGTCTTGGCCGCTGCTTTCTCGTTCGTCGAGCCAGAGCTGATTTTCCCCTGGAGGAATGAGCGCACCGTCGCGCTCTCGCCCAGGTAGCCGAGGATGGCATAGGGAAAGAACTGGAACGCCGGCTGTGTCTCGCCGTTCAGCGCGCAGATGAGCTGTGACCTGAAGACATCAGAGGGGAAGTTGGCGGCTGCCTTCCGGTAGGCCAGCTCACCGGCGGCCCAGAGATGCTCATAGTCATACTTGTAACCGCTCTGACCGGGGGGCGTCGCACACGTTGGGCTCACCGCCGTTCCGGGGCACAGACTGGTCGTGACGCTGTAGCTGTTGTTGGTGTCTTTCCAGCTTCCCCGTCCGACACAGAACTCCTTCATCAGACCGTCGATGCCCTGGGCGAGGTCGCCAAAGTCGGCCATGATGGAGTTGTGGAGGTGCGTCGCCTGGTCGTTCCCGCCAGCGGACATTGGGCGGCCAGGCGAGAGAGTCATGTCTGTCTTTCGAATCACGACCTCCTTGCCATTACCGCCGCCGTAGGCCGAGTCTTGCCCACCGCTCCCGAAGGAGATGTTGAAGGTCAGATTCTCGACCTTGAGGGAGCCCGAACCAGACGAGCGTGAGATGGTCAGCGTGTACCTGAGCTTCTCGCCAGGCAGCAGGAAGTACACGCTGCTGTCGTTCGGATCCTTCTTCTTTGGATCCTGGTGGCTGACCGAGACGGTGTAGCCCGACGCGGTGGCCGCCAGCCCGAAGTTCCACAGCGGGTAGCCCATGTTGTTCTGCACGTACACGTCGAGCGTGGCCGACCCAGTCGCGGGCACCGTCACCGTGTCTTGCGCTGGCTTCACGACGACGTTGTAGGCACTCGACCAGAGATCATGGCACCAGTGCGCCTGGGCCGTTTGGCTCAGGAGCACCGTGCTGAGAATGAGCGCACTGAGGGTGCTGCGAGGGCTCATCGCGTACCTCCGACCAAGGGTAAGGGATTGTCGCAAGTCCTCCGTTGTCTTTGGTTGCGCTAAATCAAATCTCGGTCGATTCCAGAGGAAATCTGCTATGATGTAGGCGTAGTGGGTCTCCTCCTCACACTCGTTCTGTCGCTCACCATTCCGGCGGACGTGTCTGTTTCACCTCTGCACCGCGCGGCCTCCCTGGGCGACAAGACGGTCGTCGAAGCGGCCCTCGCTGCTGGGGTGCCCGTCGACTCGAAGGCCGAGCGTGACTGGACCGCGCTTCACTGGGCGGCGATGAGCGGGCACGTCGAGCTGGCGGAGTTTCTGTTGCAGCACGGAGCCAACCCCGATGCGCTCGGCCAGTTCGACATGACCCCCTTGCACTGGGCCGCGATGCGGGGACACGACCGGGTCATCTCGGTCCTGGCGGCCCACGGAGCCAAGCTCGAAGCGAGGGACCTCTATGGAAGGACGCCACTCCACCTGTCGGGCACCGAGGCGGTGGTCTCGGCGCTCGCGGCGGCGGGGGCGAAGCTCGATCAGCGAGATCTCCAGGGCCTGCCTCCCCTCTTCACCTCGCGGTCGAAGGAGGCTGGTCAGGCACTGCTGGCGAGGGGAGCGAATCTCAACGTGCGCGGCAATGACGGGCGCTCGCTCTTCGACATGCTGGTGGTGAACACCATGGAGCCGCGGGGGCTCATCCTCTACGGGCGCCGGAGCTCGGGGCGGCTTCGCGGAGAGGTGGCCGAGGTGGCGATTCAGGTGCTCAACGTCTTCCCCTCGGACTTGGAGCGAATCGGCCTGCACGTGGAGACCGAAGCCGCGAGCGCCGTCGATCCACCGCCAATCGCCAGGCTCCGCCCCGGTGAGCTGACGACGATGCGGTTCACGCTGAACCGGAGGCCTGGGCTCGCTGACGGTGTGTTTCCGATGGCCGCCCAGGTCAGCCTCGGCGGCGAGGCTCTGGGCGTCTTCGCGATGGAGCTGGACACCAACCGCGACGAGACACCCGGTGATCGAGGCATGGCCCGCCTCGGTGGGGCCCAGCTCAGGTCAACGCCCTCTCGGTACTATCAGCTGCTGTTGTTGGCCGTGCCTGTCTTGGTGCTGGGTGGGTGGCTCCTGGTGCGTCGCCGACACACAGGGCGCCCAAAGGGCTCACCGTGAGTGGCACTCCCGCTCGGGCCTCGAGTGTGCTGGACTTCACGGTCGTCTAGGCGAATCGGAGCTCCAAGAATGAACAAGGCGAGCCGCAGACAGGTGCTCGTGGGTGGCACGGCGCTCGCCGCCACGGGCTGCTTCCCCGATGTGGGGGGCCAATGGGCCCAGCTGACCGCCGCGTGCACCGACGAGGGTGACATCGTCCCCATCACCACCTCATCACCGGTGGCCGAGACGGTGAGGGCCGACGCCGTGCTGGTCGATGCCTCGACGCGCCATACCACCGTCGTGGCGGGCCCCGTGCGCGCCATGCTCGATACGGTGCTGGCCGCGCTGGTACCCGGCGGCCAACCCTGGCGAACGATCCTCCCCGACTGGACTCCGGCCACGCGCATTGGCATCAAGGTGAACGCGCTCAACCCCTCGTGCCCGACCTCGCCGCTGCTGGTGCGGGCGGTGGTCGACTCACTGGTCGAGCAGCTCGGTGCCTCCCGCGACACCATCATCGTGTGGGACCGCCGCCTCCAAGAGCTCACCGCGGCTGGCTATACCGAGGAGCTCATCGGGGCCAAGCTCATGGGCACCGTCGACTCGGTCGGCTATGGCGACTCCTGCTGCGGCGTGGTCGCCAACGCCGTACCACGGCTGAGCCGAATTTTGACCGAGGTGACTGACCTCACCATCAACATGCCGGTACTGAAGAAGCACGGCATCTGTGGAGTCACCGGCGCGCTCAAGAACACCTACGGCGTCATCGACAACCCCGGCGACTACCACACCAACATCAACACCGCGCTCCCCCTGCTCTACCGCCTGCCTCTGATTCGGCGGCGGTTCCGCTTTCACATTCTCGATGCGCTGGTCGCCGTCACCAACGGAGACACGGCGTCCAACTCCGACGCCGTGCCCCAACGGTTACTCGCGTCCAGCGACCCGGTGGCGCTCGACTACCGAGCCACCGCCCTCGTCGATGAGCTCAGGAAGAACGCCGGGTACGGCCCAGTCGATCGCTCCATCATGGGCTGGCTCGAGAACGCGCAGGCAGCGGGCCTGGGCTCGAGGCAGTACCACGTCGTCGGGGGCTGAACCCACGCGTCACATCTTCGAGAGGAGCGCCGTGGCGAAGGCAATCGCGTCGGCCCGCCCAGCATCGTCGGTCGGGGTGACCTTCACCTCGATGTAATAGGCGCCTTTGTGCGCGTTCACATCCCACCCGGCGTTGCCAGTCTTGGCAATCCGAGAGGCATCCTTCAGCGTGAGGTCCGTCCAGGTCTGGTCCTTGTAAAACTGTACGCTCGCCGCCAGGTACGCGTAGGTGCTCGATGCGCTGGCCGCGTCCTTCAATTGCCAGACATACACAGAGAGCTGGTGGTCTGAAGAGGCGTAGTACTCCCGCGCCATCGCCACCACCTTGTTGGTATCCTTGCCGCGAACATCACCATTGGCGTCAAAGAATGGCTGAGCCGCGCCGTCGATCAACAGCTCGATCGCGTCGTAGCCGTCGGCCGACTGAAACCCGTCGGTCTTCTGCGGGTCTTTCACATAGCTGCCCACGGCCGGGGCCGTGCCACCGCTCGCGCCGTCGCCGGGGAAGATGCTCTTGAGCGTGGGACCACCGCACCCCACGGTGAGGACACCGAGAACAGCCATCACGAGCCGCGTCTTCATTTCGACCTCCTTGAACTCCGATGAAGTCGCGCATCGTTATCGACTCGCCGGCAGGGCGACTTGATTTTCATCAATGTCGGAAAATGCCTACTTCTTGAAGTGACTCGCATCGAAGCCGAAGCGAGCCATCCACCGTTGCACCTGCATGCGGGCCTTGCCCAACTCGCGGGCCACGGCCGAGATGTTCCCGCCGTGCGCCGAGAGGGCGGAGGCCAGGCGCTCCTTGAGCGCTGCCTCCTCCTCCGATGGCAGCTCCACGTCTGGAGCCGGCAGAGGTCGCCCCTTCGCCTCGCGCACCGCCGCGGGGAAGTGCTTGAGCTCGAGGTTGGCGCCGGTGCCCGCCAGGGCCACCGCGGCCTCCAAGGCCTTCTCGAGCTCTCGCACGTTGAGCGGCCAGCGATAGGCGAACAGGGCACGAGCCGCCTCGAGCGAGAGCTGCATCGACGGCGCCCTCTGGGGGGCGATGCGGGTGAGGAGCGCGCCGAGGAGCAGCCCGAGATCCTCTCTCCGCTCGGCCAACGGCGGGAGCTCGACCTCGAGGCCCGACAAGCGCCCACGGAGGTCTTCCCTGAACGTGCCGGCCCTGGCCAGCGCCTCGAGATCGTGATGGGTCGCCGAGACCAGGCGGACATCGACCGGCACGGAGGTGGTGTCGCCCACCGGGGTCACCACGCGCTCCTGGAGGACCCGCAGGAGCGCCGGCTGGGCCTCGATGGGGAGGTCGCCGACCTCGTCGAGGAAGAGCGTGCCCCCGTGGGCGGCGCGAACGTAGCCCGGTCGATCCTCCGTCGCACCCGAGAAAGCGCCCTTGCGATGGCCGAAGAGCACCGACTCGACCAGCGTCTCGGGCAGGGCTCCGCAATTGACCGCCACGAAAGGCCCAGCGCGGCCGGAGAGACCGTGCAGCGCGCGGGCCAGCACCTCCTTGCCTGTACCGGTCGGCCCTCGAAGCGCGACCGTCACCGCCGACGTGGCGACGTGCGCCAGCTGATCGAAGGCCTCTGCCAAGGAGAGTGACAGGGTCGCGAGCCCGGGGGCGGGAGGCCGCCACTGGGCCGAGTCGACGTCGAGCGCGGCTCCTTCGGTCAACGGCTCCTCGGCACGAAAGAGGAAGAACGTGCGCCCCAATTCGATGACGTCACCGTCGGCCAGCTCGGCCCGGTGCACCGCCGCGCCATTGACTCGAACCCCGTTCTTCGACTTCGTGTCCTCCAGCACCCAGCGCTGCATGACGGTGCTCAGCTTCGCGTGCTGAGAAGACATCCAGAGGTCGCGCACGCCGAGCCGCAGCACACGGACGTTGGACTCCTTGGTGCGAGTGGCCAGGGCGCTCTCGGAACGCCCCAGGCGCACCTCGTCGACTTGCCACAGCGCGAAGCGACCGCACGGCGAAGTCGGGGCTACGGCGTCGAGCACTCGGTAGAGCCAGGCGCACCGGCGCTCAACCGAGGGAGCCTCCAGGCCTTGGGTCAGGGTGCTGTGCACGGTTCCGCAGTGGACGAGAGCATCGAAGCCACGCCACGAGAAAGCAAGCCTTTCACCGGAGGCCCTCGATCACATACAGCTCGTCGAGCGTCTGATGCAGGTCGAACACGTACGTGTTGCCGTCGGGGGTGATGAATCCCTCGCGCATCATCTGAACTCCCACGGTATCCGCCGGCCCGACGTGGGAGACGTGGGTGAGCTTCTTGGTCGAGAGCGCCAAGCGGAACAGCTCCCAACCCATCGACGGAGCCCGGGCGTCGCGGGCGACCCAAAGTGCCCGGCCGTCGCTCGTCCACTGCACAGGTTTGTCACCCCACTCGAGCCCGCCGAGGGGCTGCATTGCCCCCGACTCGACCTCGACCAAGACCGGCTCGCCCTTGGGTGTCCACGCGGCGAGGTGGCGCCCGTCGGGCGAGGGAGGCGCGACGGCGAAGACCTCTTCGTCACCGAGCTGTCGTGGCTCGGCGCCCTCCTGCGGCTGTGCGGCCTCGTTCAGCCCACCCAGCCCACCACTCACCGGGCTCACGGTGACGTCCTGAGTGTACAGGTGGAGCTTGCCATCGGGGCCACGGGCGGAAATGGCGATGCGCTTGCCATCGGAGAAGAAACGCACCCCATGTATGGCTGCGAAGCCCCCACTCGGCAGCTCTCGGGGCAACCCTGGGCCAGTGGGCACCAGCGCCAGCGTGGTGAAGGGCGCCTTCAAAGACACCACGGCCCACTTCTGGTCGGGCGAGAGGGCCCGGCCCCACCCGCCCGACAGGCGCACCGGAGGGGTTCCGTCGAAGCGCCGCAAGTAGGTCTCGATCTCGCTGACCTCCGAGCCCTGGCCTTCGACGAAGAGCATCGCCGAGCCGTCGGTTGCCAGATCGACCACCTGGGAGCCGTTGAAGTAGCTGAGCGGCTGGAGCTCGGTGGACGCCGAGCCGACGCGCCCAAAGACCCGAAACCGCGCGATGCGCATGGCCGCCAGCACCCTGCCCGCCCGGTCGATGTCGAAGAGCACCAGTGAGCCAGGCGCGGCGAAGACCTCACGCTCGTGGCCGGTCGTGTCGAGGGCGCGAATGGAGCGCATGTCGCCGGTGTCCGCCGCGGTGAACCACACCTCCTGACCATCGGGTCTCCAGGCGAGCCCCTGCACGCTCCAGTGGAACGGCGACCGCGCCAGCTCTCGGCCCTGAGTGTCCATCAGCACCACCGAGCCGCGATCGTCGTGCACCACCGGCGAGTCGACCCAGGCGATGCGGTCGCCCGAGGGAGACAGGCGAGCCGTCACCATGCACGGCTTCGGCTTGGAGAGCACCACGTGGCCAATGGGATACTCCACCGTGACGCGGGAGGGCTCCTCGCGCACGACCAGCATCGTGTCTTTTGGACCGAAGTCGGCGCTGACGACGTGCTCCATCACCTGGCGCGGAGTACCTCCTGCGAGGGCCACCCTGGAAAGCACCGAGCCTCGCTCCCAGCGCCGCTTGAGGTCGTGATCAAACTGCCCGATGGCCAGCTCCCCGGAGGACGACACGTCGAGGAGGGTTGCGTCGGGCTCGCTCACTGGTCGGCTGCTCGCCGAGCCGATGACCCCGGTCACCACCCGTGGCTGCTCTCCCTCGAAGGCGCCAGAATAGACGATGCCCTTCTCGCCGGTGAACCGAGCGCTGCTCACCCAGCCGTTGCGGAAGGCGACGCGGGTGAAGCGAGGAGCCATCGCTGCCGAGACGGGGCGCGCCTGGCCCACCGAGGGTTCAGCGTGTCTGCCTTTCGAGAGGCTCATCAGCAGCAAGGTCAGGGCCAGCGCCCCGGTCGCCCCGGCGATGGCCCAGGGGAGCCGCGCCCGGCTCCGAGCAGCGGGCATCGGGCCAGGCACTGGTACCGAGCTCGACCCCGCGTCGGTGATGGCCTCCAGGGCAAAGGCCAGGTCGCGGGCGTTCTGAAACCGCTGCTCGGGAGACTTCTCGACGCACCGCCAGATGACCCGCTCGAGCGCCGGGTTGGGCACCCCGAGGGGCGGGGGATCTCGATTCAAAATCGCATAGCCGCGCTCGACGGCGCTCTCGCCATCGAAGGCCAGCCGCCCGGTCACCAGCTCGTAGAGAATGGCCCCCAGAGCGAAGAGATCGCTCCTCGAGTCGGCGGGGCGACCGCGCACCTGCTCCGGGCTCATGTACCCAGCGGTCCCCATCACCGCGCCTTCCTGGGTAAGCGGGAGCGTGCCGACCGGCGGGGTGGCGAGCTCGAGCATCCGCGCGACCCCGAAGTCGAGGATCTTCACCCGCCCGTCGATGGTGAGGAAGACGTTCTCGGGTTTCAGGTCGCGATGGACGATGCCCTTCTCGTGCACCGCCGAGAGGCCCTGGGCGATGGCCACCGCGAGCTCGATGGCCTTGCGCACCGGCAGCGGGCCCTCCGTGAGGCGTTCCCGCAAGGTCTGGCCCTCGAGGAGCTCGGTGACCAGGTACGGCGTGCCTTCGTGCTCACCTGCGTCGAACACCGACAGCACGTTGGGGTGATTCAGCCTGCTCGCCGCCTGCGCCTCTTGCTCGAAGCGCTGGAGCCGAACCGGGTCGGCGGCGATCTGCGCCGGCAGCGTCTTGATGGCGACGTCACGGCCGAGCCGGGAGTCTCTGGCACGGTACACGACCCCCATGCCGCCCTGACCCAGGACGTCGACGATGTCGTACGGCCCGAATCGCTGACCCAGTTGCACGGCGGTGGCCCCCGTTCGCCCGTCCTCGGGCGCGTGTGGCGAACATACCCCTCGGGGGCCGAATTCCCAGACGGCGCGAGCCTCCGCTCCAACGTGGCGGTCAACGAGCCGGCCAGCCACTCGATTGCGTCGCAAGCGCTCACAGTCGGCCGCGGTCCGCCGGGCTCGTCACCGAGTCGGCGAAGGGGACCGACGCATCGACGGCCGTGTCGAGCGGGGCCATGCGAGCGCCATCGACAGGAACCAAGACGATGGGCCGATTCCCGACCCCTTCGACCCCAGCGAGGTTCGCCACCACGCCCGCGGCGATGAAGGTCCAACACGACAACAGCGCGATGCCGAAAATGTATGGTCTCATGGATGCCTCCGCGAGGCTCCTGAGCAAGCGGAGTGCCTGACATGCGTCGGCCGAAAGTGCCGAAACGACGGGCGACGCTCGACCCTGGGGAGCCACCTGCACGTGTTGCAGGTGTTGCACCTGTTGCAGCGGTTAGATCTTGAGGCGAATGGCCGATGGGAGCAGCGTCATCGAGCACGGCAAAGTGCCTGGCTGCTCGCCGTCACAGTCGAGCAGCACGCGCTCGTCGCTCGAGGCCGTCACCTCGCGGCATCGCAGGGTACGAGTGCCCTTCCACTTCACGTGAGCCCCCGAGTACACCCCGGCATTGCGAATGACGAAATCAGACAAGCCGTAGCCCGACCAGATGGTGACATCGAACTGACCGTCGCTGACGTCGGCGTCGGGAGCCACCTTCATGCCACCACCGAAGAAGCGCCCATTGGCGACCGCGAGCGTCGTCACCGCGAGCTGCTCGGCGGGCCCGCCGTCGAAGGCGATCTGCACCGACTGATCGCGCCAGCCGACCATCGACTTGAGCGAGCCCCAGAGAAACGACGCCCGGCCCCCCAGCACCTTGGAGCTGGCGTTGACCGCTTCATCGACTCGCCCCGACACGCCGAAGCTGCAGACGTTGGCGAAGTAGCGGGTCGCGGTCTCGCCATCATGGGCCCGGTACCGGAGACGCCCCACGTCGAAGGGCCTGGTCTCGGGCGTCTTCAAGCGACGAACCGCGGCGTCGAAGTCGGTGTCCCACTCGAAGGTGCGGCGGAAATCGCCTCCGGTGCCGCGGGGCAGCACCCCCAACGCGGCGTTGGGGTTGAGCGGCTGGTCGTTCTCGAAGAAGCCGTTGGTCACCTCGTTGATCGTGCCGTCTCCGCCCACCGCGACCACGCACTCGTAGCCCGCCTTGAGGGCTTGGCGCGTGATGGCCACCGCGTCCATCGGGCGGTGGGTGAACTCCACACCGAAGTCCGACAGGGTCTTGGCGATGGTCGCCGCCAGCTCGCCCCAGCGCCGTCCGGTCGCTCCGTTGGCGCTCTTGGGGTTGACGACGAAGAAGGTCCTCATGGCAGGCCTCCGGCAGACAGTGGGCTCGGTCGCAAGCCGAGGTTCTCTAGCACGGAGGGTCGGCGAGGCCGAGTCAAGCCGAGAGCCGATGGGCCCGGGCGCGGAAAAACTTCTGGAGCGATTGGGCGTACTCCTCGTGGGCCCGCAGCTCGACCGAGTCGAGCTTGAGCTTCTGGAACAGCCGGTTCCGCTCGTCGCGCTTCTGGCCCATGAACCTGGCGAAGCGCCCACGAACTCGCGGGTCGGAGGTGTCGACGGTCATGCGCTGCCCCGTCTCGGGGTCTTCCAGGTCGACCAGCCCAAGCGAGGGGAACTTCTCTTCGAAGGGGTCCATCACCACCACCGGCACGAGATCGTGCTTCTTGGCGACGATGCGCAAGGCCTGCTCGTAGCCCGCGGCCAGGAAGTCAGACACCAGGAAGGCCACGCTCTTTCGCTTGGCGATGTGCGTCAGGTAGGTCAGGGCGGCGCCGAGATCCGTGCCCTTGCCCTTGGGCTCGGTGGTGAGAATGTCGGTCACCAGACGGAGCACGTGGGAGCGGCCCTTGCGCGGCGGGACGACCTTCTCGATGCGATCGGAGAACAAGATGAGCCCCACGCGATCGTTGTTGGCGATGGCCGAGAAGGCGATCTGCGCGGCCACCTCGGCGGCGATCTCCGATTTCGAGCGCTCGTGGCTGCCGAAGCTGCCCGAGGCCGAGACGTCGACCAGGAGCATGACCGTGAGCTCGCGCTCCTCGGTGAACACCTTCACGTAGGCGTCGTTCATGCGCGCCGTGACGTTCCAGTCGATGGTTCGCACCTCGTCGCCCGGCTGGTATTGGCGGACCTCGGAGAACGCCATGCCCCGGCCCTTGAAGACCGAGTGGTACTGCCCGGACAAGACGTTCGACACCACCTTGCGAGTGGCGATCTCGAGCTTGCGAATGCGCCTGATGAGCTCCCGCGGCAGCATGGCGGCGCGCTTAAGGGACTTCGACCCGTTCGAAGACGCGCTGAATGATGCGCTCGGGCGTGAGATCTTCGGCCTCGGCCTCGTAGGTCACCGACACGCGGTGCCGGAGCACGTCGAACCCGATGGCCTTGACGTCGTCGGGGGTGACGAAGCCGCGGTGCCGCAGGAAGGCATGGGCCTTCGCCGCCTGGGTCAACGAGATGGTCGCGCGGGGGCTGGCCCCGTACTGAATGTACTCCGTGAG
Organism: Myxococcales bacterium; assembly: GCA_003153055.1. The sequence goes on from PMBV01000513.1 coordinate 32,254, forward strand.
GTCTCGGAGCCCGTACTTCGCCGGGTCGCGGGTGGCGAAGACGATGTCGAGGATGTACTCCTTCACCTTCTCGTCGACGTAGATCGAATGCAGCACCGCCCGGGCGTTGGAGATCATCTCGGGGGTCACGACCTTCGAGGCCTTGGGCGTGGCGTCTCCCGACATGCGATTCATGATCTCCTTCTCTTCTTCGCGGGTCGGGTAGCCCACCTTCACCTTGAGCA
>PMBV01000066.1 GCA_003153055.1 Myxococcales bacterium
TTGGGCAACCTGTTCGGCGCTCTAGAACTGGGTCTCGATGGGCACGCTGCTGCTCTGCTTTGTCCCATCACCGAGCTGTCCGCGACCGTCATCGCCCCAGCAGTAGACGGCCGGGCCCTTGGCTCCACGAACGAAGGCGCAGGTGTGCCTGCACCCAGCGGTGAGGCTCTCCGCGGCCGGGAGTGACGAGACGGGCGTGGGCGTCGCGGTGCCGCCATCCAATCTCGAGCCCCAGCAGGACACCCCGCCGTCCAACTTGAGCGCACAGGTATGGTCACAGCCCGCGGCGATGGCTCGCGCCCCAGTGAGGCTCGGCGTGCTCGCCGGATTCGCACCCGAGGACGGCGTCCGCCCGAGCTGCCCCTGGTTGTTGGCGCCCCAGCACAGCACGTCGTGGGCGCTCGTCACCGCGCAGGTGTGGCTCTGCCCCGCCGCGACCGACTCGACCTCCGACAGGCCCAGGTCCGAGGGGGCCGCTGGCTTGCCGTCGGTGAGCCGCCAGTTGGCCTGGCCAGAGGAGTTGCCGCCCCAACAGAACAGCCGCTTCTCTCTCGTCACCACGCAGGCGTGCGTGCTGCCAGAGGCAAGGGCGACGGCGCTCCCTGAGGGCGCCACCGACGAGTCCGCGGAGATGCCCCAGGGACCGACCTGGCCCTGGGAGTTGTCACCCCAGCACTTGATTCCGCCGTCGACCGTCAGGCCGCAGCTGTGGGCCTGACCAAGGCCGAGAGCCACCATGTTGCCGAGCGAGGCCACAGCCGCGGGGCTCAGGACGGCGGCGCCTGGTGCGCCCGACACCTGGCCCTGCTGGTTCCAACCCCAGCACCGAACCGCTCCGCCATCGAGCAACGCGCACGTGTGGTAGGCGCCCGTGGCCACTCCCTCCACCCCGAGCAACTCACCACCGTCGTCTCGGACGGGCGTGGCCGTCAGTCGGTCGACCGTGGTCCCGTCGCCGAGCCGGCCATCAACGTTTGCCCCCCAGCACCGCAAGCCCCCAGCGTTCGTCCCGGCGCAGGTGTGAGCGTCTCCAGCGGCCAGAGCGGGTCCAGCGCCCAAGGCGGACGCGTAGCCGAGGCGCTCGAAACAGACTCCGTATTCGCTGCTGCAGTACGAGCCAGCGGCGCACTCCTCATCGTGTTGGCACTTGGCGGCGGAGCTGCAGCCCGTGCTCAGCAAGGCGACGCAGAGGAGCGTCGCGAGCACCGCCTCGTCGCGGTCCTTCCGTTGCGCGCGAGTGGGTTTGGTCCTTCGAGCGGACATGATGTCGGGCTCCCTTCGCGGTGAGACGGGCCAGTTCAGTGACGGGATGACGCCGGCCCGCGTCCCACCGACATGAAGCCGCCGTGGTTCGTGTAACCCCCGTCGCTGCTCGACGTCCCCGCGGCGATCTCTCCGAGGACGCCCATGTTCTGGTAGCCCGCGTCACTCCGCTGCGTCAGCTGCCCGAGCGAGGCGCCGCTCGAGAGGGCCCCGAAGGCCTCGCTTCGCTCGTGGAGCGGGTCATTGCTCAACGAGATCGAGCCCCCGTCTGCGAGGTCACACTTCCGGCCGACGCAGTGGGTCTCGCAGCCTGGGATGGTGGGATCAAAGTCGAAGTACCCGAGCTCACACGGACCGCGCCCACACGTCCCCCCTGCCATGCACTGTGCCTCGGCGTGCACCGCGGCGCAGGTCCCACCGAAGCGCGGCTGGCAAGCGCCCCAGGTGTTGCCAGTGGCCGCGCCGGCGACACACGAGCGCGCGCAGCCCGACTGGCAGTCCGAATCAGCCGCGGGGTCGCCTAATGCGCACACGTCCGTGCCAATCAATGGCGACCCGGCGTCCGTGCCGGCATCGGGCCCCTCAACGACTGGAGTCGGCTTGGGGCACGCCACCAGAAAAAAGGCGGCAGCCATGACCACCTTGGTTCGCAGAGACTTCTCCATGTTCTTGTTCTCCTTGCGGATTGGGCATCAGAAGGTGAAGGCAGGTGCCGACCCGAGCAGCCCTGGGGCGACGCGGCCACCCGCGCTGTGCGAGGAGTCGCCTACTCCTGACATCGCGTCCAGAAGAAAGAGCGTCGCGCTCACCGCTGCCGCTACGCCGGCGCCAATCATCAGCCCCACGCCCCACTGGTCGACGGAGGCCAGCCCACGCCGCTGGCTCGCGTAGTCAACCTGGCTCGCGTAGGGCACCACGCCGGCCGGCATGAACTGCCCGTCGAGCGCGGAACGGGCGCCCGCCGTGTGGACCACGAGCCCGATCCCCAGCGCCGCTGCGACCAGCCCCACGCTGGCGGTCACCCAGCCGCCGATCCTGAGACCTGGCCCTCGCCCACGCCCATCGGAGCCGCCCTCTGGCAAAGGCATCACCGAGAGGCGTGCTGGCGTCGGGTCCGTGAGGGCGGTCGGTGCGCTCGTACGCCGGCGCATGTCGTCGGCGGGAGGCGCCGGGAGCCGCACCTCAGAGAACATCGGCACGACCTCCGTCAGTCCCGGTGCGAGCTTCCCCGAGACTGCGTAGGACGCCAGGTTGGCCAGCGTCGCCATTCGACTCGACGGGTCGGGGTTCGGCACCGCGACGGCTCGCTCCAGGCGACCCGCGGAGGCGTCGCCAATGGCCAGACGGAGGTTTTTCTGTCCGTCGAGCCAGAGGAACACCATTTTCCCGGAGCCAAGTCGGCCACCGAGGACCGATGGGAGGAGCGAGCGCAGCCCGAGCATCGAAGGGAGGACGAAGGCCGGTCCTCCTCCGCTGTCGAGCGAGCCCTCGATATCTAAGTTCACGGTGAGGCGAGTCTCTTGCCCAGCGGTCACCGTCACGAGATGCGTGAAGGACCGAAGCCTCGGGGTGCTCTCGTCGGTGACGCGGACCCGGTAGGTTCCCGCCGGGAGCTCAATTCGTTCTGTCGGCCCTCTGGGCGCCGTATCGACCCACACCTGCACCTCGGGGCGAGGAGGCTCGACCGCGACCCGCAGGGCGCCCTTCGGCACCCGGCGAACCCGCTCCTCGGCCTTCTTGGCCAGGGCGAGGAACATCGGGTCGCTCGAGTACCCGCTCGCCTTGAAGTCGGGAGCCACACGGAGAATGTCCTCGAGCTCGCCTCGAGCGTGCGCGGTGGCGTCTCGCTCCTGAGCAGCCAGGTACACCATCGCCAATAGGACGTGAGCGGTCTTGCTGGCTTCCCACACCGAAGGCTCACCGGCGGCCATGGCGAGCTCCTGAATACCGGCCTGGAACTTCTCGCGCGCGGCGTCGAGCGAGAACTGCTGGTAGGCGCCCTCCGCGTCGGAGATGCGGGTGAGGAGCGCCGAGACTGGTGCCGAGCTGGCGCCCAGCCGAGAGAGGATAACTGGAGCCGGGAGGACCTGAGCCGAGCCATTGGGGCCCAACTCTACGGCGAGCGCTCTTCGAAGCTCCTCGACGTCCGCAGCGATCAACGCGTCCTCGGGGCCGCGGAGCCCGACGACGACCCACTCGCTCGCGCCGAGTTGGGCGGGCGGCGGCACTGGAGGCGGGGGTGGGGTCGAGCTCGAGCCGAGAAGGGCTGCGACGATCGGTAACAGAAGAGAGGTCGAGCTGCGCAGTGGCATCGTCGGCTGGCACCCTGAATGCGCTCTCGGTGTCTGTCAACCAGAAACCGAAATATGAACAAGTGAGTCCTGTGCTTGATTCAACTCCACGCAGCTCCGGGTGGCGAGAACCAGCGCACCCGGGCTGAAAGACCAACCATCATCTCCGTCGCATCACGGGCTCTGGCAGTTGAGGTTCTTCGCCCCCGACGGATCCCTGAGCACGACTGAGCTCGGCTCTGGACCAAAGACCAGGGCGCGCCGCAGATTTGGCAGCACGTCCACCGACACCGCGCAGGATTCTCCGGTGTCCGGTAGCAGGAACTTCACCTGGCTCGTTCCAGCCGGAACGGGAACGCGCGTCACCGAGTTTGTGTAGAGCTCCACCCGAGCGCCCCCAACGACCGCGACGACCTTGCCGGGAACCTTCGACGTCAGCGCAATCTCGCCCCGCGCCCGGGCGGGTTTCTCGCCGACCGGAGCAGCACGGTCGTGGCTCTCCCGTGGAGAGACGTCCGAGGTCGCTTCGTCAGCGGGCAGCTGAGGCGGGGGAAGCACGAGCGCTGGGCGAGGAGGCGAGACTGGCGCGGCCTCGGCACCTGGAGCGTCCACTTCCTCATCGAGCGGCGTCTGCACGGTCGGTTGAGGGACGGTCGGCGGGACCACCGCGGGTTTGGCAACGGGAGGCTGAGCCCGCACGGAGACGGGGGGCGACATCGGCACCTCGGCCTCGTCGGCCGGAGCCTCGGGGACGCGCCGGACCGCGAAGGCTACGGCGATGGCACCGATGAGGGCGAGGGCACCGGCAGCGGGGATGCCGATCCGCCACACGTTCGACCTGGACGCGTGCTCCTCGCCGGAGAGGGTGGAGGAAACCCGAGGCGACGCTCCAGACGCCTTCGAGGACGCCGGAGGTCGAGAAGGTGGCCCGGACGACTTCGCAGATGAGGACGCCGGAGGTCGGGAAGGTGGCCCGGACGCCTTCGCAGACAAGGACGCCGAAGAGCGAGACGAGGTTCCCGACCCTTCGACCGCTGAAATGGGCTTCGCCGTCGCGGGAAGCGCCACGGTCCGGTCCGCGCTCGAGGCCGTTGGGCTGACGGCACCCCAGGATTCCGCCCCTGGCTCGACGACGCTGCGCAACGCCTGAGCGAATTCGAGCATGGTCGCGAAGCGATCCTCGGGGCGCTTGGCAAGTGCTCGGCTGACCACTTCGACGAGCGCGGGAGGCAGCTCCGCTCCCGACGGCAGGCTGAGCGACGGCACGGGCCGCTCCAGGTGCATGTACATCACGGCCACCGGCTCGGGATGGTCGAAGGGCACCTTCCCGGTGAGGAGCCGGTAGAGCACGACGCCCAGGGCGTAGATATCCGTGCGGCCGTCTACGGCGCCCGCGCGGCCCTGCTCCGGGCTCATGTACGCGGGGGTGCCGCACACCGAGCCCGACATGGTCATGGGAGCGTGCCCCGCGGGGGAGAAGATGGTCGCCTTGGAGACCCCAAAGTCGAGGACCTTCACCACCACTCGCCCGGAATCGCCCCGAGTGAGAAAGAGGTTGGCTGGTTTGAGATCGCGGTGGATGACGCCCTTCTCGTGAGCGACCGCCACCGCGTCCGCGGCCTCGGCGACGATGCGGACCGCCACCTCGGGTGGGAGCGCGACGTCCTTTGCCACGTGTTCCGCGAGGGTCTTCCCCTGGAGGAGCTCCATCACCGAATAGGCCAGTCCGTCCTCGACTCCGTAGTCGAAAACCTCGACCAGGCCCGGGTGCCGGATGGCGGCGGCGATGCGCGCCTCCTGCTGAAACCGGGCGATGAAGTGAGCGTCCTTGGCCAGTGACGGCAGGAGCACCTTGATCGCGTAGGGCTTGGTGAGGGCGAGCTGGACGCCTCGGTAGACCGCCCCCATCGCCCCCTGACCGAGGAGGCGCTCGAGCCGGTATCGTCCACCCACCACCTCGCCGATGAGGCTCTGGGGATCGAACTCCGGTTCGAACTCTGGAGAACCAGCATCGGCTTCTCGCGGCGCCACCGAGCTCCAGTGCGTGTCGTCCTGGCCCGCGGCCGAGCCGCCGCAGTCGGGGCAGCGACGCTCATCGCGTCGCAGTTCTCGTTGGCAGGAGGGACAGTAGCGTGACCGTCCATCTGGCGGCTTCATCAAGTAGACCTCGGCCGGGACATAGCCCGAAAGAGGCCCCTCACAGAACCAGAGGTGCGGATTTTCCGCACCAGGCTCGCGGTTGCCCTCTTTCCGCGCGCGGGGCTACGGGGGCGTCTCGCGACGGCCCGGCACCCACTGGTCGGTGACAGCATCACTTCGCACATCGGGGCCAATGTAGCACGCTGCACTCTGCGCTGGGGCCCGGTGTTGCACGGCCGAGTGACCTCAGGGCACAGGCCGCGAAGGACCAGCGCGGTGCTCGGGGCCCACAGATGGCGCGGAGCGTGGAGACTGTTTCTCCAGGGACTCGAGGCGGCCGCGGAGAAGGCCGTTCTCGGCGCCAAGCTGCTTCAGCATCGTCGGTACTTCCAGCTCCTCAAGGCGGGGCACGGCAGGTAGGGTGGCGACCCGGCTCGCTGCCGGAAGAGCTCGATGGAGAGACCGACACAGCACGCGGAGCCGCGGATCCAAGCCCAGCGCCAGGTGCAGCTGTACCAGAGCATCGGGCAGGGTGGGGCGGCCGACGTGCTGCTCGGGCGGCTCACCGGGCCCTACGGCTTCGCCAAGCTCGTGGCGGTCAAGCGGCTCCGCGCGGGGAGCGACGATCGCGAGGTCGTCTCGATGCTCATCGACGAGGCGCGGCTGGGGGCGCACATTCGCTCGCCCCACGTCGTGTCGACCCTGGAGCTCATCGAGGAGGCCGGCGACCTCTACGTGGTGATGGAGTACGTCCACGGCGAGTCCCTCTCCCGTCTCATGCGGGCGACCCTGCGCGCCGATTCGCTCGTACCCGTGCCCGTCGCCCTGGCGCTGGGCTTCGGGTTGCTCAGCGGCCTGGAGGCGGTGCACACCGCGAGCGACGAGCTGGGTCGACCGCTCCATGTGGTGCACCGTGACGTCTCGCCGCAGAACCTCTTGGTCGGCCTCGATGGCGTCCCGCGGCTGCTCGACTTCGGCATCGCCAAGGCCCGAGGGAGGCTCCAGGAGACCCGCGACGGCGTGGTGAAGGGGAAGCTGGGCTACATGTCGCCCGAGCAAGCCACGGGGGGCGAGGTCGATCACCGCACCGATGTCTATTCTGCCGCCGTGGTGCTCTGGGAAGCATTGGTCGGCGATCGGCTCTTCCTGGGAGCGACCGACCAGGAGACCATGATGGCCATCATCTCTGGCCCGGTGGTTCCGCCCAAGGCACGGCGCCCGGAGCTGCCCCGCGAGCTCGACGAGATTGTAATGCGAGGGCTGTGCCGTGATCCAAATGGGCGCTGGCCTTCGGCTGGGGCCATGGCGTCGGCCCTCGAGCAGTTGCCGATCGCCTCCTCCTCCCAGGTCGGGGCGTGGGTCGGAGGGCTCGCCCGCGACGAGCTCGAGCGCCGCCTCACCGACCTCTCCGCCAGCCCGACGCCTACGGCCGTTCTCACTCCCGGTGGCGCCGTGGCTCAGCCGGTCGAGCCCGCGCGGCGGAGCTTTTCCTGGGCTTGGTGGCTCCTGGCGCTCATCGGGCTGGGCTCGACGGTGCTGGGCGGAGCAGTCCTCCTTCGCTCGCCCACGTCAGCCCCCGCGCCGGTCGAGCAGCCGCGCCCCGTGCCCGCGGTGAGCTCAGGCGCCCCGATGGAGGAGGATGCAGGCCTGGTCGTCATCGAGGAGAAGCCGAGGCCGGCCCACCCGCCGACCGAGCGCCATCGCCCCGACTGTCGTGTGCCCTACTACCTCGACAAGAAGGGCCACAAACGCTTCCGCACCGAGTGTCTGTAGCGGGCTACACTGCCATTGATGCGCGCTCACCTCGTCCTCGCCATCGGCGTCTTGCTCGCCTCACCGGCGGCCTGGGCGGTGACCAAGATCGAGTGCGTGCAGGCGTCGGACCGTGGGCAGGACCTCCGCGACCAAGGAAAGCTCCTCGCCGCCCGCGATCGCTTTCTGACCTGCGGGGCCGAGACGTGCCCCGCGGTGGTGCGGGCTCAGTGTCACGCCTGGCTGGCCGAGCTCGAGCGCCAGATGCCCACCGTGTTGCTCAGGGTGCGCGACGCGGCCGGTCTCGACGTGGTGGACGTGAAGGTGTCGATCGACGGCGTGCCCAGCGCGCGCGGCCCTGATGGCCGGAGCGTGGCGATGGATCCCGGGGTGCACGTCTTCCGCTTCGAAGCGAAGGGCCTCGAGGCGAGCGAGCTCAGGCCCGTCATTCGAGAGAGTGAGAAAGACCGGCTCCTCGACGTCACCCTGCGGCCCGCCTCGCCCGCTCAGCCCATGGCAGAAGAGGTCGCCACGCCCCCGACTCCGTCGCTCGCCGCTTCGGCGCCGGTCTCGACGGCCCATGCCTCGGTGGTGATGCCGGTGGTGACGGCGTCGCTCGGCGCGGTGGCGGTCGCGGGTGGTGTGCTCTTCGCGTACTTCGCCAACGACGGGAAGACGAGGGTGGATCACCTCCGCGCCACCTGCGCCCCGGATTGCCCGAAGTCGGACGTGGAGGCGGTGGCGCACCAGGTGGAGATCGCCAATACGGCCCTCGTCATCGGCGCAGTGGCGGCCGCCGGGGCGGTCGGTCTCTTGCTCTGGCGCCCGTTGTGGCACGACCAGGTTCCCTCGGTCGGCGCCGGTCCCACGCAGGGCGGAGCGATGGCCTGGGTCGGCGGGCGTTTCTAAAGAAGCACGTCACGGTCCGCGGCAACGAAAGCCGATGGCGTCTGGCGCTACCAGGTCGACTGCGAATCGGGGAGGCAGGGCTCGTAGACGTAGCCGCTGCCGTGGGGCCCGACGAGGTCGAGGTCGCGGCGCACCGAGTTCATGTGCCAGGCGTTTGCCGAGGCGCAGTTGGGCTTCGAGCTGTACTCCACGTTGAAGACCGGCTTGTTGGCGGCGAGGAAGTTGTTCCGGAACGTGTCGCACTCGCTGTACTGCCAGCACTCCTCCACCAGAGACCAGTCGTAGAAAGGCTCGAGCTGGGTGGCGTTGCTCCCGGCGTTGTTCTTGAGCCCGATGCTGAGGCCGAGGGAGTGGGCCATGTCGGCGATCTGCTTGGCGTAGGAGACGACCTGCGCCACGGGCGCTCCGTCGACGTCGGAGGTGTCTGGCTCGATGGCGTCGAAGCCCTTGTTCAGACACCAGTCGACCATGCGTGTCTTCATGAGCGGGAGGATCTTGTCGATGTTGGCCTGGGTCGAGATGTCGAGCCAGAACTCGCCGGGCCAGTCGACCTGCGCTTTGCCCACCACGCCGGCGTTGACGAAGGCTTGGTAGTCAGCGCGGTAGTTCTCCACCGAGCCCACCTCCATGTAACAGATGACCTTGAAGCCCTGGGCGTGGAGCTGGGCGACGGTCTGGCTGGTGTTGAGGTCGCCGTCGATGTCGTAGATGGTCTGCCCGGCGACCACGTCGGTGGGGTACGCGAAGGTGTCGGAGAGCTGCCAGTGCAAGTGGAGCGGCTGGTCGTTGGTCGGTTTCCACCAGGTGCCAGGCGTCGTGGCACAGCCCGAGCCCGCCTCGCAGGTCCCGCCGCAGCCATCAGAGGTGCCACAGGTCGTGCCGCCGCACACCGGAGTGCAGGTCGGGCCGGCGTCGACCGCGGTGCCTCCGTCGTGGGCTCTGCCGGCGTCGGGGCTCGAGCCGCCGTCGAGCTGGGGGCCCGCGTCCGACGCAGCGCCCGCGTCGGAGGGGCTGCCGGGGCCGGGGACCGCGGCCAAGGCCCACTTGTCGAGCTGCGAGATGTCGGCCGAACTCTGGGTCAGGTAGCGCATCGTGAGGATGCCGTTGGAGACGAAGCGATCGAGGGGGGCGGGGAGCGCCACGCTCGTCGAGGTCCACACCCAGTCTTTGGCGAAGTCGTTGTCGGCGACCCGGACGTAGGCTCCGGCGCGGGCGTCGTAGACCTCGAAGGCCCACGGCATGTCAGCCTTGGTGGGGCCGCGGTAGTTCACCCGGAGCTGCAAGGCGCGGAGGCCTGCGACGGAGAGCGTGGAGGGAATGGGAAACTCGCACACGGCCTCGGTGCGGGGGCTGAACTCGACGTACTTGCTCCACACGTCTTGCGTGCGGTTGAGCTCCTGTTTCGCCAAGCCTGCGACGCCCTGGCCGCGCCCGATGCTTCCGGAGACGACCGTCAGGGTCTTGCACGTCAGCGGCAAGCTGCCGTCGAGGGCGAAGACGTCCAGGTCCTCCTGCGGGTCGGTGAAGTCAGAGGTCGCGGGGCCGCCACAGCCCAGCGCGAACAGCATCAAGGAGCCAGCCACCAGCCAGGTCGTTCTCATGCGCGGCGGGGTGTGCAAGTCCAACACCACATTGAATCGCCCGGAACTCCCGAGCTTGGGCCGCGGGGGCGATCTGCCGGATCACCCTTGCTGCGATCCGGTGGATCGCCTCCCGTGCTTCCCTTCGCAAGCGGCCCTGGTCGCGCCTATGCGGGTGGGCATGGCCGTGAGCCTCATCGGCTCGCATCTTCAGAACACTGGATGTTCTCGATATGCGCCGCATCTGGCCCCGTGGGCGGCCGGGAGCATCTCCTTGTCGGCGATCGCCTGACACCGAGGACCACCGCCTCAACCACCGTGCGACGGCGCGTTCCACCCGTGGCCGAAGCGGGCGCGAAGCTCCTTCTTGAGAACCTTGCCGTTCGCGTTTCTCGGGAGGTGCTCGACGAGGTGCCACTCGCGGGGCACCTTGGCGGGAGACAGGGTCCGCCGGGCGCGCGCCTTGGCCTCCTCGGCATCGAACGCACCGTCCCGGGGTACGACGACCGCCACCACCCGCTCGCCCCAGTCGCGGTCAGCCACTCCGATGACGGCCACCTCGCGAACCTGAGGGTCTTCTTGGAGCACCCGCTCGACCTCGGCCGGGTAGACGTTGACGCCGCCGCTCTTCACCATGTCGCGCGCCCGCCCCGCCAGGTACAGGTAGCCCGCCTCGTCCACCCAGCCCAGGTCCTCGACGGTGCTCCAGCCGCCCCGCACGGTCTCCCGCGTGGCCTGCTCGTCACCGGTGTAGCCGAGCATCGTCTGGGCGTTTCTCACGCCGACCAGGCCCGTGACACGCGGCGGACAGCGGCGGCCCTGCTCGTCGAGAATGCGCAGTCGCTGACCCGAGAGCGGCCGACCGACGCTCCCGGGGTGCTCGAGCATCTCGTCTCCGCGAATGAGCGTGACCCAACCCAGCTCGGTCGCGCCGTAGAAGTCGAACACCGTACGCGCTCCGAAGCGAGCGATGGCGCCGCGGCGGAGATCCTCTCCGAGCTCCGACGAACCCAGGACCACCGCCCGGAGCTCAGGCGTGGGCGTGGCCTGGTGAACCTCTTGGGAGAGCTCGAGCATGCGGCGAAGCATGGTGGGCACCAGGAAGGTGCTGGTGATGCGCTCCGTCGAGAGCGTGCGCAGCGTGGTCGCCGCCTCGAAGTGGGGCAACAGCTGCACCGTGCTCCCCAGCGCGGTGTGCACGAGCGTGAAGACCTGTGGCGCGCTATGGCTCACTGGCGCGACCACCAGGTGCCGCTCGCCGCAGGTGAAGGGCAGCCGCTCGAGCACCCGCGCCAGCTCGGTCGCCCCGAAGGCACCGAAGTCGCGCGCCGCCCCCCGAGGAGCACCGGTCGTGCCCGAGGTGAACACCACGTTCTCGGCGGGCGCCAGTGGCAGGGGTTGACTCGGCCCACCGCTGGCGCACAGCCCGGCCCAGGTGAGCGCCTCGGCGGGGGCTCCGTCTCCACAGTGAACGACTCGCAGCTCGACGTCGGGGAGCAGGGCGCGCGCCTCGCGGAGCATCTCCTGAGTGCCCCGTGAGACCAGCACGGCGCGGACGTTGGCGGTGCGCACCAGGTGCACCAGCTCCGAGGCGGTCAGATGCGAGCCGGCGTGCACCACGCGAACGCGGGCCCGCATGGTGGCGAACCAGCCCAGCACGTACTCGGCGCGGTTCTCCAGCGCGATGGCCACGGCCTCTCCCGTGGCGAGGCCCAGTCGGGAGCGCATGGCCCGGGCGGCCTGCTCGATCTCCTCGTCGGCCTGGGCCCAGGTGACGGTTCTCCACGCGTCGACGAGGGCGAGCCGCGCCGGGTGCATGCGAGCGTGCAGCGAGTGCAGCATCGCGGCGTTGAGGCCCTTCTCTCGCACCACTCCGAGGGCTGCTGGGAGGCTCCTTATGGGGACGTCACCGAGGATGCCCGCGCTCCAGGCGACGCGCAGCACGCGGAGGGCCCGGCGGTGAAGGGGGTCGTCGAGATCATCCATCAGCCTGCGAGCGCGCTCGCGAAAATCGATATCCGGTGCCGACACGCGCCGATGGTACTCCAGCGCTGTGATGGTGCCCATCATCGTGCTGAGCCGCTATGGTTTGCCAATGCCGAAGCCCGCCGCCACCTCCAAGCGAAAGACGACCGAGGTCCCCCGGTTCGAAGGCTTCGCCGACACCTCGGCGGCCTTCTTCCACCAGCTCACGCTCCACAACGACCGCGAGTGGTTCGAGGCGCACCGAGAGGCTTACCAGGAGGGCTGGCTTCGTCCCATGGAGGCCCTGCTCCACGAGGTGCGCGAGCGGCTTCTCCGCGCGTACCCCGGAGGTGGCCTCGGACGGCCGAAGATCTTCCGCATCAACCGCGACCTCCGCTTCAGCAAGGACAAGAGCCCGTACAAGACCCACGTGGGAGGGTTTCTTCCCGTGGCCGGGCCATCGGACGGCCGCTCGCAAATCGAGCAGCCGGCGGCGCTCTACTTTCACGTGAGCCACTCGGAGCTCTTCGCCGCTGCCGGCCTCTACGGCATGGACCCGGCGACGCTGGCTCGGCACCGCCAGGCCCTCATCGACTCACGGCGGGGCAAGGAGCTCGATCGAATCTTGGCGGGCCTCCGTCGACGGTCGATGAGGCTGGACGCGCGCGAGGCCCTCAAACGTCCACCAGCCGGCTTCGACTCCGAGCACCCCCGCCTGGAGCTGCTCAAGATGAAGGGGCTCATCGCCGTCACCAACGAGCTCGATCGCCGGCTCCTCACCAAGCCCGAGCTGGTCGACTTCCTGGTCGACTGTGGCCGCGCCTGTGCCCCGCTCAACCGCTGGTTGGCGAGCAACTGCCTCTGAATTCGAGGCCTCAGTCGCGGGCCAGCCGGAGGATGAGCTTGCCGAAGTTCTCTCCCGAGAAGAGCTTGAGGAGCGCCTCGGGGAAAGTGGCGAGGCCGTCGATGACGTCTTCTCTCGAGGCGAACTTCCCCTCCTTCATCCACCGCGCGATGGCTGTGATGGCCTCGGGGTAGCGGGCGGCGTAGTCGAACACCACCATGCCTTCCATACGCGCCCGGTTGACCAGGAGTGACAGGTAGTTCGAAGGCCCTCGCATGGGGGCCGTGTTGTTGTACTGCGAGATGGCTCCGCAGATGACGATGCGTGCCTTGAGGTTGATGCGGCTGAGCACCGCGTCGAGGATCTCACCCCCCACGTTGTCGAAGTAGACGTCGACGCCCTTGGGGCAATGGACCTTGAGGCCCTCGCGCACGTCTCCCGCGCGGTAGTCGATGCACGCGTCGAAGCCGAGCTCGCGCACCACGAAGTCGCACTTCGCCTGGCCGCCCGCGATGCCGACGACGCGGCAACCCTGGAGCTTCGCCACCTGGCCCACCGTCTGCCCCACGGCCCCCGACGCACCGGACACCACCACCGTCTCGCCCGCCTTAGGCTGGCCGATGTCGAGCAGCCCGAAGTAGCCCGTCATACCGGGCATGCCCAGCGCGTTGAGCCACTTCTCCAGTGGCGCGACCGTGGGGTCGATCTTCATCACCCCGGCGTGGCGCGCGGTGGTGGCATCGAAGAGTCGGAATTCCTGCACGCCGAGGCCGGCGCTGACGAAGGTGCCCACCGGGTAGTCGGTGTTTCGCGAGGCCACGACGCGCCCCACGCCGCCCGCGCGCATCACCTCACCCAGGCCGACCGGGGGAATGTAGCTCTTGCCCTCGTTCATCCACCCGCGCATCGCCGGGTCGAGCGACAGCATCAGCGTCTTCACCAGGTACGCCCCGTCGCCGACCTCGGGCACCGGCTCTTCGGTGAACTTCCAGTCGGTCGGCTTGGGCAACCCCACTGGTCGAGCTGCGAGGCGCACTTGGTGGTTCACGGGCGAGATGGAGGTCTGAGGCATCGGGCTGGTTTAGCGACTGATGGCCAGCTGGGCACGAAAAACGCCGCGCGCAAGGAGGAGCAGGGCGCCGAGGATTCCAATCTCGGGTGTCTCTGGGGGGAGTGGAAGGGTTGAAAAAACGAACGGTCGTGCTATTGTTCGCGTCGAATGGGAAAAGGTGACCTCACCCGGCAGTCCATCGTGGCGCGTGCGGCCGGGCTGGCTAGCCAGCTTGGCCTGGAGGGCGTGACCATCGGGGCGTTGGCCGAGGCGCTCGACCTGTCGAAGAGCGGGTTGTTCGCCCACTTCCGGTCCAAGGAGGCGCTGCAGCAGCAGGTGCTCGAGTACGCCGCTGCCCGGTTCACCGAGGTGGTCATTCGCCCGGCTCTCGGCGCTGCCCGTGGAGAGCCGCGGCTCCGGGCGTTGTTCGAATCTTGGCGCCAGTGGCCTCAGGCGAGTGGGTTGCCCGGAGGGTGTCTCTTCGTGCAGGCGGCCGTCGAGCTCGACGATCGAACCGGCCCGGTACGAGACCTCCTGGTGCAACAGCAACGTGACCTGCTCGAGCTCATCGCCACCGTGGCGGGCTCGGCCGTGAAGGAGGGCCAGTTCCGCAAAGACCTCGACGTTGACCAGCTGGCCCATGAGCTCTACGGCATCATGTTGGCCTGGCACCACGCGTCGCGGCTCATGCGAGACCCCCAGGCTGACGCCCGCGCGAACCTGGCCTTCGACGCGCTGGTGACCCGGGCACGGAAGCCCCGAAGGTCGTGACTTCAACGAGCCCCCATGTCCTCAAGAAAAAGTACGAACGTTCGCCCAATTTCACCTCCGGCCCCACGGCTGTTGAAGGCCGTGGTCTCGGCCCTGGCGAGGGTCTCGCCTCGCCTCGCAGGCTCGGTCGCGACGCGCCTGTTCTTCAAGGCTCCGCCCAGGAGGCCTCGCAGCGCTGAGGAGCTGGCCGTTCTGGCCGACGCCACCCGCATGACGTTGGGCGAGGGCCGCGACCGCCTCGTCGCCTGGCGCTGGGGTGGAGGGCCGGTGGTGCTCTTGGCTCACGGCTGGGGCGGGTGTGCTGGGCAGATGACGCCGCTGGTGCGCCCGCTCGTGGCGGCTGGCTTCACGGTGGTGGCGCATGACGCCCCGGGTCACGGCCAATCAGCCGGGCGCTTCGCATCGATCCCCGCGTTCGCGGGTGCCCTCGGCCGCGTCGCCGAGGCAAGCGGACCGCTGCACGGGGTCGTGGCGCACTCGATGGGCGGGGCGGCGTTCTCGCTGGCGGCGGCTCGAGGGCTCGGGACGAGGCGAGCAGTCTACGTGGGGCCGCCGGCCGACGCGGCGGTGTGGTTGGAGGGCTTCGTTCGCTGGCTCGCGCTCCCTCCCGCGGCGGCGCGAGCGCTCGCGGCCCGCGTCGAGGACTACGCCGGTGAGCCCATGGCCCGCCTCAACTCGGCCTGGCTGGGGCCTCACCTCACGGCGCCGTTGTTGGTGATTCACGACCGTCAAGACCGGGAGGTGCCCCTGGCCGACGGAGAGCGGGTTGCGCGCGACGCGGCTCAAGGACGACTGGTCGTGACCGAGGGCTTGGGCCACCGACGAATTCTCCGCGACGCGGAGGTGACCAGGCAGGCGGTGGAGTTCCTCGCCGCGGCTCCGTAGTCTGACGTCGCGCAGACCATCCACACGGCGAGAGCGGCCCGCGGTCTTTCTCGCCTGAGCGGAACTGCGAGGCACCGGCCCTGGGCATTTTGCCCCAGTGGCGTGCGCAGGCACACTCCAACGAGCTGATATCGGTCAATATATATGTAATTAGTGTTTACGTGTATGCTCTGGGGTCAATCCTGGCGTGTTCCTGGCAGGGGTGTGTCGACCGGTAGGCCAGCCGTCGAACCCCCGCAAGGAGCCATGATGAGAACACAAGTCAATCGCACTATAGTCCCGTTAGGCGCACTGATAGTCGTACTGGCGAGCTGTGGCCAGCAGGAAGCGGTGGTGGGCGGGCAGGGCCTTGACAAGCAGGATGACTCGGCCCTGGTGAAGTCGGCGCTGCAGCTCGGGGGCCGAGTGCACAAGATGCCAGTGCGCGAGCCGGGGGCAGCGATCATTTCGACCGCGGCGCCAGCTGGGGCGCACCTGACGTACTACGGTGGACGAGTCGTCTCCAACATGCAGGTCGTGCAGGTTCTCTATGGCTCGGGGAGCTACTTGGCCCAGGTCAGCGGGACCGCGACACCGAACGTCGCGACGTTCTATCAGGGCATCGTGACCAGCGCATACATGGACTGGTTTACAGAATACAACACGAACCTCGCCAGCCAGGCCACGAGGACCAACCAGGTCATCGGTCGGGGGACCTTCGGGTCGAGGGTGACCATCACGCCAGCGGCGGCGCGCAACGGCTCGACGATCAGCGATGCCAGCATTCAAGCCGAGCTGGCCGCGCAGATCACCGCGGGCACGCTCCCGGCGCCGACCCACGACGCCGCGGGAAACAACAACACGTACTACGCCATCTTCTTTCCCCCGGGGAAGACCATCTCTCAGGGCGGCACCAACTCCTGCGTCGCGGGAGGCTTCTGCGCCTACCACGGCACCATCGCCAACATTCCCGGGTTCGGTGAGGTGTATTACGGCGTGCACCCCGACATGCAGGCGGGGTCAGGCTGTGCCACCGGCTGCGGCACGAGCACGACGTTCAACAATTACACCTCAGTGGCTTCGCACGAGATGATCGAGACGTTGACCGACTGCGAGGTCGGCCTGGCCACGGTCAACGCCCCACCACTGGCCTGGTATGACAGCACCAACGGGGAGATCGGCGACATCTGCAACGCCTCGCAGGGCTCGGTCGTAGGCAGCGACGGCGTCACGTACACCGTCCAGCAGGAGTTCGATAATGCCACCAGCAACTGCATCACGACCAAGACTGGCACCGGAGGTGGTGGAGGCACGGGCGGCGGCGCGGGCGGTGGCGCTGGCGGCGGTACTGGTGGTGGCACCGGCGGCGGAACGGGAGGTGGCACGACCGTGTTGAGCAATGGCGTACCAGCCACCGGGCTCAGTGGTGCTTTGAATGCACAGGCTCTCTTCCGCATTGACGTTCCGGCGGGGGCGACCAACCTCTCCATCACCATTAACGGTGGCACCGGCGACGCGGACCTCTACACCCGCTTCGGGTCGGCCCCGACCACCACCACCTACGATTGTCGGCCGTATCTGACTGGCAACAACGAGAGCTGCACCGTGGCTGCTCCCTCCACGGGCAGCTACTACGTGATGCTCAACGCCTACGCGGCCTACACAGGCGTGACGCTCACCGCGTCGTACAGCACTGGCGGCACCGGTGGTGGAACGGGCGGAGGCACGGGCGGCGGGACTGGCGGTGGCGGCGGCACTGGAGACCCGGTGCTGGGCATTGGGCAGACCATCAGCAGCCTTTCGGGCGTGGCTGGCTCGCAGGCGTTCTGGCAGATCACCGTACCGGCGGGCACGGCCTCGTTGACCGTGACCATCACGGGTTCGACCTCGTCGACCAGCGACGCCGACCTCTACACTCGAGCTGGCTCGCACCCGACGACGACGGCGTACGACTGCCGGCCATATAAGGTTGGGTCCAATGAGACGTGTACGTATTCGGCGCCAGCGGCTGGGACCTATTACGTCATGCTCAGGGGCTACACCGCGTATTCGGGGGTGACGCTCTCGGCGAAGTAGGTGAACGGCTGAGGGCGTCCTCGGAGTCTGGGCCCCCAGGTACCTGAGGCACCTCTCGACCGCAGTGGACATGGCCTTTGTCCGGGCGGACGGCCACCCCCCGCTCCCCCGCCTCACCCCCGCCTGGGGGTGAGGGGCCGCTCCTATGGCCGCGGGGCCTGGGACGACCGCCCTGCCGAACTGCTTCGTCTTGGGTGGCTCAACGTTGGAGTGGCGTGGCGGCTCGTCGGGGCCTCCACGACCGCACCTGTTTACTCTGAGCCTCGAGCTTCAGGGTTCAGGCAATGCCCTCCGTCTTGGGCCCTCTGCCGGTCAACGTCGTGGTTGCACTCCCGTTCAGGACCGCTCGGGCAGCACGATCGCTGCTCGGAGTCCACCAGTGTCCTTGATCCGCAGAGGGTTCAAGACCAAGGGCATTGCCTGAACCCTGAAGCTCGCGAGTGAGAGTGAATTGGGGCGGTCGTGGAGGCCCCGACGAGCCGCCACGCCATTCCAACGTTTAGCCACCGAGGAGGCGACGGAGGCACGGCGGTCGTCCGGGGCCCCGCGGCCCTGAGAGCGGGACCCCCCTCGCCGGGGCGAGGGGTCAGGGGGAGTGGCGGCCGTCCGCCCGGACAAAAGGAGGAGCCGCTGCGGATGAGCGGTGCCTCGGACTCCCTGGGTGCCCTCGTCGCCACCCTAGTTCCATGGCCCGAGGCCGCCGCTCAGTCCATCACCCGCCGGACCCGGAGCTCGCCGCCGATGACCAGGTGCTCGGCCTCACCCCGGAGCAAGCTGGTGGGAAACAGCCCGCTGAAGAAGAAGATCTTCCCGAACGGCACGCTTGCCTCCCACACCGTCGAGCCGAACTCCCACGCGAGCTCGCGCTCGAGGGTGAACGAGCAGAGGTTGTTGAGCCGCACGATGAACTGCCGCTTCCCCTCCTGCGCGATGACGGCATGCTCGGCGTTCTCGTCGACACCCCGGTAGAGCCGAATGCTCTTCTCCATCGGGTGGCGCCGCTCGAGCTCGTCCTGAGTGAACTCGTACAAGAGGTCGAGCTGGGAAAAGACCTCGTTGGTGTGGGCGCTCCCGTTGGTCCACTCGTCGGTGTAGGCCTGGTACGACTCGTCGCCCAAGGCCCCGATGCGCCGCTTGTGGTACGTCGGGAGCAAGCCGAAGCGCGCCTCGACCCAGCCCTTGAGCACCGCCCCCTCGATGCTCGAGCTGTCCACCGCCCACCCGCGCAGATACCTCAGGTACGAGTTCTTCCTCGCCGTGCGGTTGGTCGGGCTCTGGCCCTTGAGCTGGTAGCGATCCGCCAAGTACTCGTGAAAGAGGTTGGCCCGCTCCTCCCACGCGTCGAGCTTCTCCGCCGCCTCGAAGAACGCCGGGTGCTCCTCGCGGACGCCCGGCAGCTCGACCCGCTGGGGATTGTCGGCGAACTGAATCGAGGCGACGGCCCAGGCGGGCACGGTGCGGTGCTTCAAACAGTTCCTCCCGGCGTCGGGTACGACCTCGACGGGTAATACCCCATCATGCCCTGATTTTTGTCGGTTGCGTCGCTCATGTCGGGTTTGTCGGGTGTGGAACGAGCCCTGTCGGGTTCGTCTCCCCAGCCCATGGAGCCAACCCTCGTGAGTTCCGGCACTTGGCCGTGGCACGCCGGCAGCAATGAGCCCCATCGGTCGTCAAGCAACGAACAACCTACGAAGCAGCAGGAGACCACATGGCCAAACTTCGGCAAATCGCCTTTTATGGCAAGGGAGGTATCGGTAAATCGACCACCTCCCAGAACACCCTCGCGGCTCTGGTCGACTTGGGCCAGCGCATCCTCATCGTAGGCTGCGACCCCAAGGCCGACTCGACCCGTCTCATCTTGAACGCGAAGGCCCAGGACACCGTGCTGAGCTTGGCCGCGTCGTCCGGCTCGGTGGAGGACCTCGAGCTCGAGCAGGTCTTGAAGACCGGCTTCAAGGGCATCAAGTGCGTCGAGTCGGGCGGTCCTGAGCCGGGGGTTGGCTGCGCCGGCCGTGGCGTCATCACCTCGATCAACTTCCTCGAGGAGAATGGTGCCTACGAAGACGTCGATTACGTGTCGTACGACGTGCTCGGCGACGTGGTGTGCGGTGGCTTCGCCATGCCCATCCGCGANNTTGAAGTACGCCCACTCCGGCGGCGTTCGCTTGGGCGGCCTCGTCTGCAACGAGCGCCAGACCGACCGCGAATACGATCTCGCCGACGCCTTGGCCAAGAAGCTGGGCACCAAGCTCATTCACTTCGTCCCCCGCGACAACATCGTCCAGCGCGCCGAGCTGCGCCGCCAGACGGTCATCCAGTACGCCCCCGAGTCGAAGCAGGCCGGAGAGTACCGGACGCTGGCCAAGAAGATTCACGAGAACTCCGGGCAAGGCGCCGTTCCCACGCCGATCAGCATGGATGAGCTCGAGGAGATGCTGCTCGAGTTCGGCCTGATGAAGAGCGAGGAGCAAGCGACCGCCGAAGCCGAAGCTCTGGAACGCGCCGCCGCCGCTGCCGGACCCAGCGCAGTGGCCTGACCCAAGAACGACTCAAAGGACCCACACGCCCATGGCGAAATACGAGAATGACGGGGCGCTTCACGAGCGCCTCATCGAAGAGGTGCTGGCGAAGTACCCCGAGAAGTCGAGGAAGAAGCGGGCCAAACACCTTGGTACCGCCGAGCCTGCCGAGGCCAAGGAAGGCGCCGCTCAGGGAGGGACCGAGTGCGAGGTGAAGTCGAACCTCAAGTCCATTCCCGGGGTGATGACCATCCGCGGGTGCGCGTACGCCGGCTCCAAGGGCGTTGTGTGGGGTCCCGTGAAGGACATGGTGCACATCAGCCATGGTCCCGTCGGGTGCGGCCAGTACTCCTGGTCGCAGCGGAGGAACTACTACGTCGGCAACACCGGCGTGGACTCCTTCGTCACCATGCAGTTCACCAGCGATTTCCAAGAGAAGGACATCGTCTTTGGTGGCGACAAGAAGCTCGAGAAGCTCATCGACGAGGTGAATCTCCTCTTCCCACTCGCCAAGGGCATCTCGATTCAGTCCGAGTGCCCCATCGGCCTCATCGGTGACGACATCGAGGCCGTGTCGAAGAAGAAGAACAAGGAGATCGGCAAGACCATCGTACCGGTGCGCTGCGAGGGCTTCCGTGGCGTGTCTCAGTCGCTGGGCCATCACATCGCCAACGACGCCATTCGTGACTGGGTGCTCGATAAGAAGCCAGTCGAGTGGCAGACCGGTCCGTACGACGTCAACGTCATCGGTGACTACAACATCGGCGGCGACG
>PMBV01000228.1 GCA_003153055.1 Myxococcales bacterium
GAACCGTTGCCCATGTTGTGGCAGGTCGTGCAGGCGATGGCATTGGCCGCATTTGTGGCATTGTGCGTGCCCAGGCTGTGCCGGCCGAAGGCATCGTTGTACTGGGTGATGGTTCCCGCCGACGCGGCTACGCCGTGGCAGGGGGTGCACTGGGTGCTGCTGTCGAGGGTGCCGACCTGCCAGCCGGGCGTCGTCTGCCCGCCGTGGCAGCTCACGTTGCCGCAGGTGAAGGCCGTCGCGCTGACCGCTGTCGTCGCGGCGCCACTCTGGGCGTTGAACGTCGGATTCACCGCGACCGAGGCCGGCCCGGAGTTGACCGGTGAAGCCACCCGCCGATTCGCGTTGGCGTAGTGCGTCTGGGCCGAGTCTCCCGGGACGGAGCCGACGTGGCAGGCCTCGCACGAGGGGTAGGCCGAGGCCGTCAGCGACGCGGGGAGCGCTGGCGTCCCTCGAGTGAAGGTCTTGAGGAGCAGGTGCTTGGGGTGAGCTCCCTGGAGGCTCGGCCAGGCAGCTCCGGTCGGCCCCTGTGTCGCGAAGGCCGCTCCCGCGTGGCACGACAGACAGACCCCCACGCTCAGGGGCGAGGCCAGCGTGTGGCACTCGGTGCACACCGGCCCGGTCTTGCTGCTCGTCGTCCCCGACTGGTCGTGGCACTTGGCGCAGTCGGCGTCGAATTGGGCCGAGGTCAGGCTCTGGTGGCCGTGGCCCGAGTCGCTCGTGTCGGTGCTGAGGAACGGCAACGGGTGCGCCACCGAGTTGGGGGCCTTCCAGTGGTTCACCGCCGGAGCGTGGCTCGTTCCGTGACACGAGAGGGTGCAGCTGCCGTCTCCCTCCGGGTAGGCGGTTGTGATGGCGTACGCCGCCGCGCCGGTGATGGGGTAGGTGACATCTGTCGTCCTGAACCGAATGGTACCGCTCGGAAACTGGTCTGCCGGCCCGGAGACCGAATCTCCACTGACGGCCGGCGTGTTGAGGTACGCGAAGTGGTTGACGGCTCCCGGGTTGGTGTTCGTCTGGGACATGTCATGACACAGCGTGCAATCCGCTGTGCTCGCCGCGGCATGGGTGCCCCAGGCATGGCGCCCGATGGCGTCGTTGTACTGAGCAGGGAGGTTCCCTCGATTGACGGCGTGGCACGCGAGACATTGGCGCGAGGAGTCGATGGTCCCAAGGGCCCAACTGGGGGCGCTCTTCCCTCCATGGCAGCTCACGCTGGCGCACGTGAGGACTGCCGGGTCGAACGTCGCCTTGCCTCCCGTCTTGGCGTCGTAGGTCGCCGCGATGCTCACTGGTGCCGGGCCCGTGGGCGTCGTCACCCTTCGATTCGCGTTGTTCGAGTGCGCCGCGGTGCCGGCTCCGCTGCCCGCATGGCAGGTGTCGCAGGTCAGCCCCGTCTTCAGGCCCAGGTGCTTGGCGTGGGCTCCAGCGAGGTTGGGGAAGCCTGCGCCCGTTGGGCCCAGGCCGAGGCCAGCCGCTCCTTCGTGGCACGAGAGACAGGTGCCGGCTCCGCTGCCCGCCGCCGTGGGGTCAGCCCGCGTGTGGCAGGTGCCGCAGAGCGGGGCGTCGAGGTTGGGGGAGGCTCCGGTGTACGCGTGGCACGTGGAGCAGTCGGCTGTGAGCACCCCCGCCGTCGCCGTGAGGTGCCCGTTGCCTTGGGCATCGACTTGCCCCGTGAGGAAGGGCACTTGATGGGGCGCGCCCTTGGCCGTCCACGTGTTGATTGTGGCAGTGTGGCTGTGCCCGTGGCAGGCCAGGGTGCAGCCCCCGTTTCCTTGGGAGGCGCCGGTGACGGCGTAGGTGGCGGCGCCGCTGATGATGGCCGGGTCGAAGGCGATGGTTCCGCTGGGGAGCTCGTCGGCGGGCAGCCCCGTCGCGACGCCATCTACGGCCGGTGTGTCGAGATGCTTGAAGTGAGCCAGGGCGCCGCTCGAGCCGTTGCTCATGTCATGGCACGTCGTGCAGTGGGTGCCGGTGCTGGCAATCACCGCGTCGTGGGTGCCCTGGGCGTGGCGGCCAAAGGCATCGTTGTATTGGGTCGCCAGCCCCGCGGAGGCGGCGATGCCGTGGCACGTCGTGCACTGCGTGTTTGAATTCAGCGTTCCAGTCTGCCAACTCGGAGTGGCCTGGCCGCCGTGGCAGCTCACGTTGGCGCAGGTGCGCGCGGTGCCGTCGAAGGCCGGTGACCCACCGGTCTTGGCTTTGAAGAGCACATCGATGGTCACCGGAGCCGGCCCGCTGAGCGCGTGAGCCCGGGCGTTGGCATTGGTGTAGTGGCCCGCGGTGCCCGCGCCGTTGCCCGAGTGGCAGCTCTCACAGCTCAGCGGTGTTCCCAGGGTGAGGTGCTTGGCGTGCGCGCCACCGACGTTGGGGAAGGCCGCTCCCCCTGGCCCAGTGGGCAGCCCAATGGCGCCCACGTGACAGGACAGACAGGTGCCGGCTCCGGTGCTCGCGGCGGTCGGGTCAGCCAGCGCGTGGCAGGTGCTGCACTGTGGAGCGGTGGCGAGGGGTGAGGCCCCCGAGTACGCGTGGCAGCCTCCGCAGTCTGACGCGAAGGTCGCGGCGGTGACCGTCAGGTGCCCGTTTCCCCGGGCATCCTTCGCGGTCAGCAAGAAGGGAACGGCGTGCGGTGCGCCGTTGGAGCCGGGCCCCTGGGAGCCGTTGTCGATGATGAAGCCCCCGCACGCGGTGAGAAGCAGGGTGGCGACGGGCAAAGCTCGCGGGAACGAGGCCCGGAGAGCCTTGGGAAACGGGAGCCAAATCATGCGGAGACCCGAGATGAAGCGAAAGCGGGAGGTGCGGCTTGGAGCGAGAGCTTCGCATCGGGTCGGGCCGCGGTGCAATGGATCGCCGCGGCGAGGGCGCCGATGTGAGCGAAACGCTGCTGCGCGGGTCCACTCGCACTCGACGACCTTGCAAGTCTTCACCTTCGACCCGGGCCTGACCGCTACTGCCGCGGTGCGTCAGGCGGTGAGCTCGAGGCGCTGTTGGTCTGGTCGCAGATGACGTACTGGTCGGTCTTGGGCGGAGGTTCCGTGATGCGAGTCATGGGGCCGTTGGCGTCGGCGAGCCAGCGAGCAGCTTCGACGGGGCGGCCCTTCGTGGTAGAAGGCGTCGCGAATGCAGCACTCCGTCTCGGTTCGCGGCTGGCTTTGGGTCTGCGCGGCGTTGTGCGCTGCGATGGTGTTGGTGGGAGGAATCACCCGACTGACAGGCTCAGGCCTGTCCATCACCGAGTGGAAGGTGGTGAGCGGCTCGCTCCCTCCGACCTCGGCAGCCGACTGGGACGGCCTGTTCGCGCTCTACCGCCAGTCGCCCCAGTACCTCAAGGTCAACGGGCACTTCGGGCTCGACGACTTCAAGAGCATCTTCTGGTGGGAGTGGGGCCATCGGCTCCTCGGCCGCGTCACCGGCCTCGTCTACCTCTTCCCGTTCCTGTGGTTCTGGCGGCGCAAGAAGCTCGACGGGTGGATGGTGAAGCGCGGCCTGCTGCTGTTTGCCATGGTCAGCTTCCAGGGCGCGGTGGGCTGGCTGATGGTGAAGAGCGGCCTGGTCGACCTGCCTCGCGTCAGCCACTTCAGACTCGCGTTGCACCTCACCACGGCGCTCGTCACGATGTCGGTCACCATCTGGACAGCGCTGCGGTGCGGAGTCCGCGAGGGCGCTCCCTCGTTTGGCCGGTCCGCGCCTGCGTGGGCGTTCCTCGGCCTGCTCGCCGTGCAAATCAACTGGGGAGCCTTCGTCGCCGGCCTGCGCGCGGGGCTCTTCTTCAACACCTTCCCCAGCATGGGCGGCGTGTGGGTGTCGCCCATCGTCGGCAACACCTCGCCCCTCTGGCTCGACCTCCTCGAGAACCCGGCGTCGGTGCAGTTCGCCCACCGCTGGGTCGCCGTGCTGGTGGTGCTGGCGGCGGCGGCGCTGGCGTTGGTGATGTGGCGGGTCAGGGCGGCGCAGCTACCGGCGTTGCTCCTCGGCGGCGCGGCGAACCTCCAGTTCAACCTCGGGGTCTTCACGCTGCTGTACTTCCGCGAGGCGCCCGTGGTGCTCGGAGCCCTGCACCAGGCGGGGGCGGTCCTCCTCCTCACGGCTGGCGTGGTGGCGACCTTTACGCTCGCCTACGCCCCGGCAGTCGTGAGGCCGAAGCTCTCCGCGGCGGTGCCGGCCGAGGTCACCACGGCCTCCTCCTGCGCCCGATGATCTCCAAGGCCTCACGCATCACGGCCCTCGTCGCGAGCATTCGCAAGCACAAGGACGCGTACTACAACGGCACGCCGCTCATCTCCGACGCGGCCTTCGACGCCCTCGAAGATGAGCTCCGCGAGCTCGACCCGAAGAACGACATCTTGAAGAGCGTGGGCGCGCCCGTCACCGCGGTGGCCGAGTGGGAGAAGGCCCGGCACGCCATCCCCATGGGCTCGCTCAACAAGGCGGTCACCGAGGAGGAGTTCCGCAAGTGGGCGGCGCGCTGCGACGAGCTGGCCACGCAGCAGGGCTTGCCGGGCATCTCGGGCGACCTCTTCATCACCGAGAAGCTCGATGGCTTGTCGCTCGCCGTGACCTACGAGAAGGGCGTCTTGAAGGAGGCCATCACCCGGGGCGACGGCGAAGTCGGCGAGCGCATCACCCCCAACGCGGCGCGCATGAAAGGCGTGCCCGCCAAGGTCAAGGAGACCCGGCCCCTCACCGTGCGAGGAGAAATCATCCTCAAACTGTCTGACATGAAGAAGGCGTTCCCCGGGGCCGCCAACCCGCGCAACCAGGCCGCCGGCACCAGCAAGCGCTTCGACGGAGAGGGCTGCCAACACCTCTCGGTGCTGTTCTACGACCTCGACGAGGAGCACCCGACCGAAGCGAAGAAGTTCGCCCGCCTGGAGGCGCTCGGGTTCCTCACGCCCAACTTCCGCGCGGGAGACCTCGACGGCGCCATCGCCGAGCACCAGGCCTACGCCACGAGCAAGCGGGCCACGCTCGACTACGAGATCGACGGTCTGGTGATGCGGGCCAACGACGTCCATGTCCAGCACATGCTGGGTGAAGTTGGGAAGCGCCCTCGGGCCGCGGTGGCGTTCAAGTTCGCCTCCCAAGCCAAAGTCACCACGGTGCTCGACATCATCTGGGACACTGGCCCGTCGGGCCGGGTTTCACCGGTGGCCATCGTCGCCCCGGTCGCGCTCGCCGGAGCGACGGTGCAGCGGGCGTCACTGGCCAACGCCTCCCGGGTGGCCGAGCTGGGCATCGGGGTGGGTGACGAGGTGCTGGTCTCGCGGCGCAACGACGTCATCCCCTACGTCGAGGAGGTCGTCACCAAGCATGGCCCGGTCGCTGATCCACCCACGACATGCAACATCTGTGGCGCCAAGCTCGAGAAGACTGGTGAGTACATCTGCTGCCGCAACCAGAAGTGCACGGCCATCATCGAGGGTCGAATTCAGAACTGGGTCGACGCCCAGGGCATTCTCGAGTGGGGCGAGGCGCTCATCGCGCAGCTCGTCGAGGCCAAGCTGGTGAAGGAGCCGGCGGACCTGTACCGGCTCGAGCCCGAGGACATCGCCGAGCTCGACCGGCGGGGCATGGTCATCGCAACCAAGGTGTTGAAGAACCTCAAGGCGCAGTTGCCGTTGTCGCTGCCGAAGTTCCTCGCGGCTCTCGGCATCGAGAACCTCGGTGCCCAGACGGCCAAGGCCATCGTCGCCGGGGGGTTCGACTCGCTCGAGAAGGTGCAGGGCGCGTCGGTCGAGGACCTGGGCTCGCTGCCCGGAGTCGGGCCGGCCAAGGCGAAGGCCGCGGTCGAGGGCCTCACGCAACGGAAGGGAGAGATTGAGCGGCTCATCAAGGGAGGGGTGGTGCCGGTGACGAAGAAGGCGTCGGGACCGCTCGCGGGAATGAGCTTTTGCTTCACTGGGGCCCTCTCCCGACCCCGCAAGGAGCTCGAGGCGTTGGTCGAGGAGCACGGCGGAACGTTGCTGGCCGGCGTCACCAAGGAGCTCACCTACCTGGTGATGGAGGACCCCACCTCAGGCTCGAGCAAGGCGCAGAAGGCAGCCAAGTACGGCACCAAGTGCATCGACGAGGAGGAGTTCCTCAAGATGACCGCCGGCTGAAGAGGCCGCACCTCCGGCGTCTCGGTGTGTTGTCTGCATCAGTCAGGTAAGGCCGCGGGCAAGCCAAATGGTGCATCCCCTTGTTTGGCTGGCACCGCCCACGGTGGATGTCTTGTCGCGCCCCAAATCGAAACGTCACGAATGAGCGCGTGCTTCTCGGTGTGTGTTGCGCGGACCACCTTCACCTGCCCATCGAAGGACCGACACCGCGCATGCCGCTCCAAACAGCAACGACCGAGAGCACTTCGCCGCCAGGCTCGTGGTGGTAGAAAACCTTGTAGGGAGTGCCGCGCAGACGTATCCAGCGCACGTAGCGGACGGCGCCGCGTTCGTAGGGGACACCCGTTCCAGGCTGCTCGCGCAGGGCGGCGATGGCCAACTCGAACTCGTCGAGTACCGAGGTCCTCGAGTCGGGGCGGTGTTCACACCACCAGGCGTTCAACTCATCGAGCTGCGTGATGGCTTGGGGCGCGATCTCGATACGCACCGTCATGGGCGCGCACGAAGCTCGGCGAGCACCTCGTCCGCAGGGCGCCCGAGCCCGGCGCTCATCTCACCGAGTCCCTGCTCGATGGAGGCATGCAGGCGAGCACGCTCTGCCTCGTCAAAGTCGTCGCCTTCGTCGAGGCGGGTGTAGGGGTCGACGCCGCGCTCTTCGAGGAACTCGAGATAGCGGCGTGCCGCTCGCAGCTCCCCGGCTGGAAGTCGGTCAACCAAGGTACGTACCTCGTTGCGCAAGTCGCCCATTGCCCCATTCTCTCAGCTCTCCTTCCGCTCTCGCAAGTCACCACGCAAGAAGGGCCGCATCGCGTTCGCCATTAAGCGAGCGGGTACCCGCTCCGGCGCTCGCGAGTACCCGACGAGGAGGAGTTCCTCAAGATGACCGCCGGCTGAAGACGGTGTTCAGCCCGTGGTGCCTTCGAAGGCCCGCGTCAGCGCCGCGAGGTGCCCAGAGCGCCAACACAGTGGAGGTCTCGCGCCTTCCCTCACTTGGTGTTGCAGGGTAACCCGGTGCCTCGAGCGCCGCCCCGGAGCTGCTCGAAGACGGCGGTGGTGCGGGCCGGCACGGTGAAGGCCGCCCCGGTGGCGGAGGCGGTCTTCACCACCGCATCGGCGGAGCTCTGCAGCGCGGCGTGCAACGTGAAGCCGCTCGCTCCAGTGACGGTGATGGTGTGTGACACCTTGTCTGCGTTGATGATGATGACGACCGCGTCTCGGGAGGGGTCCAGGTCCGCGCCGGCGCAGGCTGCGTCGGTGATGGTCATGGCGACCACGCCGGGGACCTGGCTGGGGCCAGTGTTGGTGAAGTCGACGCGGGTCATGACGTCGGCCTTGGTCCGCAGGCGGAACAGGGGCGAGCTCGTGCGCACCTTCAGCATCGTCTGGAAGTGAGCGCTGGCGGCGGCGATGTCGGCGGGCGACACGGCGGCGGAAGTGTCTGCGAACAGGGGCTTGATGACGAGCCAGTTGGAGCCATCATTTCCCGCGCCCGGGAGGCCGATTTTCCATCCGTTGTGTTGGCCACTCCAGTCGAGCTGGTTGAACCAGTCGCCGGAGTCGTAGCTGTTCTTGTCCATGGACTTGGAGCGGAGCACGTCATCGCCCATGTGGAAGAAGGGGATGCCCTGGCCCAGCAGCACGGTGTCGAGGGCCACGTCGTACGCGCGCACCCGATCGGCGGCGGGAGTCCCGGTGGGGAGCTTGTAGGCGAGAATGTCCCAGAGCGTCTGGTTGTCGTGGGCCGAGACGTAGTTGATGACCTCCTGAGGGTCCTCGGCGTAGCCGGTCGGGGCGCCGTTATAGACGACGGCGCTGCCCTTCACGACCGAGCCGCCGTGGTTCTCGAGCTTGAAGTCGGCCAGGTTGGCGGCCATGCCGATGCGAATCCAGTCGGTGGTGTCGAGGAGCTTGGTCAGGGAGTCGGTGCCGGCATCGGAGCGCTCATTGGGGTCGAAGAAGAGCCCGTTGGAGAAGCCCTGGTTCGTGCGCAGGTCGGCGCCGTTGTCGAACGGACCGCCGCCTCGGACCGCGTCGCGGATGCGGTCGTTGAACGTACCGACGCCGGCGTCACCCATGCGGGTCTGCGAGGCGTTGACGCCGTGG
This sequence comes from Myxococcales bacterium, assembly GCA_003153055.1. The sequence goes on from PMBV01000228.1 coordinate 8,202, forward strand.
CCCCCGCCGGCGAGCTCGCCCATGTCCCAGCCCTCGCCGTAGAGGTAGATTTTCGAGCCATCGACGCCGTCGTTGGTCGGACTCAGGGCGGCGAGGGCGGCCTTGGCCTTCTCGATGTTCGAGCGGAAGTGGAGCCCCATGAGGTCGAAGCGAAAGCCGTCGACCTTGTAGTCGCGGGCCCAGCGGACGAGCGTGTCGATCATCAACCGCTCCATCATCCGCCGCTCCGAGGCGGTGTTGGCGCAGCAGCTCGAGGTCTCGACGGCGCCGGTGGTGGGGTTGAGGCGGTGGTAGTAACCTGGCACGACCTTGTCGAGTACCGACTTGGGAGACGTTGGGCCGGCCGCGTTGGTGTGGTTGTAGACGACGTCCATGACGGTGCGGAGGCCGAGGGATGACAAGCCCATCACCATGCGGCGGAACTCGACGATTTTCTGGGTGCCCTCGGCGGTCGACGCGTAGCTGCCCTCGACGGCGCCATAATGGAAGGGGTCGTAGCCCCAGTTGAACGCGTCGAGGTTGGCCAGGTACGAGGCGATGACTTGCTGTTGGCTCGAGTCGCCCTCATAGCTCTGGTACGCCTCGAGGATGCTCTTTCCGGCGAACTGGGTGCACATGCTGGGGTCCACTGACGAGCTCTTCGCGCAGAGAATGGAGAAGGGCTGGTTGATGTCGACCCGGTTGGCGGGGTTCTCGTCGACGGTGGCGATGTCGAAGGCGGGGAGCAGGTGCACGTGGGTGAGCCCGGCCTCGGCCAGCGCCTTGAGGTGCTGCTGGCCCTGGGTGAGACTGCCGCCGTCGGTGCGTGGTTCGAAGGCGAGGAACTTGCCTGCTTTGTCGGCGTCCACCGTGGAGTCGAGGGCGCTGAAGTCGCGAATGTGGCTCTCGTAGATGACGATGTCTTCGGGGGCGGCGAGGGCGGGCTTGATGAAGGTGTTCCAGCCGGCGGGTTGGAGCTCTTGGGCCGAGAGGTCGACCACCTGGGAGTACAGCCCATTGGTAGACAGGTTGACTGAGTAGGGGTCGGTGACGTCGACGGTCTCAACCTTGTCAGTGGCTGGGTGGTAGACGGTGACTTGGTACTGGTAGTACTTGCCGGCCCAGCTCGGGGTGCCGGTGATGGCCCAGACGCCTCCGTCGCCTTCCGCGAGCGGTCTCGAGTCGATGGCGACCTTGGCGTCGTCGAAGAGGTTCAGAACCACCGTCTTCGCCGTGGGGGCCCAGAGCGTGAGGGTCGGCACGCCCGCGTCGAAGGTCGGCCCCAGCGGGCCCTCGTAGGGATACACGTCGTCCAAGGCGAAGCCGGTCTGCACCTTGGTTGCCGACACCACGCCGCCGTCGGCGTCGCGAGCCACGGCTACGAGTTGACCTTTGAGGGCGCGCTTGACGGTGCCGAGCGCTCCCGCGGGCAGGGTGAGCTCGTTGAAGGCAGAGAGGTAGGGCACCTCGGCGGCGATGCCGCTATCGAGGGCGCCGGCGAGGGTGAGGGGAATCACCTCTCCGCCCACCACGTCGCCTCCCGTCACCTTCACCTCGGCGGTCGGGGAGAAGCGGAGCTCGAAGTGGGCGGCGCCGCGGAGCACGACGTCCCAGGCCAGCACATCGTGCTTGAGGAGGTGCGCGCTCGCTCCGGTGATGCTCACTGGTTGGGGCCCAGGGGGCGCCGAGGTGATTCTATCGGAGCCAGAGCTGACGAAGACGATGTTGCCCAGCACGGTGGGGTCGAAGCTCATGTCGGGGCCGGGGTCCTTGGTGTCGCCTTTGTGGACGATGAGGCAGAGCTTGCCGACCGGGCAGTTGCTGGCCGCCTGGCCCTTGGGTGTATCGACGAGGAAGCCGGCTCCGAGCACGTCGGAGATGCCGGCCTGGGCGAGTGGAGAGCCCCAGGCCGTGCCCACGACTTGATCGCCCCACACGTGGAGCCCCCAGCCGGCATAGATGGTGTCTGGGCGCAGATAATACACGGCGGCCTGTGTCGAGCTGGGGATGGCAGGTGGCCGGGCGGTGATGGGCGTTGATAAACCAGACAGAAGCCAGGCCTCGCGGACCGAGCCGGAGACGTCGACGCTGAAGGCGCCGGGCTCGGAGGCGCTCCCGTTGGAGAGGGTGAAGGTGAGTGCGCTGGAATTGGTGGAGACGGTCACGAGGAAGGTGGCGCCCCAGCCGTCGGTGCCGTTCTGGGCGGCGGACGCCTCGACGGCGCCGGCGCTGGTCGAGACGGTCCAGCCCGAGTAATCGCTCAAGGGGCGGTGGTAGTGGATGATGAAGCTCTGGGGCGAGAGCCCCGCGTCGGTCCCGGCGTCGGTGCCAGACGGGCCCGGGCAGCCTGACAGTACGAGGACCACGACGAAGCACGAGACGCGTTGGGCGATCGGCATGGGGCGACATAAGACCCAGATTCCAAGGTCACAATGCTTCCTGTGCAATGCGATGCGTTAGGATAGACATGGTGGGCGCTGGGGCGCTGAGGGAGGCAGAGGCACCTCTCGACCGCAGTGGATACGACTTCTGTCCGGGCGGACGGCCACCCCCCGCTCCCCCGCCTCACCCCCGCCTGGGGGTGAGGGGCCGCTCCTATGGCCGCGGGGCCTGGGACCACCGCGCTGCCGAACTGCTTCGTCTTGGGTGGCTGAACGTTGGCTGGGCGTCGCGGCTCGCCCGGGCCTCCNNAGGGCTCAGGCAATGCCCTCGGTCTTCTTCCCTCTGCCGGTCAACTGCACTGGTGGACCGATTCCCCATCCGCTCTGGTCACCTCAACGGCTGGTTGTTCGGAGTCCACGGGTATCCTTGATCAGCAGAGGGCTCAAGAGTGAGGGCATTGCCTGAACCCTGAAGC
>PMBV01000430.1 GCA_003153055.1 Myxococcales bacterium
GGCCCGCTCCTAGGGCCGCGGGGCCCGGGACGACCGCATTGCCGACACACTTCCGACTGGGTGGCTGAACGTTGGAGTGGCGTGGCGGTTCGTTCGGGCCTCCACCACCCCACGAGTTCACTCTGACTCGAGAGCTTCAGGGTTCAGGCAGTGCCCTTCGTCTTGAGCCCTCTGCTGATCAAGGACACAGGTGGACTCCAAACAGCGATCGAGCTGCCTCGGCGGTCCTGAATGGGAGTGCAACCAAGACGTTGACCGGCAGAGGGCCGAAGACCAAGGGCATTGCCTGAACCCTGAAGCTCGAGGCTCAGAGTGAATGACGGCGGTGGGGGAGGCCCGGGAGAGCCGCCACGCCACTCGAGCGTTCAGCCACCGAGAGGCAGACCGTTCGGCAGTGCGGTCGTCCGAGGGCCCCGCGGCCCTGAGAGCGGGCCCCCCGCGCCCGGCGGGCGAGGGGCGGGGGGGAGTGGGCGAAGGAGACGCCCAGTGGGCAGACGAGCCGCTGCGGATGAGCGGTGCCTCAGCCACCTCTCGGCCCAGAGGCCTGCTTTTCACGCCTCCCCAATTCCCCCAACAACACAGTCTTACTCAGCACCAGCACCGCAATGAAGAGCATCGTCCCCACCGCGATGAGACCACCAGACAACCTGATATCCTTCGCCCGCCACGCGAAGCCGTCGCGGGCCTGAGCCCCCACATCGTCACTCGAGAGCCCCAACAAAACGAGGTTCAAAATCAGCACCCCGTACGCCGTGGTCAACTGGACCCAATTCCTCTTCGTGTACACGAAGTCTGGAGCCGCCTCACCGCCTTGCCGGCTCATGTACAACGAGAACAGCAAAAACATCGTGAACGTACAGAGATACCACCCGTAAAAATTCTGTATCGGCACCCCGAAGTACGCCCCACCCTCATGCCACTCCCAATTCCGGGACACCGTCGACATCCCCGGGTCCATGCTCAAATCCCACATCACCGTGATGAACGTGGACAGCACCGGCTGCACAATCACATACCTCCCCCGCACCCCATTCTCGAACGACCCGATGATGGCCCCACCGAAATTCCAGGCCAGATAAATCATCTGAAAATACGCAATGTTAATAATCAGCGGCGTGAAAATGAACTTCGCCCCCAGCTTCTCGGTGTAGTGGTACGCTCCGAACGGAAACCCCGTCGCGATGCTGATGTTCTCATAGAAATTCCCCACGACGAACACGATGGCGATGAAGACGAGGAGACTCTTCAACCCATAGCGCCTGAACCCGTGCCCCCAGGCGAACAGCACGAGGAAGAACACCAGCGCCGATGGCCCGTGGCGAGTGACGACCTCACTGAGTCGCAGGCCATTGAGCACGGCGATGACCGCCGCCATCCCAATGAACCCCCAGAGAACCCAATCGAGCCACCCCCTCGTGGCCGACGACTTCGTGACTGCCTCGGATCCATCCACGATGACGCTCCAGTCACTTCATGACGGCGGAGGAACCGACAGTTGCTCCACCACGTCGCGAGCCAGCACCTCAGCCAACCGCCTGATGGCCGCGCCACGATTCGACTCGGTCAACAACACATCGGCTCCAGACGTGAACGTCTCCATCTGACTCACAATCACCTCGCGCAGCACCTGCTCGCCCTTCTTCAGCGTCACCCGCACCGTGCCGGTCACCTGGTAGGTCGGCCTGGGCGCCCCGGGGTACGCCACACCACCGCTCCACCCCAGCACCACGCCAGTGATGGTCGCCTCCGCGGCCGCTCCCTCGAGCAGCCCGGCCCGGGCATACCGCTCCCTCACCGCTTCGGTGACCAGCCCCTCCACATTCGGCTCGGCCGTGCGGTTCTCGAACACCGGCACCCGCACCGACTTCACCCCCGACGGCAACGAGCCCCCAGGCACCGCGAACCGGTACCCACAGCCCGCCACCAGCATCGTCATCAGCAGGAGCGCTCGTTTCATACGATGACGAAGTTGACCAACCGCTTGGGAACGAAGACGAACTTCTTCACCGTCTTGCCGGACAGCGCCGCCTTGACCTTCTCGTCGGCCTCGGCGATCGCCCGCACCTCCGCCTCGGTGGCCGCCAACGGCGCCTGAATCTCCGCCCGGAGCTTCCCCATCACCTGCACCGCGTAGGGAATGACGTCGTCCACCACCAGCGCCGGTTCCCACTGGGGCCAGCTCTGCTCCTCGAGCGGCGAGGTCGAGCCATACGCCTCGGCCACCTCGTTCGCGAAGTGCGGCGTGAACGGCACCAGCACCGTACACAGCGTGTTGATCGCCTCGCGCATCGCCGCCCGCTCGGAGTCCTGAGTCAGCTCCTTGGCCAAATACAGCGCGTTCACGTACTCCATGATGCCGGCGATGGCCGTGTTGAACGACAGCCGCTCGATGGCCTCGGTCACCCGCTTGAGCGCCTTGTGGGCCGCCTTGCGAATCTCCAAGGCCTTGCCCTCGAACGGCCCCGTCCACGTCGCGTCCTTCGCGCTCGCCTGGTGCGTCGCCGCCAGCGTCCACACCCGCCGGAGAAACCGGTTCGAGCCCTCCACCTGCTCGTCGCTCCAGTCGAAGTCTCGCTCCGGAGGCCCGGCAAACAACACATATGCCCGCGCCGTGTCCGCGCCGTGCGCCTCGACGATGGTGCTGGGCGCCACCACGTTGCCCCATCGCTTCGACATCTTCCGGCCGTCGGGCCCGTTCACGATGCCCTGCGTGATGAGCCGCGTCACCGGCTCCTCCGTCGGCACCAGCCCCAGCTCCTTCATCACCCGCGTCCAGAAGCGAAAGTACAGCAGGTGCATCGTACCGTGCTCCGGCCCGCCCACGTACACGTCCACCGGCAGGTACTGCTTGGCCTGCTCCACATCGAAAGGCCCCTGCTCGTAGCCCGGAGACAGGTACCGCGCGAAGTACCAGCAACTGTCGACGAAGGTGTCCATCGTCTCCGCCTCGCGCCGCGCCGGCCCTCCACACCTGGGGCACGTGGTGTTGACCCACGAGGCCACCTTGGCCAAGGGCGGCTCACCCTTCCCCGTCAGCACCTTGTCGGTCTCGATGTCGGGCAGCCTCACCGGCAACTGCTCGACCGGCACGGGGATGCCCTCTTTCTTCGGGTCGCACTTTTCACAGTACACGATGGGAATCGGCGTGCCCCAGTAGCGCTGCCGCGAGAAGCCCCAGTCCTTCTGCCGCCACGTCACCGTGGGCTTCCCCTTGCCCTCCGCGCTCAGCCATTGACCCATCGCCGAGCGCGCCTCACTCGAGGCCTTCCCCGAGTAGCTCCCCGAGCCCACCAGCACTCCGTCGTCGGTGAAGGCGCCCTGCGCCGGAGCCGCGCCGCTCGAGGGCTCGATGACCGTCTTGATGGCGAGGCCGTACTTCTTGGCGAAGTCGTGGTCGCGGGAGTCGTGCGCCGGCACGCTCATCACCGCCCCCGTGCCGTAGTCCGACAGGACGAAGTTGGCGATCCACACCGGCACCTTCTCATGGGTGAACGGGTTCACCGCGAAGGCTCCGGTGAAGACGCCCTCCTTCTCGGCGCCCTCCTGGGTTCGCTCGACCTTCGACTTGGCCGCCATCGTGGCTGCGAAGGACTCCACCGCCGCTCGCTGGGCCGGCTGGGTCATCGAGCCCACGAGGGGGTGATCCGGCGCCACCACCACGTAGGTGCAACCGAAGATGGTGTCGACCCGGGTGGTGAAGACGCGAATGGCCGCGCCGCCCTGCTCCAGCGGGAAGTCGACCTCCACGCCCTCGCTCTTGCCGATCCAGTTGCGCTGGGCGGCGGTGATGCGATCCGGCCACTGCTTGAGCTCGTCGAGGGCCGAGAGCAGCGACTGGGAATACTTGGTGATGCGAAAGGCCCACTCGGGCATCTGCTTGTCGAGCACCTGCGACTCACAGCGCTCGCAGTGCCCTTCCTTCACCTGCTCGTTGGCGATGACGGTGTGACAGCCAGTGCACCAGTTCACCTTCGAGAACCGCCGGTACACCAGGCCCTTCTCGAGCATCTTGAGAAAGAACCACTGGTTCCACCGGTAGTACTCGGGCGCCGAGGTGTTGAGCTCGAGAGACCAGTCGTAGGCGTAGCCCAGCGAGATGATCTCCTTCTTGAAGCTGGCGATGTTCTCGGCGGTGCGGGTGGCCGGGTGCACGCCGTCTTTGATGGCCGCGTTCTCGGCCGGCAGCCCGAAGGCGTCCCACCCCATGGGGTGCACCACGTCGAAGCCCTTCATGCGGTAGTACCGGGCGTACACGTCACCGAGCAAGTAGTTGCGCACGTGCCCCATGTGCATCTTCCCCGAGGGGTACGGCAGCATCTCGAGCACGTACTTCTTGCCCATGGGGCTCTTCCGGCCCTTGCGGAAGGTGCCCCGCGACTCCCAGCGCTGCTGCCACTTCGGCTCGATGACCGACGCTTCGTATTGCTCCTGCATGACCATGGGCGCCTTGTAAGGGACGCCCGGCACTGACGCAACGAGCGGCTCCTCGCACAGGCCCTTGCCCGAGGCCCCGCTTCCCGCTACGGCTGGGGCATGGCGTTGTTCAAGGGTCTGAAAGCCGACGTCTCGTTCCCCGAAGGTGAAGAGGCCGTGCTCCGGCTGTGGGAGGAACGCCAGACGTTCCGCCGCTCCGTCAACGAGCGACCAGCCGAGCGCTCGTACATCTTCTACGACGGGCCTCCGTTCGCCACCGGTCTGCCCCATTACGGGCACTTCGTGGCCTCCACCATCAAGGACATCGTCCCCCGCTACTGGACCATGCGCGGCTTCCGCGTGGAGCGACGCTTCGGCTGGGACACCCACGGCCTCCCCATCGAGATGGACGTCGAGAAGAAGCTCGGCCTCTCGGGGCCCGCCTCCATCAAGGCCTACGGCATCGGCGAGTTCAACGAAGAGTGCCGCGCTGGCGTGCTCCGCTACGTCGAGGAGTGGCGCAAGACCATCACCCGCCTCGGCCGCTGGGTCGACTTCGACAACGACTACAAAACCATGGACCGCTCGTTCATGGAGAGCGTGTGGTGGGCCTTCAAGGAGCTGTGGGACAAGGGCCTCGTCTACAAGGGCCTGAGGGTGACGCCGTTCTCGTGGCGCCTGTCGACGCCCCTGTCGAACTTCGAGGCCGGCCTCGACTACCGCGACGTCGATGACCCCGCGCTCACCGTGCGCTTCCCCCTCGTCGACCGGCCCAACGAGACGCTCCTCGCCTGGACGACGACCCCGTGGACCTTGCCCTCGAACCTCGCCGTCGCCGTCGGAATCGACATCGACTACGTCAAGGTAAAGCACGAAGACGGGCACCTCTACTGGCTGGCCAAGGAGCGCCTCGCCGCCACCCTGGGCGAGCACGCCACCATCGTCGAGGAGGCCAAGGGCTCGGCCCTGGTGGGCCTCAGGTACCACCCGCCGTTCGACTACTTTCACGGGCACCCGGGCGCCTTCCGCGTCGTCGCCTCGGGCCACGTCACCACGTCTGACGGCACGGGCCTGGTGCACATCGCGCCGGCCTACGGTGAAGACGACTTCGAGGTCGGCAAGCGAGAAGGCATCGAGCCCGTCGACCCGGTCGATGACGAGGGCAACTTCACCAAGGCCGTGCCCGACTTCGTCGGCCGCAACGTGAAGGAGGCCGACAAGGACATCATCAAGGCGCTCAAGGCCAAGGGCGTCATTCTGCGGCAAGACACCATTCGCCACCCGTACCCCTACTGCTGGCGCTCGGGCACGCCGCTCATCTACAAGACGACGCCCTCCTGGTACGTCAAGGTGGAGTCGCTCCGCGAGCGCATGGTAAAGCACAACGAGGGCATCCACTGGGTGCCCGAGGCCATCGGCGAGCGCCGCTTCGCCAACTGGCTCAAAGACGCCCGCGACTGGTCCATCTCGCGCTCCCGCTTCTGGGGCACGCCGTTGCCGGTGTGGGTCTCCGAAGATGGCACCGAGACCGTCTGCATCGGCTCGGCCGGCGAGCTCGAGGCCCTGACGGGTCAGAAGGTCGATGACCTCCACCCGCATCGCATCGCGCACCTCGGCTTCGAGCGCAACGGCAAGCAGTTCCGCCGGGTGGGCGATGTATTCGACTGCTGGTTCGAGTCGGGCGCCATGCCCTACGCCCAGGCCCACTACCCCTTCGAGGGGAAGGAGACCTTCGAGAGCGCCTTCCCCGCCCAGTTCATCGCCGAGGGCCTCGATCAGACGCGCGGGTGGTTCTACACACTGGTTGTCTTGTCGACGGCGCTGTTCGACAAGGCTCCATTCAAGAACGTGGTGGTCAACGGCCTGGTGCTGGCCGAAGACGGCTCGAAGATGTCGAAGTCGAAGCAGAACTACCCCGACCCGTGGAAGGTGCTGGGGTCGCTCGGCGCCGACGCTCTGAGGGCCTACCTCATCAGCTCTCCGGTGGTGCGCGGCGAGCCCTTGCGCTTCGCCGAGGCAGGGGTGAAGGAAATCGTCCGCACGGTGATGCTGCCGTTGCAGAACGCCCTCAGCTTCTTCGTCACCTATGCCAACCTCGAGGCCGGCGGCGCCGGGTGGGACCCCCGCCGAGAGCTCGCCAAGGCCCCCAAGCCCAGTGAGCGACCAGACCTCGACCGCTGGATTCTGAGCGTGCTCCAGAGTCTGGTCCGTCAGGTCAACCAAGAGATGGAGGGCTACTACCTGTACAAGGTGGTGCCGCCGATGCTCGCCTTCATCGACGATCTCACCAACTGGTACATTCGCCGCTCCCGCCGGCGCTTCTGGCGCGGAGAGGCCGACAGCGACAAGGCCAGCGCCTTCGCCACGCTGTACGAAGTGCTGGTGACGTTCGCCAAGGTGCTGGCTCCGGTCATGCCCTTCATGAGCGAGCGCATCTTCCAGGCCCTGGTGGGAGACCTCGGGGTCGAGCCCATCGACTCGGTGCACCTGGCGAGCTACCCCCAGGTCGAGCCCGAGAAGATCGACGCCGAGCTCGAGGCCGCCTTCGCCTCGGTGCGCACCGTCGTCACCCTCGGCCGGGTGCTCCGAGAGAAGCACAAGCTCAAGACCCGCCAGCCGCTCAAGTCGGTGACGGTGGTGAGCCACGACGACGCCACCCGCGCCCGGCTGCGCAAGCACGCCGCCCTGGTGGCCGACGAGCTCAATGTGAAAGAAGTCATCGTGGTGGCCGACGACGCGAGCCTCGCCACGCTGTCGTTCAAGCCGAACTTCAAGACCCTGGGCAAGCGGCTGGGTTCCAAGCTGAAGACCGTGGGCAAGGGCATCGAGGCCCTCGACCGCGCCCAGTGGGGCACCCTCGAGAATGGCGGCACCGTCACCGTCGACGGCGAGGCCATCGCCAAGGGCGACGTGATTGTCACCCGCACCTCCGTCGGGGCGGTGGTCCTCGAGAGCACCGATGAGCTCACCGTGGCCCTCGACACTCAGCTCGACGAGGCACTCAAGCGCGAAGGCGTGCTCCGGGAGGCGTTGCGCGCCATTCAGCAGGCCCGGCAAGAGACCAAGGGCCTCGAGGTGTCTCATCGCATTCACCTCACGGTGGTGACGAAGAGCGCCACGGTGCGCGGCGTCCTGAAGGACTTCGAGAGCCTGGTGCGCGACGAGGCGCTGGTGACGGGCGACTTCTCCATCATGGAGGATGCGGCGGCCATCGCTGGCCTCGTTCCCTACCAAGGGGAAGTCGAGGGAGAGGCCATCTCGGTGTACTTGAAAGACGTGGGGGCCTGAGCGCATCCGTCACCGGCGAACGCGGGTGCGACGGCGCCGGTGCGCATTCAGTGGGACCCGGAGCGGAACCTGCGGGGTGACACGATCGAGCGCCGGTCCATTCAGGTCGGCCTGGGCCGGGCCGTGGCCGCCGAGTACGCCTTGAGTGGATCGCCCGCATCGAGGACTGCACTCCGCTGGTGAGCGAGCTCCGTGGGCTCAGGAGGGTCAGCGAGGGTTGAAAAGCGGCCTTGATGTGGAGTGGTGTCCTGGGGGACAGGGCTCCGGGCCAGCTCGAGGCCTGGTCACTCCCCAGCCCTGTCATCACGGAGTACCGATTTGTACACCGTGATGACACGACTGGAGACCCGTGCCCACTCGGCAGGTGGCCTCTTGGTCGAGGAGGCGGAATACTCACGGCTACGGACGGAGCTCGAAGGCGGGGCGGTGGTTGGGCTGTCGCGGCTCCGGGCGAACGCAGCGAGCACCTCAGGCGCGGCACCATGACGCAAGTATTGCGGGTCCAGTGACATGAGCGGCGCGGCAGAGGGTCTTGGTGCCGGCCGGGGGACTCACGAGGTGTTTCGAGGTCGAGGGGCTGGCAGGTAGAGGCACGGCGTATGGCGCCCGGACGCCCTCGTCCCCTTTGGGCTGCAGCCCGTCCTGCGCCCCGCACGGCGAGCAGGGTCGCTGAGCTTCGGTACCCACCTCGAGGCCTGGTCACTCCCCAGCCCTGTCATCACGGATGACAGATTTGTACACCGTGATGACAGGCTCGGAGACCCATGCCCACCAGCCACCTCTCGCGGCCGGGCACGAGGCAGCATGGCTCGTCCTGACGCGGGCCCTCTCGACGGCCGGTCGGAAGTCGAGGAGCTGGTGGCGATGAGCACGGCGAGGACTCCCTGACCCACTGCCCGCCCTCGAGGTGCTTGGACATTCGAGCCGAGCACCCCGTCAGCCGATGAGCTCCGGGTAGGTCATCACCAAGTACATCACGGCCCGCTCGCTCCCCAGGTTGAGGTAGGCGTGCGGCCGATCGGCCTCGAAGAAGACGGCGTCACCAGCCGAGAGCGTGTGCCGCTCCGAGCCCGCCTCGATGGCCACCTGCCCAGCATTGAGCACCAGGTTCTCGACGGTGCCCGGCGCGTGCGCCTCGGCCCGCTCCACGCCACCGGGAGCCAGGACCAGCTCGTAGAACTCCACCCGGCGGGGCTCGTCGAAGGGAAAGAGGGCCCGAGACGAGAAGCTCCCGTCGTGCGAAGAGAGCACCTTGGCCTCGACACCCTTGAGCACCCGGGTCGTCTTGGCGCCACGCTCGGTGAGCAGGGCCGAGAACGGCACGTCGAGCGCTCGGGCGATCTTCCAGACCACGGTGATGGTCGGCACGCTCTGGCCGAGCTCGATTTGACTCAGCATGGCCCGGCTCACATCGGCGAGCGTGCCGAGGCGCTCCAATGACAGGCCACGCTGAGTTCGCAACCGGCGCTGGTTCTGGCCAATCACCGCGGCGGGCTGAATCTCTCCGACCTTGAGCCCACCAGCCATCGGCCTTCGCACCCGCTTCGCTCCGGCCGCGCTCATCGCTGGCACCACCGAGCCCAGGCTGGCCAGAGGGGCCGCTCACCCGGGGTTCGAGGCGATGAGGCGCTCCAGCCGTTTCAGGTTCGCCTGGTAGGTTCGATTACTCGGATCCAGGGCGACCGCTTCACGCCAGGCCTCGAGGGCTCGCTGGTGGTCCTTGTGGTGCACCAGCTCGAGGCCGCGATCGAAGGCGACCAGCGCCTGCTTCGCCTCGGGCGAGAGGCTCGCGATGGGCGGTGGCGGCACCGGCTCGGTGGCCTTCCGGGTGGAGAAGACCGACCCCAAAGGCGGACTGGCACCCTTCTCTCGCGGCGCCAAAGTGGCCATCGAGAAGGCCTGCGACCGTGACGCCCGCCACGAGGGAAAGAGCGCCTTGGGCGGAGCAGGGACCGGCTTCGAGGCGTCGGCCGACGGTCGAGGGCTGGGCTCGGGCGGTGCGACTGGAGCCTCCAACGGCGGCAGCGGACCCTCCAACCTCGGAGCGGCGAAAGGCACGGAGCGCTGCGTCTTGGGCTCATCCCAGAAGGCCGCGACCGCGGCGTCGGCGGCTGAGCTCGATGGCTGGGCCGGCGCGACTTCCTCGACCACGGGCAGCGCTCCAGATTCCGTCCGCGCTTTTCCCGTCATCGACAACGTCACCCGCCGAGGCGCCGCGCTCGTCTCGGCCGAGCTCCCGCCTTCGGGCATCCGCCGGGGAGCCGATGGCGTCGGCGTCGAGCTCGACCGGCCGTTCTGGAGCGACTTGGCGGAGAGCGCCACAAGGGCGGGAATGCGGATGGGCGCGCCGTTTGTCCAGGCTGTCGACTTGCTCACTGGAGGAATCTTGGGCGGGAGGCGCGCCGCGGACTCGGCGCCGCCGGGCACGGGCGGCGTCGGCACCGCTTTCTGTATCCCCGAGAGCGTGGTTGTCTTGGCCTTTCCTTCGTGGGGGAACAGCCCAGTCACGTAGGGCTCCAGTGAAGACGAGAGGCTCTCGGGGTCGACCTGCGCGAGGTAGCCAATCAGCGCCCGCGCCAGCGTCGTCGGGCTCGAGTAGCGAGCCGCGGGGTCGACGTCGATGGCTCGAAGAATGATGTCCGACAAGTGGCCTGGGACGCCCGGGTTGTGAACACTCGGCGGCGGTGGAGAGAGGGTGGTGCTCTGCGGGCCCGATCTCGAGACTGGCACCTCATCGAAGGGAAACACGCCCGTCGCATACTCGTACAGCACCACGCCCAATGCGTAGACATCCGAGGCCGGCGTCGCCTCCGAGGCCTCCTCTCGCTCGGGAGCCAGGTACCGTGACCGGCCCGGAGTGTCGGGCCGCGCCGGGTCGGTGATGCTCGGGTTGAAGCCGAGATCGAGCAACTTCACCGTTCCGTTGAAGGCCACCGTGATGTTCTCGGGACGCACCTCGAGGCGCACCGGGACCTTGCCGCTTCGCCCCTCGAAGGTGTGCACATACGACAGCGCGGCGCAGACATCGATGGCAACCCGAACGAGAAACCACAGCTCGAGTTGCTGGTTCGCCTTGCGCGCGCGGCGATCGATTTGCCTCAGGGTGCGGCCGGGGAGAAATTCCGTCGCCAAGAAGGAACGCCCATCGAGCTGGCCGAAGTCGACGACCTCCATCACGTTGGGGTGCGTCAGCTGGGCCGCGAGCGAGGCCTCGGCCAAGAAAGACTCCGCGAGCGCGACATCGTCCTCGCTCCGCGGCCGAACGGTCTTCAGCAGCATCAGCCTTCGACGGTCTGGCTTGCTCAGCTCAGCCAGCCAGACACTCGCCATCCCCAGAGACGAGACGCGAGCGAGCAGCTTGTAGCTCCCGATGAAGACCCCAGGGTGAACGTCTGGAGGTGTGAGCATCGGCTCTCCGATGGTCGAGGGGAAACGCGGCATTTTGAGGTACGGGCTATTCCCAAGGACTCTTGATGTCGTCAATCGCCCACATCCTAGCCCATCACTGTGCGCCCGGCTGAAGACACCATTGCTCGTCACTGTAGCTCATGACTTAAGTCAAACTCATACATGAGAGGTATCAGGCGGGCTTGGCCGGCAGGCGTGCCGTGGTAGCGCGGGTCGTCGGGTCGGTGCCCCAGAGAATCCACCTGACGAGCCAGGCAGCCAGAGCCGCCGAGCCCACGCTGCCGGCGACGAGGCCCGCCCAGACGCCGTCGATGGGGGTGTGAAAGAGGAAGACGGTCACGTAGGCGACGGGCACCGAGAGGACAAAGAGGCGGACCAGCACGATGAGGAGCGAGAGGTTCGGGTAGTTGAGGCCGAGGAGAATGCGGGCCGACATCAACACCACTGCCATCATCGGGTACGAGAACACCATGTAGAGCAAGTAATGCCGGCCCACGGCGATGGTGGCCTCGTCGCCGGTGAAGGCACGCATCACGTACGCACTGAGGGAGAAGGCAACCACACCCAGGACGGTGGCGAGGATGACGGCCCACCGGCCAGCGTAGAGGGCGGTCTTCCGCACGAGATCGGCCCGCCCGGCCCCGGCGAACATGCCGATGACGGCCACGCTCCCGGCGGCGAGCCCCATCACCGGCATCACGGCCATCTGGTCGACGCGCTGCCCCACGCCCACCGCCGCCAGCGCCGCGTCGCCGAACGAGGCCACCACCTTGTTGATGAACATCGAGCCAATGGCCATGGAGAGCTGAGTCAGGCTGTTGGGGACACCGAGGGCCAGCACGGCCTTCACCGCCCGCCACTCGGGCATCAGGCTCTTCCAATGGAGCCGCACCACGTTCTGCCCCCGCCAGAGCAACAGGGAGAGCATGATCGCCATGGCCAGCGTCTGCGACACCAGGCCCGAGAGCGCCGCGCCTCGCAGGCCCTGGCCCAGGGGGAAGATGAAGAGCCAGTCGAGGCCCATGGCGACCACCATGACGCCTCCCATCACGAACATGGGGGTCTTGGCGTCACCCTCGCCCTGGAGCACGAAGCGGAGGAACGCGGCGACGAACATCACCGGGGCGGTGAGCGCGAGGACGAAGAAGTACTCCCATGCGGGCTCGAAGACCTCGGCGGTGGCGCCCAGGCGGCGGATCAACTGGTGGCCGAAGCCGACCCCGAGCAGCGCGAAGGCCACCCCGAGGAAGAGGCCCAGCGCGATGGCCGTGCCGCCGATGCGCTCGGCCTCCTGCACGTCTCGGCGCCCGATGGCCTGCGCGACGAGCGCGGTGATGGCCGTGCCCACCCCGTTGATGATGGAGATCATCGTGAAGAACAGGGGCAGCATCAACGTGAGGCCCGCCAGCGCCGCGGAGCCGAGCCGGCCCACGAAGGCCGTCTCGATCACGGTGCCGACCACCATGAGGACCATGCCTCCCATCATCGGAGCGGACACGACCCAGACGGCGCGTTGAGGACGCTCCAGGAACTGATCGAGCCGACTCATGGGCGGCGCAGCGCCTTGCTCACCGCCAGCTCGGCTCTGGCACCATCGCGCCCCACCGAGTCGACCAGGGCCCGCACCGCCGCTGCCTCGAGCGGCTCGGCGGACACCGGGGCCACCACCGGCACGGCGACCAGCATCGGCACGAGGTACCTTTGGTGAGCCGAGGCGTCGACCTCGAAGAACTGCTCCGCTCCCACGGGCACGTCAATCTCGGGCGGCCTGGCAAACCCCACCGTCAGCTCCCGCCTCGCCACGCCGGTGATCACCGCGTGTTGGCGCGCCTCACCCATCGGCGAGGCCGCGGCCGACGCCCGGCGCACGTCTCTCAAGAGCCCCGGCTCACGCCTCCACGCCGAGAGGTACCTGCGGGCCGCCAGCACCTCGGGGCCAGCGCCTGGGCTCCCCAATGCCAGCGCCTCGAGGCCCCTGAGCACCTGCACCAAGCTGGCCGCCTGCACCAACACCGGGGCGCTCGTCTCGGGGGAGGCGACCCTGATTCCCCCCAGGCCCTCGGCCACCAGCGCCGCTCGCATGGCCTCGAGAGACTCGGCGAGCCCGGCATAGACGCTGGCCAATGGATCGATCTCGAGCGACGGCGGCACTCGCAGCCGAACCACCAGCTCGCGGCGCACCCCCACCTCGGCCGGAGCCTCGACCAACCCGGCTCGCGGCACCGTGGCGCCACCGAGGAGCGCGACGAAGCTGGCCTTGAGCACGTCACGCCAACCCGAGTCGAGCGTCAGGGACTCGAGCAGCTCCGGCGCCACGAAGGGCACCAGCGCCGCTTCCCGCGCCGATGGCCACATGCCACCCGACGGCCTCACCCGGCTGTCCTGCACCGCGGCGGCGAGCTCCTCCCACGCCTCGCTGCGCTCCGCCGGCCCGAGGGCACGCTGGAAGGCGGCGAAGGGCGTCGAGGGGAGCGCCAGGAGCCCCGGGGGTTGCCGCGCCCCGTCGGGGAGCTGGGCGATGAAGTCGTCGAGGCCGTCGAGCACCTGACCCGGCTCGCCCTTCGCCTGCGCGCGCCACCCCTCGAGGGGCTCGACCAGCGGCGCTCCGAGAAATCGATCTCTTCGCCGTGCCAGGGTCGCCGCGAGGGCCTTGAGCTTCGGGTCGCCGTCGACCACCGACAAGAAGGTCAGCACGGCGCTAGCGCCCGCGCGGCTGGCCTCGAAGGGCCTGGCCAACGCCCGGTCGCGCACCCACCCGCACGACAGCTCGGCCGAGGCGATCCACGGGGCCCGAGTGGGCCGAAGCGTCGCGTCGAGGGTGATGGCCTCGAGCTCGACCCTCGCCGCCTTCGCCACGTCGGGCGCGCCCCGGGTGGCCTCGGCGACTCGTTTGGCCTTGAGGCAAGCGCTCGCCGCCACCACCCGGGCCCCGAGGAGCAGCGCACCATCGCGGGCACCGCCCTGAGTCGTCCCGGCGCGACGCACGGCCTCGCTCGCCACCTTGCCCCACAGCTCGCGCCGCAGCCGCTCCGAGTCGAGCTCCACCGCCGCCAACACCGCCTCCTCGAGGGAGCGCACCTGGGAGGCCACCGCCTCGGCCGAGAGGAGCACCTTCGGCGAATCGGGGTGCAGCGCCGCCCGCAGCCTCGCGCCCGAACGCCGACCGAGCGGATCGACCGACGCCATCGGCTCGTCGGAGACCGAGGCGAAGCTGGTGGCTAAGGGGCGGGCTTCTCCGCTGCGCCCCAGGGTCAGCTCGAGGGGAGCCCAGCCAACCCTCACCCGCGCTTCCCGAGGCAGCCCCTCGAGAAACGCCTTCACTCGCTTCTCACCGAAGGCGTCGATGGCGTCGGCGGTAGCGCCGGAGCTCTTGATCGCCGTGAGATCGAAGCGGTACTCCACGCCGCCATCAACGAGGATCCGCGCGGCGTACGGCCAGGCGTCGGCCATCGGCGCGGCGACCAACATCGAGACCAGCCAAGGCAACGGCGTCACTTCGGCGAGGCCTCCTCCCGCTCGAGGAGCCGGGTGACGGTGGCCACCACCTGATGCGCCTGCACCGGCTTGACCAGGTACGCGCTCGCGCCCAGCCGCATGGCCCGTTCTCGATCGACCGCGGCGGACTCAGTGGTGATGACGATGATGGGCACCTTGGCGTGGGCGGGGTCATGCCTCAAGTGCGAGACGAGCTTGAGTCCGTCGAGCACCGGCATGTTGATGTCCGTCAGCACGAGATCGAAGGGCCCGTCTTGGAGCTTCTTCAGGGCCTCGGCGCCATCGCCGGCCTCTGTGCACTGGGCATCTCTCAGGCGCTCGAGCGCGTACACCACCGAGTGGCGGAGATGGGGGGAGTCATCGACCACCAGGACCCGAATCGTCATTCGCCGCGGACGCTATTCGTTTTGAGGCCCGAGTGCTCGATCGAGGTGCATAGGTCAGCCGTGCGCCAGTCGAATGAGGGTGGCCACGTCAAGGCGCTTCACCCGACACGAGGGCCTTCACGTCGAGGAGCAGCTTGAGCGACGGGGGCTCGCCGCACACGCCCAGAACGTGAGGGCGGGCCCCGGGGCGCTCGGCCAGGGGAGCGGGCCGGAGCGACTGGCGAGGCACCCGGATGACCTGGAGGACCGCGTCGACGATGAAGCCCACCCGTCGCGCGCCCAGGCGGCACACCACCAGGCGCTCCCGGTTCCTCGGCTTGCCGCTGGCTGACAGGCTGGCGCGCTCGTCGGGCCAGACGCCGAGGCGCTTGCGCACGTCGACCACCGGGAGCACCTCTCCGCGCAGCCGGGTCACCCCCTCGAGGAACGAGGGCGCCCTGGGCACGGCGGTGATGAGGGGCACTGGGAGGATCTCCTCGACGCGGCGGAGATCGACCACGAAGCTCTCGCTCCCGACGCGCCACACGCACAGCTGGAGCAGCTCGTCGCTCACGCCAGCGCCTGCTCGACGTCGAGGAGGATGTAGAGGGTGCCGTCTTTCCGTGCCAGTCCGGCGATGGCGTTCTTCTCGTGGCCCAGGGTAGGAGGGGGCTCGAGGCGAGAGAGCGACAGCTTGACCGACCCCATCACTCGATCCACCAGGATGCCGGCGTCACCTTCGGGGTCTCGCACGAGCACGATGCGGGTCGCGCGGGGGAGGTCTCCTGGCCCCCACACCACGGGCGCTGCCTGGGCCAGCTTGAGCGCCACCTTGACGTCGTAGAGAGGCAGCATCTCACCGCGCACGTTGATGAGGCCGATGACGTTCTTCTGGGCCCGGGGCACCTCGGTGACGGCGCTGACCTTGAGGATCTCCCGCACCGCCGCCACGGGGATGGCGTAGGTCTCGTGCTCCAGCTCGAAGGCGAGGAATTCTTCGGGGGTCTCCTCGGCGACCGCGGGGGCCGTGTCATCGACCTGGGGAGCCAGATCGAGGAAGGCGCCCACCTCCTCGTCAGGACGGAACAAGAATCGCTCGACCAGCTCGGCGAACCGGGCCATAGGGGCGCAGCATCGCGCGGGAGCGGTCGGGAGAAAAGCTCCGTCTTCTGCCGAGGTGTGTGCCAGTTTCTCTCTCGATGGGTGACGATCTCGAGCTGGCACGCCGGGCGCTGTCGAATGAGGCCACGGCCCTCGAGGAGCTCGATCGCCGCATCGCCACCGAAGCTGGGCGGGTCGGCTCCACCTGGGGCATCGCAGCCGACGAGCTCCGCCAGGCGCTCCGAGAGCGGGTGCTGGTGGCCGAGCCGGGGCAAGCGCCTCGCTTGAGCCTCTACGACGGAACCGGGCCCCTCGCGGCGTGGCTTCGAACGGTGGCGGTGCGGGTGTCGAGCAACTTGAAGCGCATGGCCCCTCGCGAGGACCTGGTCTCCTCGGTGCCCGAGGTGGCGCTCGTCAGCCCCGACCCCGAGCTGGCGCTCCTTCGGCTGCGACACCGGGCGCACTTCCGGGAGGCCTTCGGCGAAGCGGTGCGGGCCCTCGACGCGACGGAGCGCACGGTGCTGCGGCTCCACGCCATCGACGGGCTGAGCCTGGCGAGCATCGGCACGATGTTCCAGAGAGACGCCTCGAGCGTGTCTCGATGGCTGTCCCGAATCCGCGCGAAGCTGCTCGTCGGCACGAGAGGCGCCCTGGCGCGGCACCTGAAGCTCGAGGGCTCGGAGCTCGACTCGCTGATGCGCCTGGCCGACAGCGAGCTGACGGTCAGTCTGTCAACGCTCCTCGCCTGAGCCAAGCTCCTCGCTGAGTGCTCGCCACGATCTTCGATGCCGGGCCCACGAGCATTACAGCAAGCTGGCTTGGACGGAGCCCCGGTCGTCGCCCTGCTCAGCGACAGACTCCTTGCTCACGCGCTCCTTCAGCGGGTCTTTGCAGCGCGAAAGGAAGTGCTCCCAGTCGTTCTCTGATTTGACGTCGACGAACTCGTGCTTCGGCGCCACGTAGACGACGACCTTCTTGTGGCGTTGGATGAGCCGCAATACGTTCATCATCGTGCCGACGCTTTCGCTGTCCCAGAGCATGAGCCCAACGGTTGCCTCTTCAGCCATCGCGCGATCCTTGGTGGCGTAGAAGCTGAAGTCCTTGCGCTTGCTGCTCTTCGGAACAGGCACCGTCCGGGTCGGCCAGCCCCCTCGATTGTTGCGGCATGCGTCGCCCGAGCAGAAGACCTCGACCAGGTCATAGTCCTTCGCGCGGAGGTACTCCTGCACGGCCTTGTCCGCTCCGTTGGCATCTCCGACGAGGACCTGCAGGCGCTTCTCGACCATTCGGTCGATACGGCGCTTCACTTCTGCGTCGAGCCGGCTGATGCGCCGAGAGCCGCCGATGAACACCTTGGTCATTGGTTGCTCCGTGTCTTGGTGATCGTCAGCGCGAAGACGTCTGCCGCCGCGCCGCTGTCGTAGAGGGCCGCGCTGATCGCGTTCATCGTCGCGCCTGATCGGTAGAGGTCGTCGAAGAGCAGAACCTTGCGACCCTGCACCTGTGCCTTGTCGACCTGATGGGGATCGGCAAGCAGGCGAGCTCGCTCGTTGTAGTCGTAGATGTTCTTGAGCTCGGGCACGTCACGAACCCTGGTCACACAACAAAAAGCACACGGCAGGCCAAGACGCTGCGCGAGTGCCTGTGCGACCAGCAGAACGGGTTGCGTGACACGCTCCGTTCTTAGGTCCGTGGACAAAATTTGTCACCCCCGAGAGCACCCGGACCCACGGACCACAAGCCCGTGCCCCATGCCTCGGGCCCGCTGACGCCGTATCGGAGGCCGTCCCCTGGTCGCGCCCCAAACGGCCCGCGCAAGGAAAAGCCCGAGCCGGTGTCTCTCCGAGAAAGAGGAGAACACCCATGCAGACCACCAGAATCGCGTCGCTCGTCTTCGCCCTCAGCACCACCGCCGTTGCGCAGGTCTCCCTCAGCTTGTCCGTCGGCGCCGAGCACAAGGTCAGCCTCGCCGGGCTCTCCAGGGTCGCCGTCGGAGACCCCGACGTGCTGGACGTTCGCACCCAAGGAAAGGACGAGCTCATCCTCAAGGGGGCCTCGCCTGGAACCACCCAGGTCCTGGCCTGGACGACGGGCCACCCCAAGCCCCAGGTCTTCTCCGTCACCGTCACCGTGCCCACCACGCCCACGTTCTCGGCCACGCTCAAGGTGGGGCAGAAGACGTCGCGGGCCGCGCCCAGCCTCCTTCGATTGGCCGTCGGTGACCCAGGAGTGCTCGAGGTCCTCCCAGCCGAGGGCGGCCTCACCCTCATCGGGCGCGCCCAAGGGTCGACGACGGTCGTTCTCCGGTTCCCAGGTGGGCGCGTGGAGACCTGGCTGGTGACGGTCGTGGAGTAAGAGTCGGGCCCATGCTCCAACCGCTCGCCTGCCCTGACGAGAACGAGCTGGTCCGCTTCGCTCGTGGGGCCCTCGACGCCTCCACGAGCCAGCGACTCGTGGCGCACCTCGATGCCTGTGGCACGTGCCGGCGTGGCGCTGCCGAGGCGGCCAGCGAGCGACCGCTGTCGGCGCCGGGGAGCCCCGGAGCCCTCCGCGTGGGACGCTATGAGATTGAAGGACTCCTCGGCGCAGGCGCGATGGGCGCGGTGTACGCGGCACGTGACACGTCTCTGCACCGGCGCGTGGCCATCAAGCTCCTCCACGCCGCCACCAGCGACGACTCGAACGCCCGGCTCGATCGGGAGGCCCAGGCGATGGCCCGGCTCAACCACCCCTGCGTGGTGACGGTCTACGAGCTGGGCGACTGGGCGGGGGGCCACTTCATCGCCATGGAGCTGGTGGAGGGCACGACCCTCGACCAGTGGGCGCCGAGGGCGTCCTTGGCGGAGCGTCGCCGGGCACTGCTCGACGCCGGGAGCGGACTGGCGGCAGCGCACCAGGCGGGCGTGGTGCATCGCGACTTCAAGCCGCACAACCTCCTGGTCGGCTCCGACGGGCATGTCCGGGTGACGGACTTCGGGTTGGCGCGGCCGCTCCCTTCGGGTGACTCGGCGTGGGGAGGCCTGCTCACGACGCAGCGAGGCGCGCTCGTGGGAACGCCGGCGTGGATGTCTCCCGAGCAGCTCGAGGGCCGAGTCGCCGACGCGAGGAGCGATCAATTCGCGTTCTGCGTGGTGTGGGTCGAGACCCTGACTCAGGTCCGCCCCTTCGTGGGCAACAGCCAGACGGCGCTCCTCTTGGCGATGACCGAGCCGCCCGCGCTGGGAAGAGCGCTCTCGGCAGGAGAGCGGCGCGCCATGACTCGGGGGCTCTCGACGGATCCGGCCCGGCGCTTCGAGTCGATGGACGCGCTCCTCGCCGCCCTGTGCGACGATCGCCCCAGGCGATGGCCCATCTTCCTCGTCACGGCACTGCTCCTCCTCTCGGCGGCGGTGACCTGGCACTGGCTCGAGGCACCACGCCCGACGCCGGCGCTCACCGTCGGAGTCTCACAGCGGGCGCCCATCTCGGTGCCCTGCATCCGCCGGCTCGCCATCGGAGACCCGGAAGTCGCCGACATTGCCGCCGACGGAGTGCCCTCGGTCATCGGTCGCCAGCCAGGCGAGACCACGCTCCTCGTCTGGGACTGCGTCGGCGGCAAGCACGACTTCACGGTGCGCGTCGAAGGGCCGTAAGAGCGCACGGCACCTGCGTGCATTGAGCCTCAGCCGGTGGCCTGGTGGAGCAGCTCCTCCATCAGGGCCCCCACGTCGAGCACCAGCACGGCGCGGCGATCACCCAGCTCGGTGGCCCCTGACACCCCGGGCACGCGCCGCAGCCGCCCCGAGAGCGGCTTGGTGACGATGTCTTGCTGGCCAACCAAATCATCGACGGCCAGACCGAAGCGCTGCTGGGCGAGGCCCACCACCACCACGAAGTGTCGGGCCCGCTCGACCTCGGGGAGCCGAAACAGCCGGGCCAGGCGCACGAAGGGCAGCGTCTGGCCTCTCAATTCGATGACCTCGCGTCGCTCGATGGTGGCGAGCTCGCTCGCCTTCACCGACACGACCTCGAGCACCGAGTTGAGCGGCACCGCGTAGGTTCGCCCAGAGACGTCGACCATCAGGGCGCGGATGACGGCGAGGGTCAACGGCAGCGTCATGGTGAACGTGGTGCCCTGTTCCTTGCGGCTCTCGAGATCGATGAGGGCCGAGAGGCGGGCGAGGTTCGTCTTCACCACGTCGAGGCCCACGCCACGCCCAGAGAGCTCGGACACGTCGGCCCGGGTCGAGAAGCCGGGGAGAAAGACGAGGTTGAGCAGCTCGCGGCGATCGAGCTCTTGGGCCCGGCTCTCCGACAGCAGCCCCCGCTCGACCGCCACCTGCCGAATGCGCACCTCGTCCATGCCGGCGCCGTCGTCACCCACCTCGATGATGACGTGGTTGCCCTGCTGGCGGGCCCTGAGCCGCACCACTCCGCGAGCGGGTTTGCCCCTGGCGCGCCGGACCTCGGGCTTCTCGACGCCGTGATCGAGGGCGTTGCGGAGCAGGTGCATCAGCGGGTCGGACAGCTCCTCGACAATGAGCTTGTCGAGCTCGACGTCGCCGCCCGAGACGTCGAATTCCGTCTCCTTGCCCGACTCGCGCACCAGCCGCCGCATCAGCCGGGTCAGCTTGTCGAACACCTGGCCCAGAGGCACCATGCGCACATCGAGGACACCCTTCTGGAGCTCCTCGAGCTTGCGGTCGAGGGCCCGGGTCTCGCGGAGCAACTCCTGGCCCCAGAGCTTGGTCAACGACACCCCGGCATGGGCGGCCTCGGCCAGGCGATCGATGTTGCTGCGAATGAGAAGCAACTCGCCGATGGAGTCGAGCAGGTCATCGAGGCGGCCGATGTCGACCCGCACCGTCTGGGTGAGGGACCTCAGGCTGATGTCGGCCACCGCCAGGGGCGCCGGGCGGAGGCCGATGCGAGAGAGCTCGTCGCCGGGTGGCGAGGTGCGGGGCACCAGGTCGTCCCACTGTGAAGGCCGGGGAGGCAGCGGCGCCGAGGGCGGCACCAGGGCACGCGTGAGCGGCGTGACGGCGGCCAGGCCCTGCACGGCGGAGGCAATCTCCGCCCGCGGACGGAGGCTGCCGAAGACGAGATCGAAGGCGATGGAGGTCTCGTCTCCCGGTTGGGAGCTGGGGAGCGTGCTGATGACCTCTCCCAGCGGGCGCAAGAGGCCGGTGAGCTGCACCAGGCGTTGATCGAAGTCGTGGAGCCCGAAGACCGAGCGCACCTTCCACACCGAGACCCCGCGCTTGAGGTTCTCGCGGAAGCGGTGCTCCTCGTACTCGGTGAAGACGGCGCGGATCGCCGGGTCGAGGCCCACCTGATCGAGCAGGTCATCGCCGTCGGGCGTGGGCCCAGCGGCCAGCCGAATCAAGCGATGGCCGAGATCCTCCGCGTGGAGCCGGGTCTGTTCTCGGGGCGCGCCAGCCGAGGCGTCGGCGAGCTGGGCTTGGAGCACGTCGAGGGTCTCGACCAGCGTGTCGACCAGCGGGTCGTCGAGCGAGATGCGGCCCAGCCGGAGCGCGTCGAAGGCGTCTTCGGCCCGGTGCGCCAGGTGGGAGAGCTCCTCGACGCCGAACATGGCCGAGAGCCCCTTGAGCGAATGAGCGGCGCGAAAGATGGCGTTGAGGTGCTCGGGGGCGGGCTCCTGGCCGCGATGCTCGACGAGGGCGAGCACCTCGCGCCCGAGGGCCTCGATGATCTCGGTGGCCTCGGCGATGAACTCAGCGAGCGGGCGAGGTGGCGCCATGCGCGAGCTAGGTGACTGGTGTGAAACGCGCTCGGTCGCCGGAACGCCGATCCGCTTCGCCGGGCGTCGTCAGAGCCCCTTGAAATACCGACAAGTATTCCC
>PMBV01000302.1 GCA_003153055.1 Myxococcales bacterium
GGCCGCGAGTTGAAGGGCGTCCACTTCGCGATGGATTTCCTGCCGATGCAGAACCGCGTGAACCTCGGTGACCCGCCCCCGAAGGATTTTATCTCGGCGAAGGGCCGGCACGTCGTCGTGATCGGCGGGGGCGACACCGGCTCCGACTGCGTGGGCACCTCCCTGCGACAGGGGGCGAAGAGCGTCATCCAGGTCGAGCTGTTGCCTGCCCCACCGGAGGACCGCTCCCCCGGCAACCCCTGGCCCCAGTGGCCGATGACGTTTCGAACCTCGTCCAGCCACGAAGAGGGCGGCGATCGGCTGTTCGCCCGTCGCACCACGCAGCTCGAGGGTCGTGATGGGCGCCTGGTGGCCATTCACTGGACCTCGGTGACCCAGGACCAGGGCCAACTGAAGGATCTCCCTGGCACCGATGAGCGACACGAGGTCGACCTGCTGATTCAGGCGATGGGGTTCGTGAGCCCGGTGACTGGGCCGCTGGCCGAGCAGCTCGGGGTGATCATCGACCGACGAGGCAACGTGAAGGTCGATGGCCGGTTCGAGACGTCGGTCCCCGGCGTGTACTGCGCGGGAGACGCGGCCCGAGGCGCGAGCCTGGTGGTGCACGCCATCGCCGAGGGTCGCGAGGCAGCCCGTCAGGTGGACACGTTCCTCAGTGCCGGCTCATCGCTGTTGCCCTCCCGTGGGCGTGACTGCGCCTTCGGGGGGCGGTAGGGCGAGAGGTCAGGCGACCTCGAAGCGGAAGCGCGCGGCCGCCTGCACTTCGATCTCGTCGCCGGGCAAGAGGTGGAAGAGAGACTCCACGCGGTGGTTGACGCGGACCTCTCCCCGCATGCGCCCAGCGACGAGCTCGATGCGATCCGCGTCGCTGGTGAAGTAGCAGGGGTTCCCGTCGGCAAAGAAGGGGATGCCGGGAGGGCTTTCGAGGTGAAGGCGAGCCTGGCTGTCGCGGCGGACTCGAACCACCCCCGTGAGCCTCCTCGAGTCTCCCTCGATGCCCACGAGGCGCACCCCGTCGATTTGACTCAACGTGCGCAGTCTCGCGGTTGGGCCGTTCTGGTACACGGTGGTGCCTTTGAGACGAGGGGCCCGCCGGGCGAGCCCTTCGAGCACCGGGAGCGCTGGCGCGGGGGACTCCGTCAGGTGGTACCCGAGGAGCAACGACTGGAGTGAGGAGGGCGTCGACGGCTGAGCGAGGAGCCACCGCTGGGCGCCTTCGAGGCCACCGGGGAGGTCCTCGAGCCGCAGTTGGTCCAAGCGGGGAACATCGATGACGAGCTCCCTGACGAAACGCCCCACGCGGAGGTTGAACAAGGTCGCCACGGCCTCCCGCCAGTCGATGGGAAGCCGACCCGCCACTGCCCGGAGCGTGGCTCGCCGCACGAAGCCCAAGCGCCAGTCGATCTCGATCGCCCCCTGCACCAAGGGCTCCCAGAGCGGGCCCAGCCAGGGGCGGTGATCGAGCCTCCCGCCCTCTCGGGCCTGCAGCACGCGATCGCCCAGCGGGTCGCCGTGCTCCTGGAGCTGATCTGCGTAGACCAGCCATGGCTCCTCGAGGTCGGGGTCCTGGGCGATGGCCCTCACCATCGCCGGGTCTTCCTTGGGGAGGTCGGTGTCGAACCGCAGCGAGGTGCTGGTGCCGAAGGCGACGAGGTCGCCGGCGAAGAGGGCCCTCGTTCGCACCTCGTGCCCGTTCACCCGAGTGCCTCCCTCGGAGCCCAGGTCGCGGAGGTGCCAGAAGCCCGCCTCGAAGGTGAGCTCACAGTGGCGCGCGGAGACTCCCGCGTCGTCGAACACCAGCGTCGCTTTGGGAGATCTCCCGAAGACCAGCACGCCCGAGCCGTCTGGCAGCTCGATGCGTGGGCCAGGAGGGGTGACTCGCTCGAGCCAGGCTCTCACGCCTGCACTCTACCGTGGCGGTGTACCCCGGCAATGCCGGGGGCCGCGACGCGAGGTTCAGCTCTCTTCTTTGTCCCGCTTGCGCTCTCGATCGGCGCGGTAACGAGCGTTGAAGCCCAGGAGGCGCTTTCGCAGCCGAACGGTCTTCGGGGTCACCTCGACGAGCTCGTCGGAGGCGATCCACTCCAGGGCCTTCTCGAGGCCCATCTCCACGGGAGGAGTCAAGATGACGTTCTCGTCGCGGCCAGCCGCGCGGATGTTGGTGAGCTTCTTTTCCCGCGAGGCGTTCACGTCGAGATCGTTCGGGTGGGCGTGCTCGCCGATGATCATTCCCTCGTACAGCGCGACCCCTGGGGCCACGAAGAGCTTCCCGCGCTCTTGAATGCTGAACAGCGCGTAGGGGATGCTGTCTCCGATGCGGTCGGCGATGATCGCACCGTTCGAGCGGCGAGGAATGTACCCGAGGTAGGGCTCCCAGCCGTCGAACTGCGAGCTCATGATGCCCTCACCCTTGGTGATGGTGAGAAACTCGCTGCGGAAGCCGACCAAACCGCGGGCGGGGATCCGGTACAACACCCGCACTCGGCCACCTCCGAGGGGCGACATGTCGACCATGCGGCCCTTGCGGGGCCCCAGGCGCTCGGTGACGATGCCCACCGAGGTCTCGGGCAGGTCGGCGAACACGAGCTCCATCGGCTCGTGCTTGACGCCGTCGATCTCCTTGATCACCGGCTCGGGGTTCGACGCGGTGAGCTCGTAGCCCTCTCGCCGCATCGTCTCGATGATGACCGCCAGCTGGAGCTCACCACGGGCGACGACGCGGAAGGCGTCTGGCGCCTCGGTGTCTTCGACGCGGATGGAGACGTTCTTGTACGACTCTCGGTACAGGCGGTCGCGGAGGTTGCGCGAGGTGACGTACTTGCCCTCCCTGCCGGCGTACGGGCCATCATTCACCCGGAACACCATCATCATGGTCGGCTCATCGACCTTGATGCGGGGGAGCGCCAGCGGACGCTCGGGGTCCGACAGGGTGTCACCGATGGAGAGCTTCTCGATGCCCGCCACGCAGATGATCTCTCCTGGGCCGGCCTCGGCGATCTCCACCCGCTTGAGACCCGAGAAGCCGTACAGCTTCACCAACTTGCCCTGCTCGACGACGCCACCCTCGCGGCACACCGCCACCGGCATATTGGGCGCGAGGCGACCAGCGGTCACCCGGCCGACGCCGATGCGGCCCACGTATTCGTCGTAGTCCAGGTTGGCGATGAGGAGCTGGGTCGGCACATCGGGAGGCGGCGCCGGGGGAGGCGGAATGTGCGAGAGGATGGCGTCGAACAGAGGCCCGAGGTTCCCGCCCACCTGCTCGAGGTTGGGCGAGGCCTTGCCTTCGCGAGCGATGGCGTACAGCACCGGGAACTCGAGGTCGGGCTCCTCAGCGCCGAGGTCGATGTAGAGGGAGTAGACGAGATCGAGCACCTCACGAGCGCGGGCGTCTTTTCGATCGATCTTGTTGACCACCAGCACGGTCTTGAGGCCCAGGCCCAGAGCCTTGGACAAGACGAAGCGGGTCTGGGGCAGCGGGCCCTCGGCCGCGTCGACCAGCAACAGCACGCCGTCGACCATTCTCAGGCCGCGCTCCACCTCGCCGCCGAAGTCGGCGTGGCCAGGGGTGTCGACGATGTTGATGAAGTAGTCTTTCCAGCCGATCGCCGTGTTCTTGGCGAGGATCGTGATGCCTTTCTCGCGCTCGAGATCGTTCGAGTCCATGACTCGCTCGGCCACGTGCTCGTTCGACCGGAAGGCGCCTCCCTGCCGGAGCATGAAGTCGACGAGGGTGGTTTTCCCGTGGTCGACGTGGGCGACAATGGCAACGTTTCGGATTTTCTCTCGAGGGAACATCGGGCGGGGCTTCTACGGAGTTGCCCGCCCGAAGACAATGGGAACGCGGTAGATGCCGCACATGCTCCTCCCATTGAAATCCGACACTGTCCTGAAACAGGTCGACACGGACATCTTTCGGCTCCGCTATTTTGGTCACTGTATGCAGTGCACCTACTGCATGGACTCATGCTGCCAGTACGGCTGCGACGTGAACCTGAAGGAACGAGACCGGATCCTCGCCGTCGCCGACGAGCTTGCCCCCCATGTCCGCGGGCCGAAGGAATCCTGGTTCTCCGCTGAGGTCCGGGTCGACCCCGATTACGAGACGGGCCGCTATGTTCGTACCCAGGTGTTCGACGGGGCGTGCCCGCTGCTGCGCCGAGACGGCCGGGGCTGCGGCGTGCACCACTTCGCGGTGACGACGGGCCGCGACTACCACGAGCTCAAGCCCATGGTGTGCTGGCTGTTTCCCGTCACTTGGGACCAGGGCCTCTTGCGGCCCAGCTACGACATCACCGACGACCTCGCCTGCAAGGGCAGCGGCCCCATCGTCTACGACATGGCGCGCGACGAGATTGGGGTGGTCTTCGGCCAGGCGCTCCTGGTCGAGCTCGATCGAATCAAGGCTGAGCTGGCGTCGGGGTCGGGCGGGCACCTACCCGCTCGTTGAGGAAGCGCTCGATGGCGGCGTTGACCAGGTTTGGTCGCTCCAGCGGGGCCGTGTGGGTCCCGCCGGGGATGAAGACGTACTCCGCCCCGGGGATGAGCTCGGCCATGCGCTGGCTCAGCCACACCGGAGTGAAGCGATCGCCTTCTCCGCCGATCACGATGGTGGGCACGTCGACATGGGGCAGGTGACCGAGGGCCGAGTGGTCCTTCAGCGAATCGAGGGTTCGAACGAAGGCCAGCGGGTGCATCTTCGCCAGGTGCTCGATGTAGGGGGCGAAGTCGCCGCGCTTCATCAGCTCGGAGTTCAGCTCGGCCCGGATACCGAGCTCCAGGGCGATGGGCGTGTTCATCACCCGTGACACCAGGGCGCGCGCCAGCTCGGGTGCGCTTTCCACGGCCCGCTTGATCGACGGGAAGGCGAGGCGGAGCAGGCTGTGATCGTGCCAGGTGTCCAGCGGCGTGCCGTAGGAGCCACAGATGAGCACCAGGCCCTTGACCCGCGACCGGTGCCTCCGGTGGAACTCCAACGCGACCTGCACCCCCATGGAGTGCCCGAAGAGCACCGCTTCGCCCAGCTCGGTCTCATCCATGAGGCGCTGGAGGTCGCGGCAGATGTACTCGACCCCGATGCGGGTGGCATCGTGGGCCACCCCCGACTTCCCGTGGCCGCGGTAGTTCCAGTGCATCACCCGCCGGCGGGCCGTCAGGGGCTCCCACAGGTATCTCCAGATGAAGCCGTCGCAGCCCAGGCCGTCGCACAGCACCACCGGTGTCTCGTCGCCCTCACCCCGCACTTCAAACCACAGCGGTGCGCCGTCATCGGTCTGGCAGATTGATTGGCGGTACGACGCTCCCGGTGCGCTCACGCCGGCGCCCCCAGCTCGTCGTCCTCGGCGGCGCTGGGCCCTGGCTTCTCGAGCGAGTACTTCTGAATCTTGAGGATCAGGTTCGAACGGCTGATGCCGAGCTCACGCGACAGGCGGCTCTTGTTGCCCTTGGTGCGCTCGAGGCCCTGGGCGATGAGCTCGCGCTCCAGCTGCTCGACGGCGTCGTTGAGGCGGCCCACTGGGAGCTTGCCCAGGCGGTTGGCGCCGATGACCGAGGCTCCGTTCGCTCCGGTGACCACGTCGGTGATGCGGCTCGAGATGAGCTCCGCGGGAATGACCTCTGCGTCGCCGCCCAGGACCAAGAGGCGCTCGATCTCGTTCTCCAGCTCTCGGATGTTGCCGGGCCAGTGGTAGGCCTGAAGCACGTGGAGCGCCTCCGGTGCGAGGCCGCGCGCCCGTTGCCCTTCTCGCCGGTGCTTTCGTAGGAAGTGCTCGATGAGCACCGGGAGGTCGTCCTTTCGGGCCCGGAGCGGTGGCACCTGAACGCGGATCACGTTGATCCGGTAGAAGAGG
>PMBV01000215.1 GCA_003153055.1 Myxococcales bacterium
TCCTCGACCGCGACGAGAAGATGACGGTGACGGGAGCGCTGGTGGGCTCTCCGGCGCACATGGCCCCCGAGATCATCGAGGGTGAAGAGGCCGGCGCCTCGGCCGACGTCTTCTCGCTGGGCACCATGCTGTACCTGTTCGCCACCGGCGCCCTGCCCTTCAGCGCCCCCAATACCACCGCGACCCTGAAGCGCATTCTCGACGGCGTGTACGTCGACCCTCGGCAGACGGTGGCCACCGTGTCCGACGAGCTGGCGGAGATCATCGCCACGTGCCTCAAGCGCCAGCCCTCGGCGCGCTACGCAGATGCCGGCGAGCTCCGCGACGCGCTGGGGTCGATGTTGAAGAACGTGGGCATCGACCGGCCCATGGAGGAGCTCCCGGCCTTCTTTCT
Source organism: Myxococcales bacterium (assembly GCA_003153055.1). The sequence continues at coordinate 395 of PMBV01000215.1, forward strand.
GGACCCCAGGGGCTTCCGCAGGGCCCTGGTGCCCCGCATCACCCAAAGCGTGGTGACGCAGGCCGAGGCGCTCCTGAAGGACCACAAGATCGCGCGGTCGATGTCGGCGCTCAACTACGCGTTGGCCCACGACCCCCACCACCCCCGGGCCATCGAGCTCCTCGACCAGATGCAGGCGCGCGGCCAGCGGGAGCGGCGAAACGTGCGACTCAAGCGAGGCGCCCTCGGGCTGGGCCTCGGGTTCATCGTGCTCATGGCCGCCCTCGAGGGACTCGAGGTGGCGACCCGGCCGCCCGACTTCACACTGCCGACGACCTTCGCGCCCACCGACGTCAGCCTCGGCCGCTTCGAGTGGCCCAAGCGACCCCCGGTGCCCGAGGCCGCTCCTCCCAAGGTGAGCCCGAGCACACCGCCTCAGCTCCGCCACGCTCCCGAGCTCCTCGACGCGGTGGTCGTGGTGCGGCCCTTCGGCTTCTTACAGGTCGATGGCGGGGCACGCTCCACTGACGCCTTGGCACGGCACAGCCTCAAGTTGACCGCCGGCCTCCACCGCTTCACCGTCACCTGCGACGCCTGCGACCCCAACGGACGAACGGTGGAGTGGTCGCTCACGGCCGGGCAAGAGGTGCCGCTCTTCGCCCCCTTGCTGGCTTCGCTGGTTTCCTTCGCGGGGTTCCCCGACGACGCGAAGGTGAGGGTCGGCGCCATCGAGCGCACCGTGGGAGAAGCCAAGAAGACGCCCTTCCGCATCATCACCCCACCCGGGGGCTCGACCAAGATGCAGCACCAGGTGGAGTACGAGGTCACCCAGGGCACGGCGGTGCTGGCCAAGGGCACCCGGTGGGTCGAACCAGGAAAGGCCACGCTCATCGACCGAGGAGCGCCTTGAGCCGATTGGCGTTCGCCCTCACCCTGGCGCTGTCGGCGGCCACACAGGCCCAGATCTCCCCCGAGCGGGAGGTGGAGCTGTGCCAGAAGTCGTACGATCTCGGAAAGTTCGGCGAGGCGCTCGATCGGGCCCAGAACGCCATCGGGCTGTCGAACTTCAGCGCCGAACAACGGCGCACGCTGCACACCATCGCCGGGCTGTCGGCCTTCAACCTCGGCGATCAACGGACCGCCAAGGCCCACTTCCTCCAGCTGCTCCAGCTCGACCCCGACCACCAGCTCGATCCGTTCGCCGTCGTTCCGCTGGCGATCAAGGCGTTCGAGCACGTGCGCAAGGAGAACGCCGAGGCGCTCAACCTGGTGCGACAGCAGCTCGCCCTCAAGCTCGAGCAGCAGCGAGTGGAGAAGGAAGAGACCGAGCGGAAGAAGCGGGAAGAGGAGGAGCGGCGCCAGCGCCTCGACGAGCTCACCCGCACGGTGACGATTCGCACCGTCGAGAAGCGGCCGGTGTGGGTCAACTTCCTCCCCTTCGGGGTCGGCCAGTTTCAGCAAGGGAGAATCGGCCCGGGCGTCGGGTTCGCCATCTCCGAGGCACTGCTCGCAGTGACGAGCATCATCTCGTACTTCGCCATCGCCTCCCTCACGAAGGAGTTCGAAGTGAAGGTCTCGAACTCACAGGGGACCTACACCTGGACGGGTTGGGGCATTCCTCCAGCGCGCCTGGGCGAGGCGGAGATGTGGACGACGCTCAAGTTCTCCACCGGCATCGCGTTCTACGCGCTGTGGGTCTTCGGCGCGGGCGAGGCGCTCCTGCGCCATCAGTCCGAGGTCGTCACCGAGACCAAACAGCCCATTCAGGTGGCCCCCGGCGCCACGCTCAAGCTCTCTCCACTCCCCGGCGGCCTCGGCGCCGGGCTCACCGTGACCTTCTAGGACGAGGATCGTGACATGCCCGGCCTGACCATCAAGACGCCCGACGGAAAGACCCGCTCGGTCACCCTGCTCAAGCGCATCACCAGCGTCGGGAGGGGCGCCGACAACGACGTCGTGCTCGACGACTCCCGGGTGCCCGAGACGGCCTTCGCGGTGCTCTTCGACGGGGCCTCCTACCGGGTCGGTGGCGAGCATGACTTCATGGTCAACGGGCGAACCGTGAGCCAGCGGACGCTCCAGTCGAACGACGTGGTGCGCATCGGTGACACCGAGCTCACCTTCACCGCGTCAGACACGCCCATGGCCCAACCGGCGCTGGTGACCAAGGAAGACCCGGCCGACTACGACGCCTCGACCCTCGAGCAGCCGGGCGTACCCGGTCGCGAGCTGGCGGCCCTCAAGCGCCTCACGGCCTTCTCCGAGCACCTGCTCGCCAGCCACGACATCGATCGACTCCTCGAGACCCTCATCGACGAGTCCGTCGAGGTGACCCGGGCCGACAAGGGCTTCTTGATTCTCATGGAGTCGAACCAGCTGCGCATCAAGGCGGCTCGCAACGTGTCCCGAGAGACCATCGAGGACGCCATCGAGCGGGTGTCCGACTCCATCGTGGCCAAGGTGGTGAAGCAGCAGAAGGCGCTGATCATCGCCGATGCGCTGGCCGACCCCGAGTTCCACGCCTCCGACTCGGTGGTGAACCTGAAGCTCTCGTCGGTGATGTGCGCGCCGCTGATGCACAAGGGCGACCTCTTCGGCGTCATCTACCTGGGCAACGATCGCCTGGTGAACCGCTTCGATCAGAAAGCCCTCGACACGCTCACCATCTTCGCGGCCCAGGCCTCGCTCCTGGTGCAGAACGCCCTCTTGGTCAACGAGCTCAAGCTCGAGAACGTGAGCCTCAAGACCCGCCTCGAGCAGCACGCCTACGGAGACATCATCGGGGCCTGCCAGGGCATGCGCGACGTCTACCGGCGCATCGACAAGATCGCCCCCACCGACATCTCGGTGCTGGTCATCGGAGAGACGGGCACCGGCAAGGAGCTCATCGCCAAGGAGATCCACCGGCACAGCCCTCGCGTGAAGGGGCCGTTCATCTCCATCAACTGCGGCGCGATCCCCGAGAACCTCCTCGAGAGCGAGCTGTTCGGGCACGTGAAGGGCGCCTTCACCGGAGCGGTGGCCACCAAGCAGGGCCGGTTCCAGGCGGCCATCGGCGGCACCCTCTTCCTCGATGAGCTGGGCGAGATGCCGGTTCAGTTGCAGGTCAAGCTCCTCCGGGCCCTGCAAGAGAAGGTCGTCTACAAGGTGGGCGACAACCGCCCCGAGCCGGTCGACATTCGCATCGTCGCGGCCACCAACAAGAACCTCGAGGACGAGGTGAAGAAGGGCACCTTCCGAGAAGATCTCTACTTCCGGATCAACGTGGTGACGCTGAAGCTCCCACCCCTGCGCGAGCGGGGCGAGGACCTGGCCGTGCTGGCGCGCTTCTTCCTCAACGCCTACTCGAGGGAGTTCAATTCGAAGGCCCGGGGGTTCACGCCCTCCTCGATGGTGGCGATGAAGAAGTTTCCCTGGCCGGGCAACATTCGCGAGCTCGAGAACCGCATCAAGAAGGCCGCGGTGCTGGCCGACAAGGCGTTGCTCAGCCCTGACGATCTCGACCTGCGGTCCGAGAACCTGCCCCCGATTCTCCCCCTGGCCCAGGCGAAGGAGGAATTCCAGAAGCGGTACATCAACGAGGTGCTCGACCGGAACAACGGCAATCGAACCAAGACGGCCAAGGACCTCGGAGTCGACCCGAGGACGGTCTTCCGTCACCTCGAGAAGCTCGAGAGTGAAAAAGGTGGGGGTACCCTGCCATCGGAGACAGAGTTCGAGGGAGTTTGATCGTGGCTAACCCGTTCAAACCTCTGCAATTGGGGCCCCTGGCAAGGAGCTTGCTCTGCCTGACTGGCGCCCTGACTTCCCAGGGCTGCATCTTGCCGCAGACCGAGAACGTGATTCCCACGCTGCCGAACACGAACACCGCCCCGCGCATCGTCGCCCGCTCACCCCAAGACTTGATCGTCACGGCGTACGAGCCGCCCAACGGAGCGACGACCTGCACCGCCGCGACCGATTTCTCGGTCACCGTGGAGGACGACGACATCATCTCCTCGGACGGCGGCACGCGCTATCGCGACACCCTCACCCCCCGGTGGTTCATCGACGGAGTGGGTCGGGAGGGAGACACCGTCCCCGGGACGCCGGTCGACCCCGGATCCTCCGCATCGCGTCTGATCGCGGCCCCGAACAACTTCCCCTCCAAGCTCGGATTCAAAGCCGACAGCAATCGGCATCTGGTCGAGGTGTACGTCACCGATGGGTCCTTCGGCGAGGACGTCCTCAAGCCCAAGCCGACGCTGGAGCAAGACCAGGCCTATGTCGCAACCCTCGCGTGGTTCGTGCAGATCGAGCGGTGTCAATGAAGCGCGCCTGGGCCACCTTGGCCGGCATCTTGGCAAGCGCCAGCGCCTGCTCGACCTCGCTCACGGCTTCAGCCTTGAGCTGCACCTCGGATGACCAATGCGGCCCCACCGAGAGCTGCTTCCCGGAGGGGTGCACCGACCTGGGGCAAGACGTGGTGGTCGAGCTCACCGGAGATCCGCTGGCAGGCCAATACGCCCGTGACGTCTCCGTCACCAAGCTCGGCCCGATTCTCGACTTCCAGTTGGGGGCCCCGCTGGTCGTTCGAGGAGAGCTGTCGCGGGAGGGCTCGTCCCCCGCCTGGTATACCCAGCCGGTGCGGATCCAGGCGCTGGGGTCGAGCGACCTCATCCCCGGGGTGTGGCGCTCGTACGAGAAGCGCTTCGCCAACCCCGTGCGAGGCCTCTTCGAGATGAGCCTCGGCGCCGGCACCTTCGCGATGACGGCGACGGCCGATGACCTCTCGATTCCCCCCGCGCCCGACGCCGACGGCGGCGTTCAGGTCGCCCTGCCACGGCCGTTCGCCCACTTCACCTTTCCCTCGGCCGATGGGGCGCTCACGGTCTCCGGCCGGCTCATCGCGAGTCTCGACACCACCCAGGCGATCGCCCAGGAGCTCGCCATCACTCAGGCCGCCGTCGATCTGCAGGCCTTCTCGCCCGACACCAAGACCCAGCTGCCGCTGTCTCAGCGGTTCCCCGTGTCGTCCGGTCAGCCGGGGAGCAACGGCAACTTCATCATGACGCTGAGCCCCGCCGCCAAAGAGCTCAAGTCGGTCTTGTTCCGCGCCTCGCCTCGGTCCTCGGGTGCACCCGTGCCCTCCAAGGTCTTCGTGGTCGACACGCCCATCCCCAGCCCGCTCCGCCTCGAGTTGGGCAGCTTCTCCACGCTCGTCCGCGTTTCGGGAGTCGCGCAGGGGCCCGCAGGCGCCGCCATCGCCCAGGCGGCGGTGATCATCGGAGGCGTCGTGCCCGGTGGAGGCACCTTCACCAGCCAGATCGCCATCACCGACGCCGCTGGCGCCTTCACGCTCGAGACCTTGCCGGGCCAAGATGAGCTGTCACTCACCGTCTTGCCGCCGCCCACCAGCCCCTGGGCCATCGCGACCCGCCAGGTGCGGGTGACCGGGCCACTTGAGGGGCTGGTGGTGACCTGCGGTCTTCGCATCTTGGTCGGGGGCCGGGTCACGCGGCCAGACGGTCGGCCCGCGACAGGGACCAAGGTGAAGGCGAGCCCGGTGGGGACCAGCGCCTTCGATTCGCGCCTGCTCCCGCTCACCGACGCCGAGACGACGGTCGGCCAAGACGGCACCTACTGGCTGCCCCTCGATCAGTCGACCTGGCAGGTCACCTTCACCACGACTGACCTCCCTCTGACCACCCGCGCGATCTCGGCGAGCCCGACGTTCACCACTAATGGCTGGGTCTTCTTGCTCCCTCAACCGGAGGTGCAGCTGCGCGGGGGCCGGGTCGTCTCGGGGAACGTGGTGGTGCCCAACGGCTCGGCCTCGACCCCCGTGGCGTTCGCTGGAGTTCGCTTCTTTCGCGTCGCACCGGTGGAGGGCACCATCACCAGCGTGCTCCTCGGCTCGGCGGTGGCCGACGCCAACGGGCACTACTCAGTCGTGCTGCCCACCCGCCGCTGAGTCTGCCGCGGCGAGGCGGTCGAACAGCCGCTTGACTCGATCGACGTCGGCCCCGATGGCTCCAGAGAACTGCACCGACTCGGTGGTGTAGAGGTTGACCAGGCCATCGAGGGCTCCGAACAGCGCCCTCAGGTCTCCTCGACCCGATCTCTCGAGGCCGCACCCGCTCTCCAGCCGCCGCTTGCGGGCAAGCCAGTCGATGCGGAACTCGAGGAAGCGGTGATCAGCCTGCGCAGCGCTCCCCGAGGTGTAGGCTCGCCGCTGGCCCTCGAGCTCGTCGAACATCGCCTGGCCGCCCTTGACGCACTGGGTGAAGGTGTAGATCTCTGGCCCAGCGTGCGCCGGGCCGGGGCTCATCTCGAGCACCGACTTGAACACCGAGTAGATGATGAGGAGGCTGAAGCCCACCGAGAAGACGAGGTGGAACCCCAGGGCCCCCATCCGAAACGGGCGCCAGCGCGAGTCGCCGCGGCTGTCCGTCATCGAGGCTGCGCTCCAGGTGCCGGGGCCCGGGTCGCGTCGGGAATCGGAAGCGGCCCCACCGCCGGTTTCCACACCGCGGCCGGAGCCTGGCCCGCATCGCCGGGGGCCCGTGGAGCGGCCCCGCCCACGACGGGCGGCCGAGCGGCTGGAGCACCCGGCGCAGGAGCGGCCACACTTGGAGCCGCCACCACTGGAGTCGCCGGTGCCGTGGCCACGCCGAGGCTGCCGGGCCGCTGCGTACGGAGGTAGAACTGCTGGCGGTAGTCGCTCGCCGGGTAGGTGGCGAGCCCGTCTCGGGCCACGGCCAGCGACTCCTCGCGCTTGCCCACCATGTCGTACGACTGCATCAGCATCACCATGGCAAAGTCTCGCACCTTGGCGCGCTTGTCCTGCTCGATGAACCGGGCGAGGGGTTTAGTCGCCTCCTCGAAGCGCCGGAGCTGAAACAGGGCGTTGCCAAGGAAGAACGAGGCATCGACAGCCTCGTCGTCGGGAGGGCTCATGGAGAGGAAGCGGTTGAGCTGGGCCACCGCATCGGCGAACTCGTTGCGGCGAAAGGACGTCTTGCCCTTCTCGAGGATCGCCTGGCCAATCTCCTTGCGGAGCGAGGCGGAGCGCTCCTGGAGAACCATGCGCGTGAAAACCGGCAGCCGGGCCTGATCGAGCCGGGCCATCGCGTCGATGCCCTTGAGCCGATCTTCCCCCGAGAGCGTGACCATCATCTTGTAGGCCTGCATCGCGCCCTGCTCGGCCCCCTGCTGGCCAGCCTGATCGGCCTTGAGCTTCTCGATGGTGGCGTCGAGCTGAGCCACCTGCTTCTCGAGGCGCTCTCTTTCGGAGTTGGCGCTGGCAGCCCGAGCATTGGAGATCACCACCACCCCGGCGACGCAGAGGCCCGCGAACAGCACGTACGCCACACCGGTGGCAAACCAGGTCCTCGTCTGGAAGGCATGTTGCTGGGTGGAAACCGTCTTGAGCTCGGCGAGAAGCGTCTTGAGCGCGTTGTCGGTCTTGATGGTCATGTTGCGCGACTCGATGACTTCGCGCTTGAGCTCGTCGAACAGCTTCGACTGGTCTTGGGGTTCAGCCATGTGGGGCTGACCTACCACAGGGCGGTGGGCCCGACGACATTCCCCCCCTTCAGAGCCGCGCTGGGGCGCCGAAGCCTGGGGCCACGAGATCGCGCTGGGGCGCCGGAGCAAAGAGGTATGAGACACCGATGGACACGAGCACGCCGCCCGCGTTGAAGCCCGAGACCCCGGTGACGAAGCCGCGCGCGAGCAGCCAACGAGCGTCGAAGGTCAGCGCCCAGGTGTCGCTGAAGCGCCAGTGGAAACCACCGACGGTCGCGAAGCCGAACACCAGCCGCTCCGGTACCTCGACGGAGCTCGACTGAACGAAGGCGAAGGTCGGGCCACCCTCCACGCCGAGGTACGGGCTGAGGCCCCGAAAGAAGACGTTCGCCCCGGTGAGCCGCGCACCGATGAGGCCCCCGTAGGTGACCGCGGTGAACGAGCCCAGGCCGCCCAGCGTGAACCAGTCGGGGCCCCCGAAGAGATCGACGGCCACGTCGAGCCAGTCGGTGGCCATGAAGCCAAAGCCTATCTGGAGCGCCGGGCCGCCTTCGGTGGCTTTGATGGACTCGGCGCCGATGGCCTTGGCCCGATCGAACAGGTACCAGTTGGGTGCCCACCGGTAGCCCGCCAGCACGGTGATCCGCCCCGCGCCTTCTGGCGGCGAGCTGGGCCCCACCTGGGCCCGCGTCGAAGTGCCAGCGAGGAGCAGCAGGGCGAGGGCACACCTCAGGCCGAAGCGCGGCGACAAAGCGTCAAGGGTCCCTCCGAACATGGGCCTCAAGGTACCAGTCACGATCGCCCCGGCAACATTTCGCAGCGTTTCAAGACGCCCAGCCCTCGAGCTCGAGGAGTGGAAGCTGATGCACCACGATTCGAGCGCGCCGAGGGGCCACCGAGAAATCGCAGTCATCGAGGGCCCCGAGTTGGGCGTGGACCTCGGCGTGAGAGGCCGCCCGCCAGCGCCCTGGCACGGCGGCGGCAGCCAGACAGCGGAGCCCCTCCTCGGTGCCCTTGGGCTCGAGCTCGGCCAACTCTCCGAGCAACTCGCCCCAGGCCTCCGGCGAGAGCCCGGCGCCCTCGAGCTCGGCCGGGGCCCGCCGCACCACGACGGTGGCACCGCCGAAGGGCTCGACCTCGAGGCCCAACGCCAGGAGCCACGCCGCCCCGGCGAGGACCTGCTCGATGGCATTGCCAGGGAGCACCACCGTCACCGAGAACAGCGACCCGGCGTCCACCCCGAGCTGCCCCGCGCGGCCCTTCGTCAGGAGCCGAGACAGCATGAGCCGCTCCTGCACGGCCCAGGGGTCGACGACGACGAGCGTCCCTCCGGCCCCCTCGCACAGCCAAAACCGGTGGCCCAGCTCACCCACGAAGCGGAGCTGACCAAAGTACCCAGGCGGCGGCGCCTCGTTCAACGAGGGCCGGGCCGTGCCATAGGGCGCCCGGGGGCCGTCGTGGGCCACGGGTACCCCAGGGTCTCCCTGCAACGGGGCCCCTTCCTTCGCGCGAGCGAGAAACCGCTCCACCGCCAGCGCGTAATGGGCGTGAACCGCGGCGGTCGGCTCACCCTGCGCCTGCCTCCATGAGGCCGAGCCCAGGGCCTTGCCGATGCCCGCGGCCAGCACGTCCTGAATCGATCTCGGGTCAGCGAAGCGCACCTCGAGCTTCTGCGGGTGCACGTTCACGTCGACCTGCGCCGGGTCGACCTCGAGGAAGAGCACGGTGATGGGCTGGCGGCCCGGGGGCAAGGTGTCCTGGAAGGCGCGCTGCACCGCCGACGTCACCCCCCGGTCACGCACGTAGCGGTGGTTGACGAAGGTGTAGAGCCCCCGCGCCGTGGGGAGCGTCATCTCACCCGACGCCACCAGGCCGGTGACCGACACCCCCAGGCGCCGCTCCTCCACCTTCAACAGATGGGGCAGCACCTCGGTGCCGAGGAGCGCGGCGATGCGCTCTTCGAGGGCGGCGGTGGGTGGGCTGGTGATGATCGCCCTCCCCTCGTGCTCGAGGAAGAAGCCGATCTCCGGGTGGGCCAGCGCCAAGCGCACCACCGCTTCCTCGCAGTGGCCCAACTCGGTCGACTCCCGCTTGAGGAACTTGCGCCTCGCGGGGGTATTGAAGAACAGGTCGGCGACGTCGATCTGCGTCCCGGCGATGGGCGCCGCGTCAGCCACAGCGAGCTCGGCCCCACCCGTGAGCTCGAGTCGCGTGCCCTTCGGGGCGCCCGGCTCGGCGGTGGTGAGCGTGAACCGCGAGACCGAGGCGATCGACGGGAGCGCCTCGCCTCGGAAGCCCTTGGTCACGATGCTCGAGAGGCCCTCGGCGTCGGCGAGCTTGCTGGTCGCGTGCCGTTCGAGGCTCAGGCGCGCGTCACCGCGTGACATGCCACAGCCGTCGTCGGTCACTGAGATGAGCTCGAGACCGCCCTTGGCCAGGCGGACGCGCACCGTATGGGCCCCGGCGTCGACGGCGTTCTCGCACAGCTCCTTCACCACGCTGGCCGG
>PMBV01000202.1 GCA_003153055.1 Myxococcales bacterium
CCCACCTTCGACGCCGAGACGCCCGCGAGCTTGATGGTGAAGCAAGTGACCGAGACGCCCCCTCCGCTCGAGCTGGGGAGCGACGGGCACGAGGAGTTCGAGGCCCTCATCGAACGCATGTTGGCCAAGGCGCCTGAGGACCGGCCCCAGACGATGGTGGAGATCGTCGAGATGCTCGAGGGCTTCCTCGGCATCACTGACTCCCGCTCGTCGGCCGCGGGGTTGCGCCGAGTCGTGACGCCCCCGAGGTCGACGCCGACCAAGGCCGATGCATCGAAGTGGTCGACCCAGCGATCCGCGACCCCGCGCCGTGGTGGCACCCACGCGGCGCCCCAGGTGAGCCACGGTGGCGATGACTCCGAGAGCGACGACGACGTGGCGCTCCATGCAGGCCTCACCCCGTCGCGGACCCCGCTCTACGTGGGCGCGGGCCTGGTGGTGGCGCTCGTCGTGGGCGCGGTCCTGTGGAACAGCCGGCCGCCGACTCCTCCGCCGCCGGTGGTGGCCGAGACTCCGGCTGAGGTCCCCGAGAAGGTGGAGCCGCCCCCAGTCAAGCCGACCGACGGGGTGAGCCCAGTGGCGGTGACGCCCCCCGCGGCCGAGGTGACGCTGCGCCTCACCACCACTCCGTCGGGCGCCGAAGTCTTCGAGTCGGACAAGAGCCTCGGCAAGACGCCTCTCGAGCTCAAGCGGCCGCCGTCCAGCTCCGCCGAGCTCCGGTTCGTCCTCGAAGGGCACGTCGCACGCACCGCCACCTACGTGTTCGCCAAAGACGACGCCGTCAAGGTGACGCTCGAACGAGAGAAGGTGAAGGTGACCGTCTCGGCGCCGCCACCTCGGCCGGTCGAACACACTCGAGCCCCGCCGGCGACCCCCACCGTCACCGAGGTGAAGCAGCCGCCGCGTCCGACGAAGCCGGAGCTCCCGAACCTGGTTGACGACCCCTACGCTGAAGACAAACACAAGCCTGCCAAGCAGCTCAAAGACGTCGCCTACTGAGCGAGGACATGTCCGTGACTCGATTCGTCGTTGTGGCCTTGACGCTGTCGTTCGTCTCCGTGGCGCTGGCCCAGGGTTCCACCGAGGCCGACGCGGTCAAGCTCAAGCGTGCCCGCGAGGCGTACGCCGCGGGTCAGGTGCTGTACAACCAGGGGAACTTCTCCGACGCGGTGAAGAGGTTCGAGGAGGCCAACACCTTGGCTCCCCGCGCGGGCAATCTGTTCAACATCGGCCGATGCTACGAGCAGCTCAAGGACGCCCCCAAGGCGCTCAAGGCGTACCGTGAATACCTGAGGCTCAGCCCCGACGCGAAGGAGAAGCCGGAGGTCGACTCGGCCATCACCCAGCTCGAGGGCCAGCTCCGCCAGCGAGGGGTGCAGCAGGTGGTGGTGCGGGCCGAGCCCGAGGGCAAGGTGACGGTGCGCATTGATGACCGCGAGGTGGGCCTGGCGCCGGTCGTGGTGGAGCTCAGCCGCGGCGCTCATCACATCGAGGCCTCGGCCGAAGGCTTCTCGACGGCGCGGCAAGACTTGACGGTGAGCCTCGACCACGCGAGCGACCTCTCCTTCACGCTCGAGCGGCTGGCCGGAGCGCCCTTCGCCGACGACTGGAAGCCGCCCCCGCCGCCTCCGCCCTCGGTCGACGTGGTGGGCCCCACGCCGGGCGTGTCGACGAGCCTTCCCGCGGCGCCTCGCAAGCCGTACGTGTGGGCCTGGGTGACCTCGGGGCTGACGCTGGCCGCGGTGGCCGCTGGGGTGGTGCTGGCCGTGCTCGAGCTCAACACCCAGAACGACCTCAAGAACGGAGTGGGTGGCCCGGGGGCGACTCGCGGGCTGGCGACGTCGGCGGTGACGCTCTCGTGGGGCGCCAACGCCGGGTACATCGGGGGAGGCGTGTTTGGGCTGACCTCGATTCTGCTCTTCATCTTCGAGGGAAAGTGAGATGGCTTTGGGTCAGCGCCTGACGGCATCGCTGGGGTTGTTGGTGCTCGGAGGCTGTATCGCAGACATCACCGGGGCGCCGTGCGTGGTGGGAGGAGACACCTGCCCGAGTGGACAATACTGCGGCGGCGATGGTCGGTGCGTGCTCGGCACAGGGGTGGGCGGCTCGGGTGGCACCGACGCCGGCACCAGCATCGAGGTGCTCCAGACGGTGACCCGGCACACGGAGTCGGGCGCCACGCCGACCGCGACGGTCTTCACCGCCGACGCGATGGAGCTGTACGTGCGAAGCGGCAGCAGCTTCACGCGGGTGACGTCGGGGGCTGCCGGGGCGGCCGGCCACTTCGCTTTCACCGGAATTCCCGCGGGCCAGCGGTACCTGCGAAGGGGCAAGGAGTGGCTCGTCGACCCACCCTCCACTGTCGACCTTTCGTTTCGGCTGTATGGCCGAACCACCGTGAAAGACGCCGACGCCGGGGTGGCACTGAGCGTCACCGGCGCCGGGCTCGATGTCTGGACAGCCGGGAGCGAGCTGCAGGTCGTCTCACCCAACGCAGGGCTGGTTGGTTTGCACTTCGAAAAGGGCGCCGTGACGACGCTCACGGCTGGAGTCGCGCCGACCTCCCTCGTCTTCGATTACGTGAAGGCCTTCCGCTGGACGGCCGCTCCACCCGCGCCGCTCCTCGATACCACCAAGGGAGACGTCGTCTACCTGACCCAGCTCGGCGGCACGTCGATGGCCACCAGCGCGGGGCCAGTCTCGGTGCGTGCGCTGGGCAAGTCCGCCCTGCTGGAGCCGCTCATCCTGGGCAGTTCCACTTCGCCGAAGGCCACCCTGTTCATCGCGCCGCCGATCGTCACCGCCACCGTCGCCTGGCGGCGGAACGACTACTGGCAGCTCGGCGGCTCCGTGACGCCCAACTACCGCACCGACGAGGTGTACGACTCCCTCGACATCTGCGCCGTGCCGTACTTCGGCAACGAGGGCATCTACGACGTCGCGCCGGACCTCTTCTTCGCGGGAGACGAGGTCACCAAGGGTGGCGCACCGAATCTCAACTTCACGGCGACCTTTCACAACCCGTACCCCGCGAGCTGGACTCCGGTCGTCTCGTTGGTGTACTGCCATTTCGGGCCGGCCCAGACCGCGGGCGGCACGGCGAGCCTCGAGCCCTATGCGTGCGCAGGCCACGACGAGGCCCTCGCCACTGCCGTCGGCCAGCCGATGACCATCGGCGTCACGCCTCCGACCAGCATGCAAATCGACGGCGCCAGCGCCTACGGGGGCATGACGCTGACGACTCTCTCGCCTACCGTGAGCTGGGCCGCGCCCGCCGTGGGGACGCCGAGCTCGTACCAGGTGACCGTTCGCCACGTCATTCCAAGCGGCACCAGCCTCACCACCGAGCTGACCGCCACGCTCGTCACGCATGGGACGTCGGTGATGATTCCTCCCGGGGTGCTCAAGAGCGGTCAGTACTATTACCTGCGCGTCGGCGCCGGGCTGGGCCTCGACCAGCTCGCCACGCCCTTCAAGACGGCCCTGTCGTGGCAGTACGCCGAGGGGGTGTCTGGGGTGCTGAAGGTTCAGTGAGCGCTTCTCCAGAACGGCGGTTGGCCCGGCGCTAAGCCGGTGGCGCCGAGGCCGCTCCGAAATCGTGGGCGACGAGGAAGTCGACGTTCTTGCGAATGGCGAGCTCGATGTCGGGGAGCGTGAGCCCAGCCTCCCCGGCGGCGCGGGTGGCGGAGCCGACGTCGTAGCGATCGGTGCTGATGAAGCTGAGCCCTTCTATCTTCTCGGCCTGGCCCATCAGACGGAGGAGCATGGGGACGAGCGGCATCGGGAGATGGAACCACGGCGCCGGCACGCCGAGCTGCCCGGCGACGATGCCCAGCATTGGCCCGAGCGCGGGGGTGCGATCGTCGAGGAGAAAGTATTCGGCGAGGGGCTGGGTGTCGCGCGGGGGCACACGGGCCAGGAACTCGGCCAGGTAGTCGACGGTGACGAGGGGCATCCAGTGCCGCGCGTTTCCGGGGACCGCGGGCATCTTTCCGAGATGCAGGTTGCGCACGAAGTCGGCGAAGCCCCAAAAGAGAGTGGTTTCTCCGGTGCGCGAATCGCCGATCACCACGCCGGGATTCACCACGGTGAGCGGCAGGTCGAGCTCCTCGGCCAAGGCGCGGGTGCTTCGATCGGCCCGGACCTTCGTGGCCTCGTAGACGCCGGCGCGCTCGAGCTCGCGCTCCTTGGAGGCGCCGATGCGGAAACCCGAGATCAAGACGAAGCGCGGACGATGCTCGATGGAGGCGGCGAGCCTGACGATGCGCTCGGTGCCCCCTTGGTTGACGGCGACGGTGCGCGCCGGGTCGAGGCCGAGCTGCATGGTGGCGCCCAGGTGGTAGACGACACTCGCTTCCCGGGCGAGCGCGCGAGAGGCGCCTGTGAGCCCAAGATCGTCCGCTCCGAGATCGCCGTCGATCAGCCGCACCTGCTCGGCGATGCCCCCGTGGTCCCGGACCCAGGCCCGGTATTCGGTTTCTCGCTTGGCCGCGTCGCGGACGAGCGCGGTGACGACGGAGCCGCCGCGGGTAAGCGCGGGAACCAGCCAGCGACCAATGAGGCCGGTGGCGCCGGTGACGAAAGCATGTGCAGTCATGAACGCTCTCCCTTCTTCTTCGGCTCGGCGACACGTGAGAGCTCCTTGGCGGCGAGCTCCAGTGGCACGACGCTTCGCCGGACCTTGCAGAGGAGAAGCGCCCCTTCGATCGCCGACAGCGCGAACGTGGCGAGCTCGGTGGCTCTCTTTGGCGTGTGACCGGCGCGCACCAGGCGAGCGCGAATCACGCCCTGCCAGGAGTCGAACGCACCGGCGACCGCCGTCTCCAGCGCGCCATCGACCCCTTCGATGGCCAAGGGCGCGACGGGGCACCCGAGCTTGTAGTCGGAGGCGACCAGCTGCATCCCGAGGAACTTGGTGATGGCGGTGATGCCTTCCCCAAGGTCGCTCGATGCTTCGAGGACGCCGCGGATGACCTCGCACAGCTCGCCCCCCGACTGGGTGACGGCCTCGATCGCGAGCTCGGCCTTGCCGCCGGGAAAGTGAAAGTAGAGGGAGCCTCGAGGGGCGCCGCTGGCCTCGAGGATGTCGTTCATTCCGGTGCCGGCGTACCCGCGCTCTTGCAGCAGCGTGGCCGTCGCCCTGACGAACCGTTCCCGCGTCGCTCCTTGCGTCATACGCTCACTATGTAGACCGAACGTCATAGTGTCAAGGCAGGCTCTCCAAATGGAGGAAGAAGAAGGCGGCGAACCTGAGCTGTCGCTGGAGCGCGAGCTTCACTGCCCCCAGTAGAGGTACCAGACTCCCCAGTACTGCCGGCCAGAGTCGAACATCATCTCGCCAGCAGCGGTCACGGTGTTCCTGCGGAGCGGCGCGGTGAAGCGGAGATGAACGTGACTCGAAGCCCCCGCTGGGGCCAGCCCAAAGTCCAGGGTGACGTCTTCGGCTGCCTTGTAGCCGCCAGCGGCGAAGTCCACCGGCTTGACCACGTGGAGCACCGCGTCGGGCGACGGTCTCGGCGGAGGGAAGGCGTCGAACTCGATGGCGTTGTTGTCACCGCCTGGGTACCAACCGTTGACCCAGATGGCCACCCGGGTCGCGGGCTTTCCCCCGAACAGGACTTCCTCGAGACCGGTGAAGGCGTTGGTCTCCGAGACGACCGTCTTCATCTTCGCGTAGCTGAAGATGGGGTGGAGCTCGGATTTGAACGTGCTGTGGCCACAGTCGATGATCCAACGGCCCGTGGTGTGGATCAGGTCGCCAGTCTCGGGTGCCCCCAAGAAGCCATGGGCGGCCGAGGCGTAGGCCACTTCGTACTCGGTCTTGATCTCATCGGTGTTGCTTCTGCCGAAGAGGCTCGGGAGTGGAGCCGTATCGCCCTGTGGGCCGATAGGACGAATGAAGTACTCGTAGTCGGAAACACAGGTGATGGTCGACAGCGCCTCGAGAATGTTCGGAAAATAGGGGCAGTTTCCGTTGTGCGTCTCGTGCGTGAGTCCGTTGTCGATGTCCGTCATGTGGGCGCTTGCGATGGCGCCGAAGACCGGCGTCGCGACGTAGTCGCCACGAATGGCGACCCACTCGGGCGGAACACAGCAGGGGCTCGAATCGCAGAGCGGCCCCAAGTAGACGCACGTCCCTTCGAGGGTTGGGATGTACGTCGTGCCCCTGCAAAAAAGGTCTCCGGCGTTGGGGGTGTTCGGAGGCGGAAAGGGTGGTTCGGGGTTGATCGTGCACGGCCCCAAGTTGCCGCTGCAGGGGAAGCTCTCCCAGAGGGTCGCCGCGCTCTTGTTCCGGGCTTGGTCGAAGTCAGACGGCTTCAACGCAGACAGGAACCAGTCGCCTCCCTGGCGCTCCACCCACAGCACCGGTGGCACATTGCGGATCTCGAGCGTCGACGGCAGCTGATCGGTCTGGTCCGGCCGGAAGAACTGCTGAAACAACCACGTCTGACTCGCCCCGATCGAGTCGACGGGATCGGCGCGCGGGAGGCCATTGACCAACTCACCCCCGCGCTTGGTGAGCGCGTCGACGAACACCAAGGGGACGTAGGCGGTGTGGGGCGGCGCGGTCCCCAGCAGGCTGCCGTAGATGCGCCCGCGCTCGAAGTCCTGAACGCGAGCACCGCCGATGACGTCGGTGTCGCGCTCCTCTCCGAGGGGACAGCCGAAGTACCCAACCTCGCTGTTGAACGGCCCTTTCAGGGCGCGCCACTTGCTGAAGATCTGCCCGCGAATGACCTGCGTGCCAGAGCCGCTCTGGCTGATGGCGCCCCGCTCGTACACGGCGATCTTGCAGCCCGAGATGAGACCGAAGCTGAACGCGCCGAAAGTGGCCGCGCCTCCCTCCGCCGTGAAGCGGTCGCGAATGGCAACCGGCAGATTGGTGAACGTGGCCGAGCCAGTGCCCTTCAGCGCCCCCGTGTTCTCCGCCTGCACGGTGACCGCGATCGGGCCAAGGGGGACACCGGTGAACCCGGGGAGGAGAAATTGGCGGGTCGTGCCGGTCCCGACGAGGGCGATGACCGAGGAGAACGGAGGGGCGGTCGATTCCGGTGGGCGCGCGAACACCATCGTCAGGTTGACAGGAGAGAGCAGCCCGTCGCCCGCTACGGTTCCGGCGATATCCATCGTTGAGACGTCGACCACCGAGCCGTTGACCGGCGAGGTGATTTGCACCACCGGCGGTGTGGTCGGGACCTGGGCCGGAGGCTCACCGTCGAACTCCAGGTCGTCAATCGCAAAGTAGATGCCGTTGTCGAGGGCCAGCTCGGCCCGCACGATGCTGGGGGTCGTGTCCGGGTCGATGACCTCGAACGAGGTAGTGAAGACATCGGCGGCGACCTGCCTCGGGCCGTCACGAGCCACCACCGCCCCATGGCTGTCGAAGGCGGTCAGCGTGCCGTTGAGAGCGACGGCGGAGCACTCGGCGAACAGCTTCACCCTGGCCTGGGCGCTCGTGAACGTCATGCTCAAGATGATCGGCTCGAAGACCTCGGACGAGGGGCTGCTCGTTCGCAGAACGTGCGTCCCCGAATGAGCCTTTGGATCGACGTCGAGGTAGAAGCCCGGGAACAGGACGCCTCGGGGGCCATATTGCGACGTGACGCTTGTCTGAGGCGACAGGTCCTCGAAGTTGAGCACCGTCGGGCTGGCGTGGGCCAGCCCACCCCAAGCCATCAAGAGGAGGAGGCAGGGCGGCCGGAGGAGTCGGATGCGCATGGTTCTCACTCCTCATCATCGACGGTTGGCGACGAAGACCATCCTCACCTTGACGAGCCTCGCCGTTTGATTGGTGACTGACATGGTGGCCAACCCGCCGGCCGTCGTCAGCGCCTTCAGGTAGGCCCCACCTCGGTCCTTCCCGAAGTGGTAGGGAATCCCCGTCGCCACAGTGGAGCCATCGACCGCAAGGGTGACAAGCAAAGGACTCGTGGTTCCAACCCAGCGGGCTGACCCGGCGAGCCCTGAGGGCCCCGGGAGCTGCAGGGACACCGTGCGGACGGCCCCCGGCGACAGCTCCTCCTCGACCGCGGGGGGGACCTGCGTCTCCTTGAATAGCTCGGTGAATTCCGGCTGCTCCAGGTCGTCCGCCGGCGGCTGGCGGAGGCCGGCACCGGCGTCGGCAACGAGCCACCCTCGCACGAAGTCGCCCATCACCGCGGGATCTTCGGTGACCGAACGCTGCCGCACCTCTTCCACCTGAGGAGCTGGCTGAGGTCGAATCGTCACGCACGCCAGAAGCCCGAAGGTCAAGGCGCCAGCGAGCGCACTGCTCTTGGTGCTCCATGGCATGGCCGTCACCCCCTTTCGACGAACGAGTGCATCAAGACGCCAAAGACGAGCGATCGGAGAACCCAAGCATCGTTCGCTCCTACGAAAGATGCTCGACGCGAGCATCGGTTCCAAGTCAGGGTTTCTTCCAGGCCAAGAGGGCGGGGGAACCGAGCTTGCTGATGGCCTGGGAGGTCCTTATCGGTCCCTCGCGGCGTAGCGGCCGAGCTTTCTGGAGAGGGAGCTGCCATGAATGCACGACCGATAGTGCTGCTTTGCTTCGCTGCCACTGCGTGGGGGGCTGGGTTGGACAGAGACGGGGTACTCGCCGAGGCGCCTGCCACGCCGGACCCCGGGACCGTGCGGGTCAGCGGGGGAGGGAATGCATCGTGGATCAGCGTCGCCAGTGGAGGCGTCAACGCGACACTGATGTGGGCCATGTTCACCCATTTCGCCGCGGACATCGGGGCGTACTGGCAGGACAGTGAATTCGGGCCATCGGTGCGAGCCCGCTACCAGTTCCTGAGCCAGGCGGCGCAGGGCGTCGACATGACAGTGGGGCTCCGCTACAAGAGCCGCGGCTTCGATCCGCGCAATGGAGAACTTGAGGCATTGGTGGCGGCGGGGCATCGGTTCGGGAGGGTCGACGCGATCGTCGATCTCGTGGGAGGGGCCGAGCTCGGGGGCCCTGGGCTCGACCTCGAGCTCAAAGCCCTCGCGGCGTACAGGCTCACCGACCAGGTGCGGCTCGGGCTCGACGTGCGCGCCCAGGCGGAGGTGCGGGACGAGGCGGGCTTCAAGCGACCGGACCTCGCGGCCGACGTGGCGATCATCGGCGGCGCGGCGCTTTCGTGGTTCCCGATTCCGTCACTGCAGCTCCAGGGGCTGGTGGGAGCGACCAAGCCGAGGGGCGTGCTCAACGCCGGGCCAGCGGCTCATTTCCTGGTGGCGTTCGACTTCTGATCCGCGAGTGCGCCGCTACTGGGCGCGCCGAGCCAGCGTCGCGACTCTCCGAGAGGACCGATCGAGCTGATCCCGGAGCTTTTGTTGCTTCGCCGGGTCCTTCTCGTCGTCGATGGCCAGCTGGATGCCCTCGGCGACGAGGTCCTTCTTCCGCTGGTCCATCACCATGAGCACATCGGCTCCCGCGAGGAAGGCCTTCTTGGCGTTTTGGCGCACCTCGTCTTTCGCCAGCTGGTCGAGCGCGGGATCCTTCAGTGTCTTGTTTGCCCGGTAGTCGCGAACCGCCTGGGAGTGAAGGGCGCCAGCGTCGAGATCGTCTGTGATGACCAGTCCGTTGGGGTTCGTCTTTCGATACTCGTCAACGAGTCGCTTCGAGAAGCACGCGGGGCCTCCCTCCTGCTGGGCTCCCGCCCCTTCCTCTCGGACATTGGGGTAAATGACCGAGCCGAGCATCACCCCGTCGAGGCCCTCCACCTTGGTGAACGGACTGGCCCGGGTGAACGTGGCCTGCTCGCTGGACGGGTCCTTGACGGGGATGTTGTCGCTGTTCCCCGCGACGTTGTAGCCGGGGTAGTGCTTGCCGAGAGTGACGAGGTCCTTGTTCGTGTTTCGCAGGCCCTTGACGAAGGCTCCCGCGCGCTCCTCGACCTCCTGAGTGGTCGACCCGAAGGAGCGATTCTGCATCTGGGTACCGGGTTCCGCCGCGTCGAGCACCGGCCCCAGAAGGCACGTCACGCCAGCCTTCTTGAGCTCCTCGCCGGTCTTTTCTCCCTCCTTCATGATCTGCTCGGTCGACATGCTCTTCATTTCCTTGGGCGAGGGGAAGTGCACGCCAGGAGCGACGTTCTTGAGCCGATTGACATTGCCGCCCTCTTGGTCGGCGCACACAAGCGCGGGGATCGGCCGACTCGACGCCCCCTTCTTGATGGCCTCGACGCTGTCTTGCGAGACGAGCTGGTGAGCGTTCTCCGCAATCCAGAACCCGGCACTCGACTTTGCAGTCTTCGCCGTCGAGTTGACGTCGACCGGCGCCGCGGTGAGCAACTCCGCCTTCTGTCGCGGAGACAGTTTCGAGACCGGATCCCCGACTTTCTCCGAGCGCGCGCTGGGCGTGGCATCGACGAAGCGATCCGTGTGCCAATCGCGCAACACCTGACCCGCGGGCGCTCCGTCCCCCATGGCGACCTGAGTCTCTCCGGTGGTCTCAGTGCTCGCCAACCCTTCGACGTCTTGGTCTTCCGTCGCCTTCCCAGAAGAGGGCACTGCCGTACGAGGTATCTGAACGCCCATGTGAACCTCCCGAAGTGGCGCTCATGCGCCGTTCAGAGAGCTTGTCGGACACACCCCAACGGGCGAAACACGGCAAAAAGAAATGGCGCTTTACATAGCTATGGCTCGAGGATTGCTCCCACTGCCCTGGGGCTTCGGGCTCGGCGAGCGAGGCGGGTGGCACCGGCGAGCACCACGAGCCCCTCGGCCGGCCGGTCGAGGGGTGCAGGGCCGGGCTCGTGGCCCCC
>PMBV01000378.1 GCA_003153055.1 Myxococcales bacterium
CAGCCGATTGCCTACAGTCACGCGCTGCACGCCGGCACGTTGAAGCTCGACTGCCGCTATTGCCACATGTTCGCCGAGCGTGGCGCCTTCGCGGGCGTGCCACCGACGCAGGTGTGCATGAACTGCCACCAGCAGGTGAAGAAGGACTCCGCGCTCCTGAAGCCGCTCATGGCGAGTTGGGCCGACGGCAAGGGCGACAAGTCCATTCCGTGGGTGCGGATCCACAAGGTCCCCGACTTCGGCTTCTTCAACCACAGCGCGCACGTCGGCGTGGGCGTCGGGGGGAACCGAGCGGCGATCGGCTGTGAGACGTGCCACGGGCGCATCGACACGATGGAGGTCGTGAGCCAGCAGCAGCCCCTGTCGATGAGCTGGTGCATCGAGTGCCACTCCAACCCGGCGCCGAACCTCCGCCCCGTCGAGGCGATCACCGCCATGGGGTGGAAGGGCGATCTCGCCTGGACCTCGAAGGCACAGACCATCGCCGCGACCCTGAATCCCCCCGGGAGCCTCTCGGCCACGCAGAAGCAGATGGCCGACGGCCACTACGAAACCTTCGCCACCGCCGGCTGCAACGGCTGTCATCGCTAAGTGAGGAACGGTCACCAATGAAGCTGGATTCCAAAACCCCTCTTCGCGACCAGGCCGAGGAAGCTCCCGGCTACTGGCGCTCCCTCGAGCACAAGGAGGGTCACCCCTCCGTCCAAGCGGCCCTCGCCGACGAGTTCCCCGCCGGCATCACCGAGCCCAATGGCTTCAACCGGCGAGACGCGCTCAAGCTGGCCGGCGCCTCGCTGGCCCTGGGAGCCCTCACCGGCTGTGACACCATCCGTCGCCCGCAGGACGAGATCCTCCCCTTTGTCCGTCAGCCCGAGCACGTCATTCCCGGGAACCGCCTCGAGTACGCCACGGCGATGCCGCGATCCGAGGGTGCGATCGGCCTCTTGGTCGAAGCCCACGAGGGCCGCCCGACGAAGATCGAAGGCAACCCGAACCACCCGAGCTCTCTGGGCGCCTCCGACATCTGGGCTCAGACCGAGGTGCTGAGGCTGTACGACCCCGAGCGCAAGCGCTCGCCGTACAACGGCACCCAGGCTTCGACCTGGGCGAAGTGGGACGAGTTCGCGAAGACGCACTTCGCCGGCTTCGTCGCCCAGCAGGGCAAGGGCCTCGCGCTGCTCCTCGAGGAGAACGACGGGCCGACGGTGGCCCGGCTCCTGGGCGCGGTGTCGGCCAAGCTGCCCGAGGCGAAGATCTACCGGTGGGATCCGCTGGCGCCGGCCAACGCGCAGCTGGGGGCGCAGCTCGCCTTCGGCTCCGGCGCGCGGGTCCACTACAACCTCGAGAAGGCGAAGGTCATCTTCTCCCTCGAGTCTGACTTCTTGGTTTCGGGGCCCGATCACCTGACTCTGGCGCGGCAGTTCGGCCGGTCGCGCGCGGTGGAGACGAAGCACGACGTCGAGCAGATGAAGCGGCTCTACGTCGCCGAGGCCGGGTGGTCCACCACCGGCACGAACGCCGACCACCGCCTGCGCATCTCGAGCGGCCTGTTGGTCGACGTGCTCAAGGGCCTCGCGGGCGCGCTCGCGAAGAACGGCCTCGATCTGGGCGGAGTCTCCGTCGGTGACGTGGCGCTGCCCGAGCAGGCGGCCAAGTTCGTCGCGGGGCTGGCCAAGGACCTCGTCGCTCACCGGGGCCAAGCGGTGGTGCTCGTCGGAGAGAACCAGAGCGCCGCGGTTCACGCCCTGGGCTACGCGCTCAACGTCGCCCTCGGGGCTCCTGGCGCGTCGATGACGACGACCCAGGGCGCGGCCTACTCGGGTGGCCTCGAGTCCCTCACCGCGTTGACCAAGTCGCTGTCGGCTGGCGAGGTGGACACCCTCGTCATCATCGACGCGAACCCCGTCTACACCGCGCCCGGCGGCCTCAAGTTCGCCGACGCGATGGGCAAGGCGAAGACAGTCATTCACGCGGGTCTCTTCGCCGAAGAGACCGGCGCCAAGGCGACCTGGCACCTGCCGCTCGCGCACTTCCTCGAGTCGTGGGGTGACGCGCGCGCCTGGGACGGCACCGCCTCCCTCATTCAGCCCCTCATCCTCCCCCTCTTCGGCGGCCGCGCGGTCGTCTCGCTGTTGGCCCAGCTCGCGCAAGAGACCGAGACGAACGATCGAAAGCTCGTCGAGGCGACCTGGCAGGGCCCGGGCGGCGCGCTCAGCGACGCGAAGGCGTGGCGCCACTCGCTGCACGATGGCGTGGTGGCCGCGAGCGCGCGCGCCGTGGCGCCGCTGGCGCTCCAGGCCTCCGTGGTGAGCACGGCGGTGGCCCCGCTCAAGGGCGTCACCCCCACCAAGGACTCGCTCGAGTTCCTCGCCGTCTACGGCCACCCGAAGGACGGCCGCCTCACCAACGTGTCGTGGATCATGGAGTACCCCGACACGATGTCGAAGCTGTCCTGGGACAACGCGGTGCTCGTCTCGCCCTCGACAGCGAGGGAGCTGGGCATCGAGAGCAAGGTCGTCAAGAACAAGTACAGCGCCGACGTGGTGGAGCTCTCGGTGGACGGCCGCAAGCTGACCGCCCCCACGTTCGTGCTCCCCGGCGTAGCCAACAACACCCTCATCATGGTGCACGGCTACGGCCGGGCTCAGGGCGAGGTGTCGAA
>PMBV01000223.1 GCA_003153055.1 Myxococcales bacterium
CCCGCCGCTCCGCCTCCCGTCGCTCCGCCTCCCGTCGCTCCGCCTCCCGTCGCTCCGCCTCCCCCCGTTGACCCCTGGCCACCGCCGGTTGACGCGGTACCCCGGCCGCCATCGGTGGCTCGAACGTCGCCCGGCCCAATGAGGTGCCCGTCCTCGCCGCAGAGGCACGCGAGTTGGGCCGTGCTGAGGATCGAGACGAGGTAGATGGCGAACGCCCACGGGGTCCGAGCGGACCGAGGACTTTCCCGCGCGCTGGGGGAAACTGCCGGGAGGATGCGAGCCACGCCTTTCGCTCTTTCTGCAACTCTGAGAGAGCGCTGCCGCGCGCCTTCTGGGTCACCTGCGCATGCGAATGGCTGCGCTCGGCTGGGCTCCTCGGCACAGCCCTCCTTGCCGACTCCCCCACCGTCGCTACTACCGACCGAATACCGCTTTGGAAGCGAGCGCGGGTCAGTCACGACCTGGCGCTCCGCACGTCAACCAGTACCGGCCGTCAGAACGAGTACTCCCGCTCAGCCGCGCCCGTCCAAGTGCACCGTCCGCACCGGTGCGGGAATGACGATGCCCTTCTCCTCGAACGCCCGCTTGAGCGCCTTGATCACCTCGTGCTTGAGCAGTGCCGCGTCGGTCAGCTCCCTCGCCCGCACCCCGACCGACACGTCGATGCTCGACTCCCCGAAGCGGAAGAACCGCACCGTCGGCTCTGAGTCCGGTACTCCGCCGGTCACCGTCTTCGACACCGAGCGCGCCACCTCGAGCGTGACCCGCTCGACCGCCTCGAGGTCGCTCGCGTAGTCGACGCCCAGCTCGACCGAGACCGCCACCTCCTTCGACGGCAGGTGGTAGTTGGTCACCACGCTCTTCACCAGCCGGCTGTTGGGGATGACGACGGTGTTGTTCGGCAGCGTCCGCACCCGCGTCCCGTGCCACTGGATGTCCTCGACGAAGCCCTCCTCACCGGTCTCCAGCTTCACCAGGTCGCCCACCCGAATCGTCTTCGCCAAGGTGAGCTGCATCCCGGCGAACAGGTTGGCCAGCGTCTCCTGCAGCCCGAGGCCCACCGCGAGGCCGCCGACGCCGACGGTGGTGAGCACCGGGGCGATGGAGATTCCCAGCGTGCTGAGGAGCACCAGGATGCCGACGGTGAAGACCGCCACCCGCGCCGCCTGCTGCACCACACCGGTGGTGGGCGCGGCCGTCTGCCCTCGCGGCGTGACGCCGAGCTCGAGCAGCCGACCGGCGAGGTTCGCCGCCCACCAGGTGACCGAGAGGATGAGGGCCGAGTCGAGCAGCTTCTCCAGTGTCGGCACCATGTGCGCCGGCGGCTGGACGATGCGCGAGGCGAGGTACAGGCCGCCGAGGAAGAACCAGAGGGGGAGCGGCCGCCGGAGCGAAGTCACCAGCGCGTCGTCGGCCACCCAGGGCGTCTTCTCTGCCAACCGCGCCAGCCGGCCGAGGAAGGACCGCCGCAGCAGGAAGCCCAGCGCCAGCGAGAGGAGGACGACGACCGCCGCGGCGAGCTCGGCCTCGTGGCCCGCGAGCGCGCTCAACGCCGCACCCGACATTCGCGACGCGGGGCGTGGATGGGAGGAGTCATGGCGGCGCGGTTATACGGCGCGCCGCCAGGAACCGTCGAGCGCAGGTGAATGACCGAGGCCTCGTGCTGGACGGGTTGGCGAGCAGGAGCCGCACCGCGATGGTACGCTCTCGAGCGGCGCGTCGCTCCGTATTCCGACGACTCCCTCACTACCAGTGACGCTCGGTGCGCAGGCGGTCGCGAAGCGTGGTGAGCTCCTCGACGCTCGAGCGGTCGAGCTGCGCCAGGCGGATCTCGTCGACCTCGACGCCAAGCACCTCGGCCAGCACCAGGATCCCCGCCCGAAGCTCCCGGGCTCGGCCTTCCTCGCGACCTACCTCACGGCCTTCCTCGCGACCTTCCTCCTTCGCGGCGCCCATCTCGATGCGGTAGGTGTCGAGGGCGAGCTGCCGTTGCCGGGCGAGCTCCTGCGCGCTCGGCGTCGCCGACAGTCGCTCCAGCAGTTCGTTCGTCTTCGCGATGACGGGATTACTCATACACGCCTCCTCCACCTCCTCGTCGGACTTCGCTCCGAGGAAGCGCGTCCACGCTAGCAAAGTCCCATCTCCTTGCGGAGCCTCGCGCGGTCGCCCAGCAGCCTTCGCCGCGCGGCACTTAGGAAGCTCGATGACGTGGAGGGTCAGCGCATCGCTGAAGGCGAAGTGCTCGCTCACCTCGAGCACCCGGAACTCCGAATGAAACCGCGGGGTCGGCAGCTCCACGTAGTCCAGGAACAGGACCGAGATGACCGGCCGCAGCGCCGTGTACGGCTGCCCGCGCTCCAGCTGGCTCGCGTACAGCCGCGCCCAGTAATACAGCGCCCGATTCGGAAACGCAGGACGTCGCGTCGCCTGCATCTCCAGGTCAACCTGCGTCCCGTCGTCGAAGCTCACCAGCACGTCCAGCACGATGCCTCGGTCATTCACCTGCTCCCGCCTCACCTCCGGATTTTGGACTTTCGCCGACACGATCGGCACCCGAGGACGCAGCACCGCCGTCAGCAAATCAATCAGCGCCCCCTCGTTCTCCGGCCTCGCGAACAGCATCTTGAACACGATGTCCAGCGTCGGATCCAATGTCGTCCTCATCGCCCCTCCCCGCCCGGCTCCATGCCACGGCACGTCGCGCCACGCCCAAGCACCACCAATGCCAACGCCAAGCGCCCGTGACTTCACGAGCCCATGCCTTGACGTCATCCCACCGCAGGGACGCCCGTCCGAAGACGGACGAGCTCGACCGGACGGCTCCAGCCTCGAGCGGCCTTCGCTTCTTGGAGGCCGAGTCTCGCTCGTCGGCGGCCGTCACCAGGAGGCCGCGCGCCTCGAGTGCCGGGCGATACTCGGGGCTGAGGCCCTAGCGGCAGAAGAAGGGCTCGACGGTCTCGGCGCTCCGGTGGATCGCGGTCACGCCCGTACCGCTGACGAACCTCACCGGATGGTCCCGGAGGCAGTCCACCTGTGCAGCGGGCATTTGGACCGCGCGCCTCGCCTTCGGGCTGGCAAAGTCCCGAGACCATGACGGCGGGGACATTTGCGTGCTCAAGCCATCAACATTCCGATACGGTTTCGCCGACATGCCCGAACGCCTCACTCCACGAGCGCGCGCCGACTTCGAGCGCGTTCTGCAGCAGCTCGTCGGCAGGTGCATCGAGGCCGTCTCGTACGTTGAGATCGCGTACGAGAGAGACGGCCGGCCGATGTGGAACCGCGACAGCGAGTCCTTTGACTCGTTGGACTTCGGTGTCCAAATGACGCTCGACGACGACTCGACCTTCTCCGTGACATGGGGCGCCGAGTTCACCCCGCACAACGTGTCGATCCTCAGGGGGCCACTCGAGTTTTCCGAGGGGTCGTCGACGCGACGATGGGATGTGGGACCGAGATGGCGTGAACGCCGTCTTCTCGACTCCCCGGTCATCAGCGCTCGGGCGACTTGGCTGCCTGCAGATCCGCCCAACGGACGCGAGTACCCTCAGGACGTTCGACTCGAATTCGAATCGGGCGCCGTCGTGGTGCTCTCCGCCTTCGAGTTCCGGGCTGGCGACCGCAACATGGTGATGATGGACAACATCACGGTGTTCTTCGACGAGGTGGAGGCGCGACGCAGGGTCCACGGGCCGCACGGAGGCGCGTAGGCGGTCGCGCAGCCGGCTCTCGGCACGATTCATTCCGATACGGCTCCAGTGGTGGAAGACGTCGCTGCCGGGAGCACCAGTATTTCCCCTCGCCGTCGTCTCGGTCGCATCGATGGAAGCGGCGAGCGAGCAGCATTTCAAGGGCTACCGGCACGGCCTGATGTAGACTGGGTCGATGTAATGGGTTGTCGAGGCGTCCTGTTCGCAATCAACGATGACACGGCCAAGGCTCTACTCGCTGCAGCTGGCGATGACGACGAGGTGATGGGTGTCGTCGAGCAGATCGAGGAGGCGTGGGAGACGCCGTTCGTCGCCGAGACGGACAAGGCGTGGGATGCCATCCATCGAGCGCTGACCGATGGTTCCCTCGACGACGATGGTGGAGAGGCTCCGCTCAATCGCGCGATTCTCGGCGGGACGCATCTGCACGAGGGCAACGAGTACATCGTTGCGCTGGTTCCCGCCGTGGAGGTTCCCGCAGTCGCCGAGGCGCTCGCGGCGATTGACGACGACGCCCTTCGCGACCGCTACACGCGCATCGTCCCCCACGACTACGCACCCGAGTACTGGAGGGAAGCCACCACACGGGCGCTTTCGCGAAGGCGCCTGATGAGCACCGGACCCGCAGGGAGCCCAATCAGAACCGCCGGCGCTTCCAGGCCACGGCGTCACCCTGGAGGTCGGGCGCAGCGAGGGCCTCGGAGCCGTCGCGGGCAAGCACCTCGTTGGTGAAGCGGAGGACATGGTCGCGCTCGCAGGCGGTGATGCAGGACTCCAGCGGCCGCCGGAACAGCACCGAGGTGGGGCGGCCCTTCGGCGGACGCCAGTCTGCGCTCCAGTCCACGCCGTCGTGCGACACGAGCACGTAGGCGCCGCCCTTCGCGCGAGCGGAGCGCATCCGCGGGCCGCTCTGGGTCCAGGTGAGCGGCGGAGGGCCCGCCAGGCCGGGCTTCGCGACCGCTCGCCGTCGCGCCGTCGCGGAGGCTTTTCGGGTGACCTTCGGCGCGGCCCTGGGCTTCGTCGAGCGAGTGGGCTTCGGGGACGTTCGGCGTGCGACCTTGCGAGCGGATTTGCGGGGGGACACGGAGCGGGTACCCTACGCGGCCCTGCGCGGCAGAGTCCAGCCGACAGCGACTCCGGGTGCTCAGCGCGTTCGTGGCCGGTGGGACTGGACTCGTGTGCGCCGAGGCCTGCCCGGTCATCGCCTCAGGCGGCGTGAGCGCCCCAGGGTGATGCCCTGATCACCGCGGGCCCGGCTCCGCTTCGTCGGCCCTTCGCCGATGGGGTCTTGGCAGGTGTCGAAGTGCCTGCAGCGGGCGCACTCGGCCCCACCCCAGACCGACTCGAAGAGCGAGGCCACCTGATCGATGGTCTCGAAGTCTTCGGTGACGAAGCCGAGCTCGAAGTTGCGCGCGTTGTCGTGCTTGGCCCCAAGGCCCGCGCCGGTGAGGTTGGCCGAGCCCACGTAGAGCCAGGCGCCGTCGACCAGCACCGCCTTGAAGTGCACCCGCGGGCAGATCTTCAGCTCCATCGCGCGGGCGAGCGTCTTTCGTCGATCGAAGGCCGCCCGGAACGGCCGAGAGGGCAGCTCGGCGTGGAGCAGCCGCACGGCGACGCCCCGGGCCGCTAGCCGCGCGAAGAGCTCGGTCACCGGTCGAAACTGCCCGTCGAGCTCGAGCATCATCGCCTTCACGTTGGCGGTGGCGATGAGCACCGACTCCCGCGCCTGGGCGAGCTTCTCGAGCACCACCCGCTGGTGCAGCGCCGAGCCGAACAACAGCTCGGCCTCGAGGGTTCGCGACGTCATCGCAACCTCAGCCCCATCGCGTCATCAGGCGTTCGCGGTCGAACAATCGCGGCGCGATGAAGAGAATGGCGAGGTCCATCGCGAGCACCGCCAGGCCGATGAGGGCATAGTAGCCGGTGCCCGAGTGGAGGAACCCGCCGAACTGCCCAGCGGCCAGGCCCACCAACGGCATGACCACCAGCCCCGCGAGCTGCTGGGCCATTCGCGAGTCGCCCACGTTCGCCGAGATGAGCACCGCCACGCCGTTGCCGAAGAAGGCGAACAAGGGCGAGATGACGAAGACCCCGAAGAGCCACATGCCATTGGGAAGGACCAGCTGCTTGGCCAAGGGCCAGGCCACCACATCGACCCCGATGCACAGCCCGATGAAGGCCACCAGGCAAACGGCCAACGCGGGAATCAGGGACGCCAGGCTCTTGCCGATGACGAGCTCGAGCGGGGTGATGGGCGCGGCGAGGAGCGGCTCGAGGGTGCGCTTCTCCTTCTCGCCGGCCACCGCGTGAGACGAGATGAGAATGGGCACGAACACCGGCATCACCAGGTAGAGGACGAACCAGTCGGCCAGCACCTTGTCGACCAGGAACCGGGCGGCGTTGTCGGCGTTGACGGTGAAGTCGTAGTACAGCGCCATCATCCTCAGGCTCGGGTTCTCGGGCTGCTTCACGTACGTCATGATGATGCCGATCGGCACCACCACGATGACCGACGGCAGGGCCAGCATCGAGTACACCAGGCCGCGGTTCTTCCTCAGGTCGAGGAGATCCTTGCCGAGCAACGCCCTCACCCGTCGCATCGAGAAGCCCTCGCTCATGACTCGTCCTCCTCACGCACCAGCTCCAGGTACGCCTCTTCGAGCGGTCGAGCGGCGCGCATCACCGCGTGGATCCGCGCCCCGGCCTTCACCAGCGCCTCCACCACGTCGGGGGCTTGGGCCTCCGTCGACAGGGTGACCGTCAGTCGGTTTCCATCGGCGACCACCGAGGGGGAGAACGGCAGCGCGCGCACGGCCGCCCCGAAGCGCCCCTCGTCCGTCTCCAGCACCACCTCGAGGGCCAGGCCTTCGCGGCGGAGGTCGGACAGCGACGACACCGCCCGCAAGCGGTTCTTCACCACCGCGACCCGGGTGCAGAGGCGCTCGACCTCGGCCAGGTTGTGGCTGCACAGCACGAGCGTGCGGCCCTGGTTGGCCAGCTCGGCCACCGCGTCGCGCACCGTGCGGGCCGACTGAGGGTCGAGCCCCGAGGTCGGCTCGTCGAGGAAGATGACCTTGGGTTCGTGCACCAAGGTCCGCACGATGGCCAGCTTCTGGCGCATGCCCTTGGAGTAGCCGCCCACCGGCTCGTCTTCCCGCCCACTGAGCCCGAAGCGCTCGAGGTACCCCTCGGCCAGGGCCCAGGCCGTGCGCTCGTCGAGCTCGTGGAGGCGAATGAAGAACAGGAGGTTCTCCCGGGCCGTCAACCGGTCGTACACCCCGGGATGCTCGGTGAGCAGGCCCACCTTCTTCCTCAGCCGCACTCCGTTGTCCAAGGCGGGCAGCTCCTCGCCACAGACCACGGCCCGGCCCGCCGACGGCCGGAGCAGCCCCGTCAGCATTCGCACGGTGGTCGTCTTGCCAGCGCCGTTGGGGCCGAGCAGGCCGAACACTTCGCCGGGCTTCACCTCGAACGATAGGTGCTCCACCGCGGTGCGAGTCCCGAAGCGCTTCTCCAGGCCCTCCACGAAGATGCCTCGAGCCGTCGTCACCGCGCTGCCTTCGGCTGACACGCTGTCTCCTGAGCAGATGGTCGCTGTGACATTCTTTCTCGTCGCTCCCTGGGCGACCCCTCAAAGAGTCACCACGAGGGGGCTCAGATGCACGAGGAATGCCTACCGAAGTCTGGCTGGAGGCCGGGGCGTGCCGACCGTCAGGTGTGTTCGCCCTTGGTACGCGTGGCCGCCAGGGGCCGAACCTCGAGCGACTTGCTCTTGAGGAACTGGCGGTTGAACACCTTGGAGGCGTAGCGGCTCCCGTGGTCGCAGAGGAAGGTCACGATGCGAGCGCCCTGACCCTTGAGCTCGAGGCCAATCTCATAGGCCGCGCGCACGTTGAGGGCCGCCGAGGTGCCCACCACCAGGGCGTCTTCCCGGGCGAGGTGGTAGAGCATCTCGATCATCGCCTGGTCCGACAGGCGCATGGCCTCGTCGACCTTGGCGCGGCGGTAGTTCTCGGTGACGCGCATGATGCCCACGCCCTCGATGAAGGAGCTGCCGGTCGTGTCGACCGTGCCGCTCTTGAAGTACGAGTAGAGGCCAGAGCCGAAGGGGTCGACCAGCACCACGCGGAGCTTGGGGTTCTTCTCTTTGAGGTACCGCGAGACGCCCGAGAGGGTGCCGCCGGTGCCCGCCGAGCACACCAGCACGTCGACCTTGCCATCGCACTGCTCCCAGATCTCCGGGCCCGTCGTTTTGTAGTGGTAGTCGCCGTTGGCCACGTTCTCGAACTGGTTGGGCCAAAACCAACCGTTGGCCTCGGCCAAGGCGCGCCCCTGATGGAAGAAGTGCGCGCTGTTGGCGAAGGGCACCACCGGAACCCGGCGCACGCCCACGCCCATCGCCTCGAGGAGATCGTATTTCTCGGTCGTCTGGTTGTCTGGCATCGTCACGACCACTCGGTAGCCCCGCTCGCGCGCGAGCAGCCCCAGGCCGATGCCGGTGTTTCCGGCCGTGCCCTCGACGATGGTCGAGCCGGGCTTCAAGAGCCCGTCAGCCTCGCCCTTCTCGATCATGCCCTTCGCGGCTCGATCCTTGATGCTGCCGCCAGGGTTCATGAACTCGGCTTTTCCCAGGATGTCGCACCCGGTCAATCGACAGAGCGACTCCATTCGCAACATCGGGGTGTTGCCGACGGCGTCCCACAGCGTCGAGATCTTCATCGGATCCTCATGGTCAAGGTCCTGAAGATAGACGACATTGGCTTCAAATCGTGAGTTTTGTCTCTAATCGAAGGCCAACTGTACGACGCTATGTGTCAAAGACATCATTCGATGGTGACGAGCACGAATTTCACGTTGAGGTCTTGATCGATGATGCGCACGGTCTTGTCCGCCCCGACGGCGTTCTTCAAGATGCCCAGACGGTTGTGCTCGACCAGGCTCCATTCGCGACCGGGCTGAGCGGCGTAGTTGGTCATGCCGACGTTGGCGTTGTCTTTGATCTGCTTCACCGTGTTGCGTGAGTAGAAGGTCTCGCCGCGCCAGTTCATCAGGAACGCCGCGATGGGCTCACCTGGCTTGCGCATGGAGTAGTAGCGCCAGAACTGATCTCGCTGGGTCCAGTGGTGCGACAGATCGACCCAGTGGCCCCAGTTGAACCACAGCGCGAAGGCCAGCACACCGGCCAGGCCCGAGGTGAACATGCCCACCTTGGAGCGCATGACGGCGAAGCCCGCTACCGCCACGCCGACCACCACCATGCCGTTGCGGAGGAGGTTCTGCACTCCGAAGCGCTCCACCACCTCCTTCTGGGGGTAGGGGCGATCGTAGTTGTAGACGAAGAGGTCGGTGAAGTCCTTGGGGGTGGCGACGAGATCCTTCCCCACCAAGACGAAGAGCGGCGCGCCGAACAAGAGCTCCATGGCGTGCGCCTCGATGCCTTCTTCCCACAGCTTGTCGATGAACAGCCCCATGGCGATGGCCAGCGGAGGCAGCATCGGGAAGACGTAGTGGTGGAACTTGGTGGCTGACGCGCCC
Organism: Myxococcales bacterium; assembly: GCA_003153055.1. Next base: position 9,246 of record PMBV01000223.1, read on the forward strand.
ATCAAGAGGAACGAGAAGGCGAACCACAGGGTTGAGATGAGGGCCACTCCGTCGAAGCCCGTGCCGCCCCGAGGCCGAGCCCGGGCGAGCGTCGCGATGGCACCGGGAATGAGCACCACCCAGGGGAACATGGCGTAGCCGCCCTGGAGGATGAAGTAGGTGAAGTCGCCTCCTGGCGTCGTGGTGTGCACGCCAGCACCCAGCCGCGCGAAGTGGTCGTGGATGATGAATCGAAACCAGAACAGCTTCGACTCGTCGTCCACCCGCCAGAAGGTGAACATCTCGTAGTACCAGGGCACGGCCACCGCGAGGAACAGCAAGATGCCGGTGCCCAACCGCATCTCGTAGGCCAGCGCGAACAGCGCCGGAGGCCGCTCGGTCACCTTCTTGGCGTTCTGCCCCAGCATCACCGTGGTGCCGGCCCAGAAGGCCAGCGAGCCCCACATGATGGCGAGCCAGGCCGGGGCCGAGATGACCGACTGGTTGTTGGCCAGCACCGGCACGGCCATGAACATGGTGCCCCACTGGAGGCCCAGGTTGTAGGCGATGGTTCCGACGATGACCGCGGCGGCCAGCCCGATGCCCATCGGCATCACGAGGTGCCGGCGGGCCCAGACGGCGTGGGCCTTCATGGCCGCGGGGCTCCACTCGATGATCGCGATGGCCGTGTAGAGAATGAAGACGACCATCGGCACCCCGAAGCCCAACAGGCCCTTGGCCAGGGTGGCGATGGCGAAGAAGACGTAGCTCCCGTACCACCACTCGCTCCGGTAGCGGCTGGCCTTGTCGAACAGGGCCACCATGGCGCAGGCGATGCCGGCGATGGTGGCGCTGACGATGGGCGGGTCGGTGACGGCCTGCCTCGACAACAGGAAGTACAGAGGCATCGTCGACAGCACGAAGGCCGAGGCCAGCGCGGCGCGGGCGCTGACCGCCAAGGTGAGCGCGTAGGTGAGGAGCCCCACCGCGAGAATCGAGAACAGGGCGAAGGGGAGCCGAAAGCCCCACTCGGTGAACACCGGCAGGGCGCCGTCACCGGAGGCCACCTGGGCGAACTTCCACGGCAAGACCACCGTCTTGGACCAGACGAACAGCACCAGCGCGAACAGGCCGGACGCCGCGAGGAGCGCGCCCCAGAGCTCCTTCACCGCCGAGGGTCGGCCAGCCTTGCCCAGGTACAGCGCGCCGCCGGCGGCGAGCAGGAGGAGCCCGAGCACCAAGGCGAGGGGCGGCCCCAGCTCGGCGGCCTGGAGCCCGGTGGCCTGCATCCACATGGTGAAGGCGGGCTTCGAGAAGAAGTACGCGTTCTCCCAGAAGGGGTGCACGTAGTCGTTCCGCTCGATCATCTCGCGGGCGACTTCTCCGTAGTGGGTCTCCCAGGGGTCCCACAGGCCCACCGCTCCCAGGTACGGGAGAAAGACGGTGGAGGCGAAGAGGACCGCGACGAGCGTGGTGCGGAGCTCCTGGGGCCAGGCTCGAAGTCTCCCCAGCCACTTCGCGTTCAACACTTCTTTCCCCACGAGGGCCTCGGCCAGCGTGCCCGGCTCCTGGGTGCCACTTTCCTGTGTTGCGGCTTCGGTCGCCACGCGTGTCCTCCGGTGCGGTAACACCCCCCTCGTCAAGCGAGGGCCAGGCAGTTCGTCGCACGGAAAACGTCGCAAGACAACGGGCGAAAGTGGTCCCCTCGCCCGGGCACTTCGCCCGCGTGGTGGGCTGAGCGGGCGCACCGGAGCCACCGTATGGCGCCCAGTCAGGGGCTCAGGAGTGCGTCAGCCCGGCGCCGCGAGCGGATCGGTTGCCGCGGGAGGTTGGACGCCCTCTTCGGCGCTGGCGAATCGGGTGGATCAGCCTGGCGAGGAGGGGCCGGCGAACCAGGTCAAGACGTCCTTGAGCGCCTCCACCGACACCGGCTTGGGGAGGTAGGCGTCCATGCCGGCCGAGAGGCACAGCAGATCGTCTCCCTTCATCGCGTTGGCCGTCAGGGCGACGATGGGCACGTGCCGCCCGCTGGTCTGCTCGGCCTGGCGAATGACGCGGGTCGCTTCGAGGCCGTCGAGCACCGGCATCTGCACGTCCATCAGCACGACGTCGAAGGTTCCCGCGGACACCGCCTCGACGGCGGCCTGGCCGTCGCTCACCACCCGCACTTGGTGGCCCAGCTTCGCCAAGAGGGCGCTGGTCATCGTGGCGTTGACGGCGTTGTCCTCGGCCAGCAGCACGCCGAGCGGTCGCTGGGGTGCGAGCCGACGCCAGGCCGACGGGGGCGGCTCGACCACCTCGACCAGCGGCATCGACACGGTGGCGGTGAAGGTCGAGCCGGCGCCCAGCGAGCTGTCGACGCGCACGTCGCCGCCCATGAGCCGGGCCAGGCGCCGGGTGATGGAGAGGCCCAGCCCCGTGCCGCCGTGCCGCCGATGGGCTCCCCGGGCCTGAACGAACGGCTCGAAGATGGCCTCGTGGAGCTCCGGGGCGATGCCGGGCCCCGAGTCGCGCACTCTGAGCCGCAGCGCGCTCGAGTCGGGAAGAGGCCGGTCGAGCGACACCTCGACTCGGCCGGCATCGGTGAACTTCACCGCGTTGGCCACCAGGTTGGTGACGAGCTGCCGCAGCCGCGTCGCGTCTCCCCGTACCCGTCCCTGTGCCACTGGGGCCACCTGAACCTCGAGGGCCAGCCCCTTCTTGGTGGCTTGGGGGAAGAAGGTTCGCGAGGTGGCGGTCACCAGCTGGGCCGCGTCGAAGGTGGTGACATCGAGGTCGAGCCGGTTGGCTTCGATCTTCGAGAGATCGAGCACGTCACTGACGATGGCGAGCAGCGACTCCCCCGACGACTGGAGCACGTCGAGGTACTCGTTGCCCTCCTTGGGCAGAGACCAGGTGCGCAAGAGCTGGGTGACGCTGAGAATGCCGCTCAGCGGGGTGCGGATCTCGTGGCTGAAGTTGGCGAGGAACTGCGTGGTGTGCCGGCTCGACTCCAGCGCTGTCTCGCGCGCGGCCACCAGCTCGGCCCGCGCCCGCTTGGCCTCGGTGACGTCGCGCAGGAGCATCACGAAGTCGGCGGTGGGCATCGGCCACAGGCGCGCCTCGAAGCAGCGCAGCCCCAGGGCCGGGGTGGTGAGCTCGAGCTCCCACTGTTGCAACTGGCCACTTTCGCGGGCCCGCCCCAGGGCCTCCCGGGTCGCCCGGGCTGCCTCGGCCGGGAGAATCTCTTCCAGCGAGCGCCCCTCTGGTGCATCGAACAGCGGAGGTCCCGGGGGGCGGCGCAGACTGAGGCAGGTGCCGCCGGAGGTGAGCTGGAACAGGTGGTCGGGCAAGGCCGAGAGGAACGCCTCGGAGCGCGCCGCGTGCGTGTGCTCGCTCGTGGCGCTCTCGAGCGCGACGGCCACCCCGGAATAGAACAGCTCGTCGTTGTGGGGCGAGGCCCTGAGCCACACCCGCATCGGCTTGGCCCCCGCTGCCGTGAGCAGGTGAAAGTCGAGGCTCGCGCCCTCTGCCTTCCCGCTCAGCTTGAGGAGGAGCGCCGGCATGGACGAGCGCTCTGCCGAGGGGACCGACGCCATCCACCCGAAACCCAGCGCCTGGCCCACGGGGGAGCCGGTGAGTCGAGCCCATTCCTCGTTGATGGAGACCAGCGCGCCCTTCGCATCGGCCTCGAAGAGGATGGCTGGAAAGCCGTTGAGCCGATTGTCATGATGCCGACCCACGCTGAGCGGTTCGTATCACACCGGTGCCTCCCAAGGCAGCAGGCGCGTGGCGAGAATTCCATTCTCAGTGGTCGTGGCCGCTCGCCCTCGACGCGGGTCGCCAATTCGCTACACTCTCGACTCTCGTGCTGCCTCGCCCCGGTCCTCTCCTCCGCGCCGCGCTCGCCGGTTCCACGGCGGTTGGGCTCACGGGCGTGCTCTCTCCGATGGTGTCGGTGCTCAGCTTCGTCGACGAGCGGGCGCCCGACGGCCTGATTCACTTCTGGGCCGACAGCATCTTGCGAGCCTCAGGGGTCATCACCGAGGCCAAGGGGCTGGAGCAGCTCCCCTCGAGCAACTTCGTGCTGTGCCTCAACCACCAGTCGAACTTCGACGTGATGGTGTTGTTCCGGCACGTGCGGCGGCACATGCGATTCGTGGCCAAGGCCGAGCTCCGGAGGGTGCCGGTGTTCGGCCCAGCGCTCGAGCGGGCGGGCAACATCTTCGTCGACCGCACCGGAGGCGAGTCGGATCGAGAGCGCCTCTTCGAGGTCGTCAAGGCCGTGCGTGAGCGGGTGTCGGTGGTCTTCTTCGCCGAGGGGACTCGCAGCGAGCGCGGAGAGCTCCAGCCGTTCAAGCGGGGCGCCGCCACTATGGCCATCGAGGCCCAGGTGCCGCTGATTCCCGCGGCGATCGCCGGCACCCACCGAATTCTCGAGAAGGGCACCGTCGCGATTCACGCCCGGCCAGCAGCGCTGGTCATCGGCGAGCCCATTCAGACCGCGGGCCTGGGTGTCGAGGCGCGCAGCGAGCTCACCGAGCGGGCCCACGCCGAGGTCGCCCGGTTGCTCGAGCAGGCCAACGCGCTGGTGCGGGGCCTCGAGCGCTTCGGCGCGGGCTCGGTGGATTAGGTGACTGGTGTGAAACGCCGCCCGGCGAAGCGGATCGGCGTTCCNNGCGTTTCACACCAGTCACCTAGCCCGGCTGCTCAAGGCGGAGGGCTCTTCCACCGCTCGTGCATCCAGACCCACTGCTCGGGGTGGGCGCGGATCTGCTCCTCGATGCCCCGGGTCAGCTCGGCGGTGAGGGCCAGCACCGCCTCTTCCCCATCACCTGGAGGGAGCGGTACTTCGCGCATGGAGAGGCGGAAGCGCCCCTCACCCACGCGAATGGCGAAGCCGAGTATCGGCACGGCCTTGGTGCGCAAGGCGAGGTCGGCGGCGGCCCGGGGCGTCTTCGCGGCGTGGCCGAAGAAGGGCACCCACACCGACTGCACCCGGGTGTCTTGGTCGATGAGGAGCCCCAGAACGCCGTTGCCCCTCAAGGTGCGGAGCATGTCCTTGGCGGCCCCGCGGTGACCCCGCCAGATGACCCGCAGCTTGCCGTCGCTCCGGAAGCGCTCGATGAGCTGGGTGGTGCGCGGGTCTGACGCCTCGCGCCCGATGACGGCGCACGGGTAGCCCGACAGCGCCACGTGCCGCGCCAAGATCTCCCAGTTGCCCACGTGGCCGGTCACGAAGACCACGCCCTTGCCCCGGGCGAGCGCCGAGTCCATGCGGGCTCGGTCTTCTTCTGGCCACTCGATGAGCTCGTCTCGCCTCGCGTCGAGCTGGCGCACGCAGGCGAGCTCTCCAGCGGTGGTGCCCCAGTGAATGAAGGCGCGGCGGGCGAGGTCTTCGCGCTCTCCTGGCGTGGCGAGGGGGAAGGCCATCTGGAGCGACGCCAGGGCCTTGGCCCGCTCCCGGCCAGCCACTCGAAAGGCGAGCGCTCCCACTTTCGCGCCCAGCCGCGCCGCGAGCCTCAGAGGGAGCTGGGCCACCAGCGCCAGGAGCGCTCGCACCCCCAGGTAGCGGAGGGAGCGGCGGGCGCGCTTGGGCCACGGGACCGGAGGGCTCGAGGCGGCAAGGGTGGTCGAAGGCTGAACCGGCACGCTGGGGGGCTTTAGCAGACGGCGGCAGTGCGAGGCGCTGCTCCTCGGCCCCGAGGCCGTGTAGATGGGGCTCATGCGCATCGTCTTCATGGGGACCCCCCAGTTCGCGGTGAAGTCCCTCGAGGCCTGCCTCGAGCTGGGCGAGGTCGTGGCGGTGGTGACTCAGCCCGACAAGCCCAAGGGGCGAGGTCAGGAAGTGACCGCATCTCCGGTGAAGACGCTGGCGCTGGCGCGTGGGCTGACGGTGCTGCAGCCGCTGAAAATGAAGGCGCCTCCGTTTGCCGAGGAGCTGCGCGCGCTCAGGGCCGAGGTGGCGGTGGTGACGGCCTACGGGAAGATCCTCCCTCAAGACGTGCTCGATGCCCCCGCCAAGGGGTGCGTCAACGTGCACGCGTCGCTGTTGCCCAGGTTTCGGGGCGCCGCGCCCATACAGTGGGCCATCGCTCACGGTGACCGCCAGACTGGCGTGTGCCTCATGAAGATGGACGCCGGCATGGACACGGGCCCCGTCATCGACCGAGAGACCGTCGACATTCTCCCCACCGACACCTCCGCCTCGCTGCACGACACCTTGTCTGCGCTGGGAGGTGTCGTGCTCCGGCGCTCGCTCGAGGCCTACCTCGCCGACGTCATCGTCCCCAAGGCCCAGAGCGCGGAGGGCGTGGTGATGGCTCCGATGATTCGCAAGGAAGACGGTCAGCTCGACTTTCGCCGGCCCGCGGTGGAGCTCGAGCGGAGGCTCCGCGCGTTCACGCCGTGGCCCGGGGGGTTCTTCACCTCGGAGTCGGGCGTGGTGAAGGTGCACCAGGTGAAGGTCGCCCAGGGCGTCGGGGCGCCGGGTGTCGTGCTGGCGGCCACCGCGGAGGGCATCGAGCTCGCTTGCGGTGAGGGCTCGCTCCTCGTCACGGCGCTGCAACCAGAAGGGAAACGGGTGATGTCAGCCCGAGACTTTCTCTCCGGCCGGAGTGTCGCGGTCGGCGCTCGCTGGCCTCCATGAGGCGTCCACCGGGCAAGAGCGTTTCTTGACTGGGGTTTTGAGACAGGGTACCGATTCAAACCACGCACTGTGCGTGCGAATGAGGGGACCAAATGAGAACGAAGATCGTCCAAAAGGCGCTCGTGGGTGCGGCTTTGCTTCTGGCATTCAGCGCCTACGCCGGCTTCAAAATACACTATTCGGTGTCGGTCAATACGTCGTCACGAACCGCCTTTGGCTCCACCGGCGATGCCCGCGCGTCGGCAAACTCGACGGAGAGCATCGGGTGCTACATCGCGCAGAATAGCGCTACGTCAGAGGTATTGTTCGGCGGGTGCAACGCCACCGATGTGAATGGAAACAGCGTGTACTGCTACTTCCCGAGCGCCGTCGTCAACAGCTATGCGAAGGTGCTGGCGGCCAACGGCTCCAATGCATACTACTTCTTCCAGTGGGACGCGTCGAGCGCTTGCACCTATGTCTATTCCACGACGGCGTCGGACTTCACTCCTCTGACCCCATGATGGAATTGAAGACCGCGGGGGCGTGCGATGTCTCGCTCGCCTGTCTCTGACTGTATGCGATGGTGAGGTGACGATGCGATGTGGCCTGATTGCGCTGGGCGGCTTGATCCTGGGGAGCGCCGGGGGCGCGGCGGCCACTGCGGCGTTCTCGTCCGAGCCTTCGTGGGCTCTGCGGCTCGAGGAGCGGTTCGATGCGCAGGCAGTTTTGATTGAGCGCCAGCGGCTCGCGTCCGAGGCTCTCAGCGGCGCCGTGAATGAGCTCCGGTCGTCTGGGCGGGCGGGGAGCACGGCCCCGTCTTGCATGACCAGCGAGGAGCTCCGGGCTGTGTTGGCCGGAACACGCGACAAACCAGCTGGAGCAGAAGCGACTGGAGATCCGCGACGGCGAGAGCCGGTCGAGAAGACAGGAGAAGTCGCGCGTGAAGAGGCTGCGCGTCTTATTGACCGCGCCGTATCGACGGGTGTCTGGGATGAGGCACGTGTCAGTGAGTTTCACGGGCTGCTCGGCCAAATGACGCCGGCGCAGCGGGACCAGGCGATGTCCACGCTGGTCACGGCGCTGAACGAGCACAAACTGAAGCTTGCAGCTCACGCACCATTCTAGGCGCGGCACAGTTGAAGACGCTGGCGCCGCTTCTCGGGCCTCGCGGACGCGACGCTGAGGGCGGGGGGAGACCGCTGATGGTCCGAACGGCGCCCGTGAGCTTCTCCGAGGCTTCTCTCCGGCCGGAGTGTCGCGGTCGGTATTGGCCGGCGGCGGGAGTCGTGATCTCGCGGTTCCCGAAGGACTCCTCGCGCTCGCCTCCTTCTCGCGCAGCCACTGGAGAGAGACGACACCGGCTCAATGTTCGTGGAATTGGGCCGGCGAGGCGGGCACACTGCACCGATGAGGATTGAGTCTCTCAAGCTCAAGAACTTTCGTGCCTTCAAGGACGTCCACCTGAAGGATCTGCCGTCTTTCGCGGTCTTCGTCGGAGCGAATGGAACCGGGAAGAGCACCCTGTTCTCCGTGCTGGCGTTTCTGCGCGACGCCATGACGACGAACGTGACGACCGCGCTTGGCAAGCTCGGCGGAAGTCGCGGGTTCCAGGAAGTTCGATCGCGCGGCTGCGTCGGACCAATCGAGATCGAGCTGAAGATCCGTGCCGAGCTCGGAGAGCCTCCCGCAAAACTCGTGACGTACTCGTTGACCATCGACGAAGTCGACGGTCGGCCGGTCGTTGAGCGGGAGATCCTAAAATACCGCCGCGGGAGTGGCGGGCAGCCATGGCACTTCATCGACTTCAGCCGCGGAAAGGGCGAGGCCGTCACCAACGAACTGGACGTGCTCGAGGAGACTGAGCTTCAGCGCGAGAGCCAGGTCCTGAAGAGCTCCGATATCCTCGCGATAAAGGGGCTTGCTCAGTTTGAGCGATTCCCCGCCGCGGTCGCGCTCGGGACGCTCATCGAAAACTGGCACCTCTCCGATTTTCACATCAGTCGGGCAAGACCGGAGCAGGAGGTCGGCTATGCCGAGCACTTGTCGCGAGAGGGCGAGAACCTTGCGCTCGTCGTCGAGTACCTGCAGAAGAACCACGAGGCCACCCTCAAACTGATTCTCGACCATCTGTCGCGTCGCGTGCCGGGTATCACGAGCGTGGACTCGAAGGTGACCGAAGAGGGGCGAGTGCTGCTCAAGTTCCTCGACGGCGCCTTCGAGGACCCGTTCCTGGCGCGATACGTTTCCGACGGCACCATCAAGATGCTGGCCTATCTCGTTTTGCTTCACGACCCACGACCTCACCCGCTGCTGTGCGTCGAGGAGCCAGAGAACCAATTGTACCCTACGCTCCTCTCGGAGCTCGCCGAGGAATTCCGGGCCTACTCCGTGCGAGGTGGGCAGGTCTTTGTGTCGACACATTCGCCTGATTTTCTGAATGCGGCGCAGATCGACGAGGTCTTCTGGCTGGTCAAACGCGACGGGTACACCACTGCGCTTCGAGCACGCGACAACGCGCAGCTGTCGGCCTATGTCGAGGCCGGCGATCAACTTGGGTTTCTTTGGAAGCAGGGGCTGTTCCAGGGGGCCGACCCCCGATGAACAACCTCGTCTTTCTGCTCGAGGAGCCCTCTGCTCGCGATTTGCTCGAACAGGTCGTGCCGAAGCTCGTGTCGCCCGATACGAGTGTTCATTTCCTCGTGTTCGAGGGGAAACAGGACCTCGAGCGGAACGTCAAGCGGAAGACCCAGGGCTGGCTTCTGCCCAGGTCACGGTTCGTGATCTTGCGAGACCAAGACGCCGCGCAATGCACCGCGGTCAAAGAGCGCCTCGCTGATCACGTTCCACCCGACCGACGAGGTCTCACGCTCGTGCGAATCGCCTGCAGAGAACTCGAATCGTGGATCATCGGAGATTGGGGTGCATTGGCGAAGGCCTATGATCAGCAGAAACTCGTGGCCAATTCGGAGCGAGCCAGCTACCGCGATCCAGACCTGCTGGTTCGACCGGTCGAAGAAATCCGCAAGTTCATCCCTGAGTACCAGAAGCGTGACGGGGCTCGGCGAACGGGGGCGCTGCTCGACCCATCAACCAATCGTTCGAAAAGCTTCAAGGTCTTCTGCGCGGGGGTGAGTAGGCTGCAATGGTGAGCGTGGCTCTCTTCCAGAGCTCGCGGCGCTCGGGTCGTCAGCGTTTTGGAGGTGGCCGGCTCCCCTGTCGGGGCGGCGTGGCTCGAGGGTCAGCGCCGTCGACCTCTTCAGTGCCACGAGGCTCTCGGCTCGGTGGGCGGCCGAGCAGCGGGTTCCTGGTCGGCGGGGGCGTGAGGTCCTCAGACGAGTCGCGGCTGACGCCCGCTCGCGGAGGAGGTCTCGACACCGGCACCGCCCCCTTGGGCGTGCTCGACAGCCGCTGGGCCTTGGCTTCTTCCCTCAGCTTCTGCTCGAAAGACCGCCACGCCGTCGTCGCCTCCTCAGGCTCAGGCAGCCCACGCTCCCGGTACTTCAGCGACGGCGCCCATCGCACGGTGACCTGCTCGCCCACCCCGTGGAGCAGTGGCGGCGGCGGCACCCCATACGTGCGCGGGTCGAAGAACGCCTCGGTGAGATCCTCGAACCCATAGGCCCGGGCCTTCGGCATGAACGTCGGGAGAATGCCCGTGGGCGCGTGGTAGCCCAAAATCTGCCCGTCTTCGTCCTTGGCCACAGGAATATACAGCCAGAGATCCTGCGTCCGGTACTCGCCCTTCTCGTTGAGCGGCAGGACCTCCGAGATGGCGATGGTCTTGCGGCTGCCGTCCTGCAACCGTTCGCAACACACGATGAAGTTGATGGCGCTGGCGACCTGGGCCCGCACCGCGACCAGAGGCATCTCCACCGCGCTCATGAGGCACAGCGACTCCAGGCGCCGCAGCGTGTCGGTGGGCGTGTTGGCGTGCACGGTGGACATCGAGCCGCCGTGGCCGGTATTCATCGCCTGCATCAAATCGAAGGCCTCGCCGCCTCGAACCTCGCCCACGATGATGCGATCAGGCCTCAGCCGCAGCGCTGAGTGCAACAAGTGCCCCATGTTCACCTCGCCCTTGCCCAGCTTGTCCGCCGGGCGCGACTCGAAGGACACCAAGTGCTGTTGCTGGAGCTGGAGCTCGGCCGAGTCCTCGATGGTGAGGATGCGCTCGTCCTTGGGAATGAGGCTCGACAAGACATTCAGCAGCGTCGTCTTGCCCGAGCCGGTACCGCCCGACACCACCAGGTTCTGCTTGATCGACACCGCCGCCTCGATGAGCCGGAGCATGGGCGTGGAGATGGACCCAAACCCCACCAGGCTCTCGGGCTTGAGCCGGTCCTTGAAAAACTTCCGAATCGAGATGGTGGTGCCCCGCCGGGCGATGGGTGCCAGCACCACGTGAATTCGGCTGCCGTCCGGGAGCCGAGCGTCGAGCCGCGGCCGCTCATCGCTCATCACGCGCCCGACGTACTGGGCCATGTTCCGGGCCGCGCCCATCAGGCCCTCTTCCGAGAACCGGGCGTCGGTCTTGATCAGCCGCCCGGTGCGCTCGATCCAGATGTCCTCCGGGCCGTTGATCATGATCTCCGATACGGACTCATCGTCCAGGTAGGGGAGGATGGGCCGCAAGAACGCCCTCAACGACTCGTTGTACATATCCATGGCGGCTTCGATGCTACCGTAGGTTCCATGGTGACGAAGAAGGCACCGCTCTCGAAGACCAAGAAGCTGAAGAAACCCGATCCCCAGGGGCCGGTGGTCGAGCCCTTCGAGATCGACCCCGCCGCCGTCGAGGCGTCCCTCGAGGAGCTCAAAGAGCGCGTCGTCATCTGGGCCAAGCGGGGCCGCTACACCAAGGTGCGCTTCAAGTTCCGCGGGAAGTCGCTGCTCCCCGACATACCCCTGGCCGCCGTCGCCGCCGTCGAGGGCGCGACCTTCTACTGGGCTGGGCTGTTGCGCGCGCTGGTCTTCAACCTGGCCGGCCGAACGCTCATCGAGATCGAGCTGGTCAACGACTCCGAGAAGAAGATCATCAAGGGCAAGGAGGCCCTGCTCTCAGGAGACCTCGACCAGGCGCTCGCGGCCTTCGAGGAGGCCGTCGACATGGATCCAGAGAACCCGGTGGTGCACCTGAACCACGGCATCGCGCTCAAGCTCAAGGGCGATCACGACGCGGCCCGCTTCGCGCTGGAGTCAGTGCGCGAGCTCGACCCCGAGGGTCCCACCGCGTCGGAGGCCGAGCGACTCCTGCGGACCCTGCGCCCCAAACACGTCGACAACCGCGAGGTGGAGGCTGAATGATTCGCCCGACGCGCTGTGATGAGCCTCGCGGCCTCTCGTGGCTGGCCTGCGCTGCCCCGCTGTGCCTGGCCTTGGGCTGTGCCTCGGGACCCAGGCCCATGCCTGGCGGGCTGACCCCGGCCGAGCGCCTCGCCTTCTCCGAAGATGTGCTCCGGGCCTCTCAGGTCAGGGGCACCTTCGAGCTCGACTCCCACGGCGCCCACGAGTCGCACTTCACCGGCACGCTCGACCTCACCGGCTCCAACGCGCTCGTGCTGGCGGCCGAGGGTCGCCTCGACGGCGCCGACGTGAAGCTCACGCTCGACTCCAGCGGTGGCGAGCCCAACCGCAGCGTGAGCCGAGGCCCGTCGGTCAGCGGTCACCAGGGCGGCCCTTCGGAGCACCTCAACGAGGCCGTGGTCATCGCCCTGGTTCGCCTGGGGCTCCTCCATGACCTGGCCTTGCTGTCCGACGACGAGATGGTCGCCAAGGCCGAGGGAGGCGTGCGCGAGTACGTGGTGGCACAGGAGGTCAAAGACGTGGGGCCCGATCAGGTCGACCAGGAGCCCTGCCACCGGCTGGACTTCGTCGTCGCCCTCGAGGGGAAGCCCGGCGGCGAGGCCACCGTGTGCCTGTCTGATGCGACCTCGCTGCTTCTCCAGCGGCGCCAGACGGTGCACGCCCAGTCGGGCGACATGACCGTCACCGAGCGCTTCAAGTGGACCCTGAAGAGGTGAGGGGTTAAACGCCGTCGATGGGCGTGTCACGCAAGGCCGGCCTGGGCTTCATCCTGGTCACGTTGTTCCTCGACATCCTCGGCATCGGAGTGGTCGTCCCGGTGCTGCCGCGGCTGGTCTCCTCCTTCGTGGGGGACGACACGGTCATCGGGAGTCGGCTGGTGGGCTACCTGACAGCCACCTACTCGTTGATGCAGTTCATCTTCGCCCCCATGTTGGGGAGTCTCTCCGACCGCTTCGGCCGGCGCCCGGTGGTGCTGGTGTCGCTGGTCGGCTCGACCATCGGTTATTCGATGTTGGCCTTCGCGCCCTCGCTGGGCTGGTTCTTCGCCGGGCGCATCGTGGCCGGCATCTGCGGGGCGAGCATCGGCGCTGCCTCGGCCTACATCGCCGACATCAGCCCTCCAGAGAAGCGGGCCCAGAACTTCGGCCTCATCGGCATGGCCTTCGGGCTGGGCTTTATCGCCGGCCCGACGATGGGCGGCATCCTCGGCCACTACGACCTCCGGCTCCCCTTCATGTTGTCGGCGGTGCTCAGCCTGGCCAACGCGGTGTACGGCCTGCTCGTCTTGCCCGAGTCGCTCGCGGCGGACCAACGTCGCCCCTTTTCGTGGGCCCGGTCGAACCCCTTCGGCACCCTCAAGGCGCTGCTCCGCTACGACGCGGTGCTGGGGCTGGCGGCCTCGCTCTTCTTCCTCGCCCTCGCCCAGCGCGGGTTGGAGAGCGTCTGGGTGCTCTACACCAAGCATCGCTACGACTGGTCGATGCGCCAGACTGGCCTGTCGCTCGCCTACGTCGGCCTCGCCGCGGGAGTCGTGCAGGGCGGCCTGGTGCGCCGGGTGGTTCCCCTCTGGGGCGAACGAAGGGCGATGGTCGTGGGGACCGTCATCACCATCATCAGCTTTCCCCTCTACGCGCTGGCGACCCAAGGGTGGATGCTCTACGGCATTCTCTCGCTGGGCGCGTTTGGCGGGCTCATCGAGCCCTCCGCCCAAGGGCTCATGTCGAAGGCCGTGCCCTCCAACGAGCAAGGTATGCTCCAGGGAGGGCTGGCCAGCTTGAGGAGCATCACCTCGACCTTGGGTCCCCTGCTCGCGACCAACCTGTTCAGCTACTTCATCTCGCCAGCAGCCCCCGTCTACCTCCCCGGCGCCTCCTTCTTGGCCGGAGCGGTGCTGCTGATGGTCGCCCTCTTCTTCGCTGTCTGGAGCTTTCGCAAAACTCCCGTGGTGACGGCGCCCTCCGCGGCGACGATGGCCGCGACGCACGGAGAATCAGAGGGTTGACGGCTATCACCTGACCTCGGTGACCGTTGCAACAGGCGCGGTGAGTGGCTAGAGACGCGGTCCATGAGGGATTACATCCGTCACCAGCGCGGCCGTATGTTCGAGAGCGACTTCATGGAGTTCTTCTCGAAGGGCCATCCGGCCATTCCCTTCGTGTGGTGGATCCCCGTGGGGATCTTCATGCTTGGGTCGAACATCGCCAGCGGCGTCACCACGCCCAGGCTGGCGCTCATCTTCCTGCCGATCGGCGTGTTCACCTGGCAGTTCCTCGAGTACTTCTTCCACCGCTACGTGTTCCACTGGCAGGGCATCGGGCCGATCAGCCGCCGCATGCACGACATCGTGCACGGGTACCACCACAAGTACCCCGACGATGACCACCGCTTGGTCTTCCCCATCGGCGCCAGCATTCCCACGTTCGCGCTCATCTGGCTCATCCTCTGGGCCATCTTCCCGATGTCGATCGCGGTGCCCTACTGGACCTGCATTCTCGCCGGGTACCTCTGGTACGACTTCACCCACTGGTCCACGCACTTCCGCAAGCCGCGGAACGCGTACGAGAAGAAGCTCTGGGCGCACCACCTGGCCCATCACTTCGCCGACGTCGACACCAACTACGGCATCGACAACATGTGGATGGACCGCGTCATAGGCACGCTCCGCAAGAGCCCGACGAGCGACGCGAAGCAGGAGTGACGTGAGCGTTGAAACACGGCAGTCCACCATCCTGCCGAGGAGGCCTCGGCAGCGTTGGGTGTGGCTGCTGGGGCTTGGCTCGGTCGGGTTGGTGTCGGTGGCGCTCGGGGTGATGGTGTTCCTCCGGGTGCCTCCGACTCAGCCTCCCCAGACGGGCTTCCCCATCCTGGCTCAGGTGCCGCCCTTCAAGGCGGTGCGCCAAGACGGAACCACGGTGACCGAGCAGAGCTGGGCGGGCTCGATCTGGGTGGCAGATTTCATCTTCACGCGTTGCGCCGACTCCTGCCCCGCCATCACCGAGAAGATGGTGAGCCTCCAAGGCGCCAGCGAGCGCCGGCTCCCGCGGCTCCGGCTGGTCTCCTTCACGGTCGATCCGGAGTTCGACACGCCGGAGCGGCTCAGCAGCTACGGTGGGCGGTACCACGCCGACCCCTCCCGATGGGCCTTTCTCAACGTGCCCAGAGCGGCGCTGGAGTCGGTCTCGCGCGGCTTGTTGCAGACGCTCACTCGAGGAGACGGCGTCGATCTCAACACCGTCGCCCACTCGAATTACCTGGTGCTCATCGATCGAAGGCTGAGGGTGCGCGGCTTCTACCACTCGAACGAGACTGACGCGGTGGACAAGCTCCTCCGCGACGCCGAGGTGCTCGCCGGTCTCCCCTGAACGCCCGAGCTCCTTGGCTCAGGTCGTCGAGGCGGACACTGGTGAGGTCGTGCTCGAGGCGAGCTCCGACGACGCGGTCGAGCTCGTCGCCGCCTGAACCTGTTTGATGAGGCCCGTCAGCACCGCGTCCATCGCGGCCCGTGGGTCGGTCGGCTGCGGCGAGGCGGAGACCGCGGTGGACGCTTGAGTGCCGTCGGTGTCCCCATCGTTGGCGGCGTCGGGCGGAGGTGACGACGGGTAGGCCCTGGCGCCTCGCGTGCGGTGCTCGCCCTGCGGTGGCTGGAGGGCCGTGAGGTCTTGGGTGCTCGCGACCTTGTCGAGCTGCTCAGCCAGCCGGTTGAGGCCCTTCTGCTCTCGGCCCGAGGTGTCCTTGGCCTGGTCGCGGACCTCCTGGGCGAGCTTCGAGACCACCGAGCTGAACGTGTCTGGGTTGGCGTCCTTCAAGTCTTGCAGCGCGGCGAGGAGCTCGCCCGGTTTGGACACGGCGACCGAGGTGGCCTCACCGACGCTCGTGCTCTCACGCGGAGAGGAGGGACCCTGCTTCGAGACCGAGGTGGTCGAGGTGGTGGAGTTGATTCCCAGTGAGCTCAACGAGAGGTTCATAGCGCCGCCTTTCGACCTCTGCTGAGCACGCCATGTGCCACCCCCAGGTGCCCGAAACCTGACGCCCGAGCCGGTGTCGCCCCAAACCCGCGGGTGTCAGGTGGCCGGCTGCTGGAAGAGCCAGGGAAACAGTTCGAGGCGAAGTGCCTCATCCCACGAAGGGGGTGGGGGCCATCGCTCCAGGTAGGCGCGGAAGGAGGCCGCGTCGTCGAACACCGAGCTCACCCACCAGGCCCAGCCGTGGCGGGAATCAGCCTCGAGCTCCCAGTCGATCTCCGCGAAGGCTCGGTGCCCGCTGAGCCAGGGAGGCGTGAGGCCCCCGTGACCTCCCAGCGCGACCGTGAGGGGCAGCGCGCCTCTGGTGAGGTCTCCCCAGGGGTCTCCCGCTCGCCCGGTCGAGATGGCCTCGCTCACGGGCGCCCAGGCCGTCGGCGCGGGTGGCTGGGCCGCGAGCCACCGGGAGCGATCGCCGCACCCCTCGGCGAGCCACCGCGCCCAGAAGCCGAGCTCGCGGCTCGCGTACCGGAGCGCTTCGGCGGGAGCAAAGTCCCACCGGGTCCACGGCGCCAGCAGATGGCCTTCGTGGAGCTCGTTGCGCACGAAGACCGGGTAGGCCGCGTCGTCGCCGGTGAGCCCCTCGGAGTGCACCACCGACGACAGCCGCGCTCGCTCGTGCGGGTCCGCGCCGTTGACTCCGTCGAGGCTGGCCAGGAGGTCCACCAGGGTGTCGTGCCATCTCCGCGGCGCGGGCGGGTGGCGGTGGAGGTACCCCACCAGGCCCGATGCGCCTTCGAGCCGAGTGCGCACGAAGTGCCAGAAGAGGACGAGCCAGTCTTCTCCGGCCCCCATGCGCCAGCCGATGGAGCCCTGCTCGATACCGGGGAAGCGCACCCAGGGTGGCTCGAGCTCCTTCGAGATGGCCAGCCGGTGGTTGAGCCGCTCCTCGATCCGCCTGGTGCGCTCCATGATGGGCCTCCTGACGACCACGTGGCTCCGGTGACATGCCACCGGAACGGCCGTCAGTCGACCCACAACACACCAGGAGCCAGCGCCGCCTGACCTGATGGTGGGCTTCGAGGGCCCGGGCGCCAGCGCCTTCCGCTATGATGGGCGGCCACGACATGCGCGACTCCGATTTCCGGCTCAAGGAAGACACTCGGCTCCTGGGCCGGATTCTTGGTGAAACGGTTCGTTCGCAGGAGGGCGAGGTCACCTTCGAGCTCATCGAGCGGGTGCGCCAGACCTCGGTGCGCATTCGCCGCGACGCCGACATCTCGGCCCGCCGCGAGCTCGAACACCTGCTCGACTCCTTGACGCAAGAACAGACGACGCACGTCGTCCGCGCCTTCAGCTACTTCCTCCACCTGGCCAACATCGCCGAGGACCAGCACGCCATTCGCCGCCGCCGGGCTCGGCTCAAGGCTGGCGAGCCACCGGTCGAGGGCACCGTCGCCTTGGCCATCGAGCGGCTGTTCGCGGCCGGCCAGGGCGGGGCGCTTCGGCCCTTCTTCGAGACGGCGATGGTCGGGCCGGTGCTGACCGCCCACCCCACCGAGGTGCAAAGAAAGAGCATTCTCAACTGCCACGTTCGCATCGCCGAGCTCCTCGACAGCCGCGACCGGGTGGACCTCACTCCCGAGGAGCTCGAGCAGAACGAGGCCGAGATGCGGCGGGTCGTCGCGGTCATGTGGCAGACCCGCATGGTGCGCACGCTGAAGCTCTCGGTGCTCGACGAGGTGAAGAACGGCCTGTCGTACTACCAGCAGACCTTCTTCTCCGAGGTGCCGCGGCTGTACGCCAACCTCGAAGACGAGCTGGCCAAGCGTGACCCTTCCTGGCACCTCTTGGAGCTGCCTCCATTCTTTCGCTTGGGCTCGTGGATCGGCGGAGACCGCGACGGCAACCCCTACGTCACTGCCGAGCTCCTCGAGGAGGCGATGAAGAAGCAGGCCGAGGCGGCCCTCGAGCACCACCTCGAGGAGATCCACGCGCTGAGGGCGTCGCTGTCGCTCGCCTCGGGCTTGGTGAAGGTGTCGGAGCGGGTGGCCGAGCTGGCGGCCTGCTGGCCGGACCAATCGGCCCACCGGCAAGACGAGCTGTACCGCCGGGCCTTCTCACACATCTTCGCCCGGCTGGCGGCAACCAGTCAGGTGTTGTTCGGCTACCGGCTGGGGCCGCAGCTCCAGGGCGAGGCGGCGCCGTACCCCGACGCGGCCAGCCTCGAGCGCGACCTCGACTCGGTGCACGAGTCGTTGGTGTCTACCGGGCTCGCCGAGGTGGCTCGCGGGCGGCTCCGGCGGCTCCGCCACGCGGTGCGGGTGTTCGGCTTTCACCTCGCGGCCATCGACCTGCGGCAGAACTCCGAAGTCCACGAGCGCGTGGTGGCCGAGCTCCTCGAGGTGGCCCGCCCGGGCACGCGCTACCTCGAGCTCGACGAAGAGGCCCGCTTCGCCCTGCTCTCGGTCGAGCTGGCCACGCCTCGGCTCTTGGCCTCTCCGTACGTGGCGTATACCCAAGAGACCCAGGGAGAGCTCGCCGTGTTCCGGGCGGCCGCCAAGGCTCACGCGGTCTACGGGTCGGCCAGCATCCAGAACGTCATCATCTCGAAGACCGACGGCGCGTCGGATCTCCTCGAGCTGGCGGTGCTGCTCAAGGAGGTCGGTCTGCTCCGGCCCCAGGAGCGCACCATGGCGGTCAACGTGGTGCCCCTGTTCGAGACCATCACCGACCTCCGCAACGCGCCCCAGGTCATGGAGCGGCTGTTGTCGCAGGCGCTCTACCGCGCGCTGCTCGAGAGCCGTGGGGGCTTCCAAGAGGTGATGCTGGGCTACTCCGACAGCAACAAAGACGGCGGCTTCCTCACCTCTGGCTGGGAGCTGCACCAGGCCGAGGCGGGGCTGGTTCGGGTGTTTCGCGCCCACGGGCTCCGGCTGCGTCTGTTTCACGGGCGCGGGGGCTCGGTGGGCCGTGGCGGAGGGCCGGCCTACCACGCCATCGTGGGCCAGCCGACCGGGGCGGTGCAGGGGCAGATTCGCCTCACCGAGCAGGGTGAGGTCATCGCCTCGAAGTATTCGCACCCCGAGGTGGGGCGGGAGAACCTCGAGGTGTTGGTCGCCGCCACTCTCGAGGCGTCGCTCCTCGAGCACCCGGGTTCCACGCCGCCTCCCGAGCACGTGGCGGCGATGGAGGAGCTGTCGGCGCGGGCCTTCGCGGCCTACCGCGGGTTGGTGTACGAGACGCCCGGCTTCACCGACTACTTCTGGCAGTCCACCGTCATTTCCGAAATCGCCAACCTCAACATCGGCTCGCGCCCGGCGTCGCGGAAGAAGACGACCTCCATCGAAGACCTGCGGGCCATTCCCTGGGTCTTCTCGTGGGCCCAGTGCCGGGTGATGCTGCCCGGCTGGTACGGCTTCGGCTCGGCGGTGCGGGCCTTCGTCGCGAGCCACGAGGGCGGGGTCGAGCGGCTCCGCGAGATGTACCAGCGCTGGCCCTTCTTCAAGACCCTGCTGTCGAACATGGACATGCTGTTGTCGAAGAGCGACCTCGCCATCGGCGCTCGGTACGCCGCGCTGGTGAAGGACGAGGCCCTGCGGCACACGGTCTTTTCTCGCATCGCCCAGGAGCATTCCGCGACCATTCAGGCGCTCCTCTCCATCACCGGGCAGCACGAGCTGCTCGATGGGAACCCGGTGCTGATGCGGGCGATCCGCAGTCGCTTCCCGTACATCGATCCGCTGAACCACGTTCAGCTCGAGTTGCTCCACCGCTACCGCGACGGAGTGTCTGACAGCCCAGTCACTGGCAGTATCCATCTGTCGATCAACGGGGTCGCCGCTGGGTTGAGGAACAGCGGCTGACGTGAGGCGCGTCGTGTCCGCGAAGCCGGCGCAGGCGCGTGACTCCGTGGCGCAGCGTGCCGTCGATGACGCGGGCGCTCCCTTGACCCAGGCGGTCCTCTTCATGGCTGCGGCGGGCCTCCAGTCGCTTGCACCGCAGGGGCCGCTCACGAAGGAAATCGAGCCCCAATTTTGAGCCTCATCTACGCGCCGGTGACCGACCCAAACTCCGCTCTATGGCGGTACCGTCGAGGGAAAGAGCCTCGCCCAACGGGTGAATAATTTGGGCATCGAGAATCTGGCCAGTCTCATGTGTGCCAGATGGCGCAATCTGACGCGGTCGCGACGTCCCGGCGTCGCCAGCAACGCTCTTGGCTCACGCAATCGGGCGCAATTCCCTCGGCGCATACCCGCGAGCCACGGACCTGGCCTCGAGAGAGCGCCCTTCTCGAGTGAGTCGGGCTATGGATCGATGATTGCTGCCACTGCCCTGGGGCTTCGGGGTCTGCGAGCGAGGCGGGTGGCACCGGCGAGCACCACGAGCCCCTCGGCCGATCGGTCGAGTGGTGCAGGGCCGGGCTCGTGGCCCCTGTGCTCACCGAGGTCTCGGGGCGAGGGGCTGGCCAGACCGCCTCTGTCGGTGGGCACTGGGCCCGCGCGCACCTCAAGGCCTGCTCGCACCGTCCTGCCCGCTCGGAGAAAGTGGCGACCTCGCACAGCCCATGGAACACGCCCAGAGGGTGGTGAGGGCTCGCCCCTTCTTCGGGGCGACAACCAGGTTGTCGCAAATTGGCCGCGATGGAAGCTGCTCTTCCATTTGCCCCTCACCTCTGCGAGCCACGGACCTCGCGTCGAGGGGCTGGCCAGACGGCCTCG
>PMBV01000356.1 GCA_003153055.1 Myxococcales bacterium
CATCGAGGTGTAGCGGATGCGGGTGGGGAACAGCTCCACCAGCCACGCGGCGATGGGCCCGTACACCATGGTGACGAGAACGACGAGCACGGTGAGGAGGAAGATGATCATCACCGAGTTCATCGCCGACGGGTCGGCCTTGGCCGGGTAGCCCGCGCTCTTCAACGTGTCGCCCAGGCCCTTGGTGAATGCGTCGTTCTTCGCCTTGAACTCGTCCTTGGCCAAGGCCTCGCCCTCGAAGGACTCGAGCCTGACGTCGCCCACGGTCACGGAGGCCACGGTCCCCGCGGCAGCGGCCTCGTTGACGTACGGAATGCCCTTCTTGGACAGCGACGACTTGATGATGTCGCAGGACTGCTTGAACGCAGCCTTGCCGATGGGGTCGAACTGGAACGCGCAACGGGCCGGGTCGGCCACCACCTTGACCGGCGCCTTGGAGATGGCGGCCTCGAGAGCCGGGTTGGCGGCGCTGGTCAGACCCTTGAACAAGGGGAAGTAGATGATGGAGGCGATGAGGCAGCCGGCCATGATGATCTTCTTGCGGCCGATCTTGTCCGACAGGCCACCGAAGATGATGAAGAACGGCGTGCCCAGCGCCAGCGACGCCGCGATGTAGAGGTCAGCCCGGTCGGCCTCGACCCCGAGGATCTTGGTGAGGAAGAACAGCGCGTAGAACTGGCCGGTGTACCAGACGACCGCCTGGCCAGCGGTGCCGCCGAACAGCGCCATGAGGACGATCTTGAGGTTGCCCCACTTGAGGAACGACTCGGTCAGCGGCGCCTTCGAGGTCTTGCCCTCTTCCTTCATCTTCTTGAACGCTGGCGACTCGTTGAGGAGCAGCCGAATGTAAACCGACACGGCCAGGAGCAGCAGCGAGATGAGGAACGGCACCCGCCAGCCCCAGTCGGAGAACTTCTCCATGCCCAACGTGTTGCGGGTGATCCAGATGACCAGCAACGAGAGAAACAGGCCCAAGCTCGCGGTGGTCTGAATGAAGCTGGTGTACAGGCCCCGCTTGCCCTGGGGCGCGTGCTCGGCCACATAGGTCGCGGCACCGCCGTACTCACCTCCCAGCGCCAGGCCCTGCAGGAGCCGGAGGCTGACCAAGATGACGGGCGCGGCCACGCCGATGCTCGCGTAGCCAGGCAGCATGCCCACCACCGCGGTGGACAAGCCCATGATGAGAATGGTGATGAGGAAGGTGTACTTCCGGCCGATGAGGTCGCCCAACCGGCCGAAGAACAAGGCGCCGAAGGGCCGTACCGCGAAGCCAGCCGCGAAGGCCATCAGCGCGAAGATGAAGGCCGTCGTGTCGTTGACCCCGGCGAAGAACTGCTTGGAGATGATCGCTGCCAGCGATCCGTACAGGTAGAAGTCGTACCACTCGAACACGGTGCCCAGGGAGCTGGCGAAGATGACTCTCCGTTCCTCCTTGGTCATTGGGCGGGCGGCCTGCACTCCCGGTGCAGCAATGGCAACATCGTTCATAGGTACACGTCTCCTGTCTTCGGCGGGGGGCTTCTTCAGTCCTTCTGAGATTTTCGCTACTTGCCGGTCTTTACGGTCTTCGCCGAGGCTGCGCGCTTGGCCGCTTCGTCAGCGATGACGATGAGCTGATCGACGACACCCGGCTCGGAGAGGGTCGAGGTGTCGCCGAGATCGCCACGCTGGCCTTCAGCGATCTTCCTGAGCAGACGCCTCATGATCTTCCCGCTGCGGGTCTTGGGCAAACCAGGCACGATGTGCACCACGTCTGGCGTGGCGATGGGGCCGATGACGTGCCTCACCTGCTCCTTGAGGGCGCCCGAGAGCTGCACGGCGTCCCACTCCTCCATGCCCGCGCGGAGCACGACCCAGGCGCAGATGCCCTGGCCCTTGAGGTCGTGGGGAATGCCGACCACCGCCGACTCGGCCACCGCGTCGTGAGCGATGAGGGCCGACTCGATCTCGGCCGTGCCCAGCCGGTGACCCGACACGTTCAACACGTCGTCGACGCGGCCGGTTATCCAGTAGTACCCATCTTCGTCGCGGGTGCAGCCGTCACCGGTGAAGTACAGCCCGGGGAAACGCGAGAAGTACGTCTCGCGGAACCGACGGTGATCGCCGTAGAGGGTGCGTGCCTGGCCCGGCCAGGTGCCCGCGAGGCAGAGGTTGCCCTTGACGTTGTTGCCCTCGAGCACGCGGCCGTCGTCGTCGACCAGCACCGGCTCGATGCCGAAGAAGGGCAGCGTCGCCGAGCCCGGCTTGGTTGGAATCGCGCCTGGCAGCGGCGTGATGAGAATGCCGCCCGTCTCGGTCTGCCACCAGGTGTCCACCACGGGGCAGCGCTTCTCGCCGACCACGTCGTGGAACCACTGCCACACCTCGGGGTTGATGGGCTCGCCCACCGTGCCGAGAATGCGAATGGTGTCGCGGCGGGTCTTCTTCACCGGCCCGTTGCCCTCTCGCATCAGCGCCCGCAGCGCCGTCGGGCTGGTGTACAGCGTGGTCGCTCGCACGTCATCGGCCACCTGCCACATGCGCGAGGCATCGGGGTACGTCGGGATGCCCTCGAAGAGGACCGAGGTCGACCCAAACCCGAGCGGCCCGTACACGATGTACGAGTGGCCAGTCACCCAGCCGATGTCGGCGGTGCAGAAGTGAATGTCGTCGCGGTGAATGTCGAAGACGTACTCGTACGTCATCATCGCATAGAGCAGGTACCCGGCGCTGGTGTGGAGCACGCCCTTGGGCTTGCCGGTGGAGCCCGACGTGTAGAGGATGAAGAGCGGGTCTTCCGAGGCCATCCACTCGACCGGGCAGGTCGAGCGCTGCCGTGCCGCCTCCTCGTCGAGCCAGAGGTCGCGGCCCGTCTCCATGTTGACCTCGGCGTCGGTGCGCCGCGCCACGAGCACGTTCTGCACCGCCGTCATGCCCTGAATCGCCTCGTCGACGATGGACTTCAAGGGCACGCGCTTGTTGCCGCGCATCGCCTCGTTGGCGGTGATGATGACCTTCGCCCCGGCGTCGTGGACCCGGTCGCGCAGGGAGTCAGCGGAGAAGCCGGCGAACACCGCCGAGTGCACCGCGCCGATGCGGGCACACGCCAGCATCGAGTACACCAACTCGGGAATCATCGGGAGGTACAGGCAGACCCGATCTCCCTTCTTCACGTCCAGCGACTTGAGCACGTTGGCGATGCGCCCGACGCGATGCTTCAGGTCTCGGTAGGTGATGCGCTCGTACTCGCCTGGCTCGTTCTTCGCCCAGATGAGAGCGACCTTGTTCGGGCTCGAGACCGCGTGACGGTCGACGCAGTTGTACGCGACGTTGAAACGCCCACCGCCGAACCACGAGAAGTCGACCTCTTCCAGGTCGACGTCCAGCGCCGAGTCAGGTGGGTGAAACCAATTGAGCCGCTGAAGGGCTTCCTTCAACCAGAAGCCCTTCGGATCCCGCAGACTCTCGGCGTACATCGCCCGGTACTCTCCGAGCGACTTCACCTTGGCTGTTGCAGAGATGTGCGGTTTGACTGGAGTCATGGACATACGAAGTGCTCCCCCGATGACAGTTTGAAGTTCTTTTTCCCGAGAGTCGGTCTCGGACCGGCGGCACGAATCGCAAGCTCCGCGCCAGCGATTTGACTCCGAATTCGGCGAGCAAACCACGCGAATCAATGGTGACGCGCCGCGGCGCGTCACCATTGATTC
>PMBV01000250.1:0-181 GCA_003153055.1 Myxococcales bacterium
GTCTTCTCCATCGAGAGCTTCTCGGGGGCGTAGGACGACTGAGCCGCCTGGGTGGAGAGGATGGTGCAGTCGTCTCCTCGGCGGAGCTCGAGGCTCACCTCGCCAGTGATGCCGGTGGACACCCAGCGAACCAGGGCGTCCTTGAGGAGCATCGACTCGGGGTCGTACCACTTGCCCTCGT
>PMBV01000250.1:272-5961 GCA_003153055.1 Myxococcales bacterium
ATGGCGTTGGCCTCGAGGAACAGCTCCACCAGCGAGGCCATGCGGCGGCCGTTGATGGCCACCGGCACGCCTTGCTCCCAGGTGATGCTGATGGTCTCGGGGTCGACCTTGACCTCTGGCTTCCAGTGGGCGACGCCCATGATGGGGGCCACCACCTTCATCGAGCGATCGAGGTACTCGAGGTCTTTGGCCTCGTGCGTCGNNGTGCTGTAGGCCTTCTCGGTGCTCATGGCGTACGGCATGCCGAGCGACTCGAGGAACTTCGACATCTCGAGGCGCCCGCCGAGCTCGCCCACGAAGGTGCTGTCGAGCCAGGGCTTGTAGATGTGGAGCTGCGGGTCGACCAAGATGCCGTAGCGGTAGAACCGCTGAATGTCATTGCCCCGGTAGGTGCTGCCGTCGCCGAAGACGTGCACGCCGTCTTCCTTCATGGCCCGCACGATGGCCGTCGCGGTCACCGCCCGGCCCAAAGGCGTGGTGTTGTAGTAGCGCCGTCCGCCGGTCGACAGGTGAAAGGCGCCGCACTGAATGGCGGTGAGGCCTTCGCGGGCCAGTGCCTCGCGACAGTCGATGAGGCGGGCTCCCTTGGCGCCGTGGTGGGTCGCGATGGGAGGGATGTCGGCGGGGTTCTTCTCGTCGGGCTGGGCGAGGTCGGCCGTGTAGCAGTAGACGTCCACGCCCTTCCGGGTCATCCAGGCGACGGCGGCGCGGGTGTCGAGGCCGCCCGAGAAGGCGAGGCCGATGCGAGTGCCCTTCGAGGGAAGCTGTCGGTAGATCCGGCTCATGGCGCGCGCAGTGATGCGGCGAAAACCGCGCGAGCGCAAGGCCTTTCCATCGACGTGGACGACCCGGCCGAGCTACCCGGGCCGGTTGCGGAGATGATCCGCGAGATCGACGAACTTCTGGTCGAGGAACGTGCGCACCGGGCCTTGCACGCCCACTTGATCCAGCGCCTTGCTCATGCAGCGCGTCCACGCGTCACGCAGCCCGATGTCCACCGGCACGTGGCCGTGACGCATGCGTAGCCGAGGGTGGCCGTGGGTCGCAGTGTAGTCCTGGGGCCCGCCGAGCCACCCGACGATGTAGAGGGCGACCTTGTCTCGCAGCTCGCGGGGCACTTTTCCGGCGTCGTCGAGCCTATGCGTGGCTTTCAGCTCCGGCTCCTCGGCCTCCATGATGTCGTAGAAGGCCTCGACCAACACCTTGATAGCCTCGGTGCCTCCGAGACGCTGGTAAGGCGTGTCCTCCATGGTGGGGGTCCACGCCTCTTTTCCGTTGATACGAAGTGGAATCATGCGCTCCTCGGGTTCCTCGAAACAGGCTTGAGAGCCTGGGCCTCCTCAAGTCGAGTCGAGTTCTCGTTCAGGTCGCCTCATCTAGTACGCGAGCGCACCCCCGTCGAGGTGCCTGGCCCCGTCCAGAGCCGGGAGCTGCCAGAAGAGCTGCTCGGGAGCCGGTTCCATCAAGCGCTCCGGCGAAACCGTCGGACTCCACTCTGGGTGAAGGCTTTCGTTTCTCGTCTGGTGAACCGCGCTCTCGAGGGCCGCGAGGGTGGGGTCAATCAACGCGACCGCGAGCGACCTGGCGTTCTGGGCCTCGAGCTCCTCAGGTGGGTCAATGGAGGAGACATGGATGCTCGTCTTCAAGGCCTCGTGGAAGGCCCGAAGCACAGCCTCGGGCGTGGCTCCTGGAGGTAGCGTCCTCACTGCAGCATCGACGTGACGCCGAATCATGTGAGGCACGTCAGCCAGGAGCGCAGTGGAGAGCGGGTCGATGCCAAGCCGCTTGGCGTCGAGGCCGACGACCGCGGCGATCCAAAAGGGCTCCGCGCCCGCTCCTCTGCCGACGGCCAAGACGGCGATTGGCAGTGACACCGCGTCGGGCTCTGTCAGGTCGTGGCAGTAGCTGATGGTCGCCAGTTGGTAGGACACCTTCATGGGGTTCCCTCAAGGTAGCCCTGAAGCGCGGTTCGTACCAGCCTACGCCTGTCGAGGAGACCTGCCAGGAGGAGCTGCTTCTCATCGTCGGAGAGCCACTGCCACGGCACCCGGTGCACGATGTCCGAGACGAGGGCATCGGGCAGGGCTTCTATCTCGTTGATGGCTTGGTCGAGGACCTGAGCGTTGAGGCACTCGCACATTCGAGGTGGGAAGGGCGCCGGGCGACACGTTCGATAGCCCCCATCTTTCCAAGTCCCAGCGACACCCATTGAGAAGGCGTAGTCCAGGAAGATGAAGACTCCCGACCGGTAGTCACTTCCCTCGTACCCGAAGACGATGTTGCTCGGGTGGTCGTTGTGGTCCGTCTGGTCGAGCCACGTGTCGAACGCGAAGGCGCGCGACGCAGGGAGGCGCATCAAGGCAGAGAGCTCCGGGACGATCGGGCTTTCGCCCTCGGAAAGGAAGCTCCTGATTTGCCCCCATGAGAACTGATGCGGGTAGAGCAAGAGTGAAACGCATGCCCATCGCTCGGCATCGGGAACCGTCTCGTTGACGGCAAGAAGGACGGGCGGCGATGTCACCCCGAGCTCGTAGGCAAGATCCGAGGCTATCTTCTCTCGAGCTGCGCGACGCCAGGCGTGCCGCTTGAGGGGCTTCAGGTAGGCGCGGCGAGCGGGAACAGCGTCCAGTTCGACGAAGAAGCCACCAGCTTCACCAGGTGCGACGACGAGAAGGCCACCGGCTTGGCTGGAGGCTCGGCGCCACCCTCCGGGAAGCTCGACGAGGTCGCGCCACTGGCGGGCGATTTCTCTGTTCCGGTCGGCGACCGTCCCCATCGGATGAATTGTACCTGTGGGATTCGCGAAGGTGGACGTCGAAAGCTACCTCGAGCTTCTGGCATTGAGCCAGGTCTCGAACGCCTCGAACGAGTACGGGCGGCCGAGGAAGTCCTGCACCAGCAGCCCCGCCTCCTTGCTGCCTCCCGGCTCGAGGACCTTCTGTCGGTAGTCCGCCGCCACCGCCGCGTCGAGCATGTCCTTCGAGAAGCGAGTCAGCAGGTCCTTCGCGATGACGGTGCTCCAGAGGTACGTGTAGTAGGCCGCCGAGTACCCATCGAGGTGGCCGAAGCCGAGCACGAAGTGCGTGCCCTCGACCCACTCGGGGCGCATGGGCAGGAAGCGCTCCTGGAGGGCCTTCACCGTGCCGTTGGCGTCGAGGCCCGCGCGCTCGTGGAGCGTGAGGCTGACATCGGCGAGGAAGAACTGGCGCCGCGTGCCCAGGCCGACGCCGAAGTCGCGGGCCGCCCGGAGCTGAGCGACCAGGGCCGCCGGAATGCGTGCCTTGGTCTCGAAGTGCGTCGCGAAGCCGGCCAGCACTCGCTCGTCGAAGGGCCACTCCTGGAGCAGCATCGAGGGCACCTCGACGAAGTCCCACTCGGTGCGAATGCCAGACACGCCGCCCCAGCGCTGCCGCCCGGCGAGGAGCTCGTGCAACAGGTGACCGAACTCGTGGAAGAAGGTCTCCACCTCGCTGTGCTGCATCAGGCCCCCGGGGCGAGGGAAGTTGCACACCAGTGTCGCCTCGGGCAGCTCCTGGCCAGCGCGGCCGACGCTGAGGCCGAACTCGGCGGCGTGCTTGTACTTGCCCTCTCGCGGGTGCATGTCGAGGTGCAGTCGGCCCAGGCGAGTGTCGCCCTGGTAGAGGTCGAACGTCTCCACGTCTGGGTGCCACACCACCGCGCCTGGGACTGGCTCGAAGCGCAGAGAAAAGAGCCGGGCCGTCGTCTCCATCACCCCGCGCTTCACGTTGGAGTACTCGAAGTAGGCCCGCAGCGCCTGTGAGTCGAGCCCGTACGACTCGGCCTTCACTCGGTCTTCGTAGTAGCCGAAGTCCCACGGGTCGAGGGCCTCCGCTCCGGGGACGTCGCGGCGCTTGCGCTCGAGGAGCTCCTTCAGGTCGGCCGTGGCTCGCGCCAGGGTGGAGGCCCGGCCCCGGTCGATGAAGTCGCGGGCGGCCTCGGCCGTCTTCACCATCTTCGTCTCGGTGGCGTAGGCGGCCCACGACGCGTAGCCCAGCAGCGTGGCCAGCTCGTGGCGCTTGTCGAGGAGCGCAGTGAGCACCGCCTTATTCGCTGGCGCCGCCCGCTGCCGGTACGCCTTCCACAGCGCCTCTCGGACCTTGGGGCTCCGCGCGTACGTCATGACCGGCAGGTAGTCGGGGGTGTTGGTGGTGACGGCCACCGTACCGTCAGCGCCCGCGGGGTGGGCGTCGAGCCAGTCCTTGGGGAGCCCGGCGAGCTCGGCCGGGTCGGCGTGCACCGTGCGCACGTCGTCGCGAATG
The DNA here is from genome assembly GCA_003153055.1 of Myxococcales bacterium. The sequence goes on from PMBV01000250.1 coordinate 4,553, forward strand.
TTGCGCCCGAAGGCCTGGCCCAGCTTCACCAGCTCTTCGTTGAGCCCCTTCACCCGGGCGCGGATGGTGTCGTCGCGATCGACGCCAGCGCGGCGGAATTCCCGGAGTGTCTTGAACACCCAGAAGCTGGTGACGGCGTCGAGGCCCTTGGCATCGACCTTGGAGAGGGCCTGGTAGACGGCGCGGTTCTGCGCCAGCTCGACCGAGAAGGCGTCGAGCGCTTGCTCGCAGCCCTCGCAGGCTTGGCGAAACGCCGCGTCGGGGTGAACCTCGCGGGCCAGCCCTGAGCGCTGGGCCATGTTGGAGACCGAGGTGGTCAGCTCGTCGTAGAGCGACAGCACCTTCGCGTCGGAGCCCTGGGGCAAGGCGACGAGCTCGGCCACCTGGGCCTGGGCCTTCGAGATGACGTCGGTGCACGTGCCGGTGAAGCGCTCGGGAGTGGAGGCCAGGAGCGAGGCAGCCTCGGGCAGTTTGGCAGACATGGGGTTCCTCAAGTGAGACGCCGTGACGCAACCGGCCAGGGGGAGGAGGAGCAAAGAGAGACGCACCGAGGCGATGTAACCCAGCCTCGCCGGCTCCGCCCCAAGGAAAGGAGTGGAGGACGAGCCCGGGCAGACCTACAACTCAACGATCTCCCCATGGCCAAGCAACGCGTCGTCCTCTCGGTGGATCAAGGCACCACCAGCACCCGCGCCACGGTGCTGGATGCCAAGCTGAAGGTGCTGGGCGTCGGGCAGAAGGAGTTCGCCCAGCACTTCCCCAAGCCCGGGCTCGTCGAGCACGACCTGACCGAGGTGTGGGGCACGGTGGAGTGGTGCATCGCCCGGGCGCTCAAGGTCGCTGGCGTCAGCGGGGCCGAGGTGGTGGCGGTGGGCATTACCAACCAGCGAGAGACCACTGGGCTGTGGCACCGCGGCACGGGCACTCCGCTGCACAAGGCCATCGTGTGGCAAGACCGGCGCACCTCGGAGCTCTGCGCCGAGCTCAAGGCCCGCGGCGAGGAGCCGGCCGTGAAAGCCACCACCGGCCTGGTGCTGGACCCGTACTTCTCCGGCACCAAGCTGAAGTGGCTGCTCGACCACGTGAAGGGCGCGCGTCAGAAGGCCGAGGCCGGCGAGCTCTGCTTTGGCACCATCGATACCTGGCTCGTCTACCAGATGACTGGGAAGTCGGCTCACGTGACCGATGTCTCCAATGCCAGTCGAACGCTGCTGTTCGGCCTGGAGTCGCTGGGATGGGAGGACCAGCTCTTGAAGCTGCTCGACATTCCGCGGGCGGTGCTTCCTCGGGTCGCCGCGTCGTCAGAGCGCTATGGCCTCACCCGCGGCATGAAGTCGCTGCCCGATGGAGTGCCCGTGGCGGGCATGGCCGGCGACCAGCAGGCGGCGCTGTTCGGCCAGGCGTGCTTC
>PMBV01000124.1 GCA_003153055.1 Myxococcales bacterium
GCCGCCAAGATGGGCTTCCGTCGAGTGGTGCTCCCCAGCGGCAGCGCTCGTCGCCTCGAGGAGCGTCGACTCGAGGTGATTGGGGTCGACTCACTCTCGGAGGCCCTCGCGGTGCTCTTCTGACCTGCGCACAAGAAGCCCCCCAAGAGGGAGCCTGACGTGGTAGGGCCTTGTCCCAAAGAAACCACGATGGAGGTGGCGACATGCAAGGGACCGGAACCAAACGACAAAAGGAGCAGGCCCGCCTGCAGCACAAGCGGGAGAAGGCTTCCAAGAAGGAGCAGCGAAAGAAGGAGAAGGCTGATCGCCCTACCCGTCTACCTGGGGAAATCGACCCTGACATCGCGGGCATCGTCCCCGGGCCGCAGCCACTGCCCGAGTAGGAGCGCGCCTCCGTGCCCTTCTACGACGCCAAAACCGCTACCTGCCGCGTCTTCACCGAGAAAGACGGGTTGCTCTCGCGCCTGGCCCATGACCTCGAGCTCGACGTCACCGATTTCACCCTGAAAGCCGACGCCAACGCTGTCGAGGGCACGTTCAACCCGAGGAGCTTGAAGGTGGTGCACGCCCTGAAGGACGGCCGGCCCACTGACGCGCTCAGCGACAAGGACAAGCAGGAGATCGAAGCGAGCCTGGCGCGAGACGTGCTGACCTCGGCGGCGCCCATACGCTTCGTGTCGACCTCGGTTGAGAAGACGCCCTCCACGACCCGCGTGGTGGGCTCCCTCACCTTGAACGGCCGCGCCCGTACCATCGAGCTGGCGGTGCGAGTCGACGCCAAGCGGTTCGTGTCCGAGGTGCGGCTCCACCAACCCGACTTCGGCATCAAGCCCTTCTCCGCGATGATGGGCGCGCTGAAGATCAGGCCCGAAGTGCGAGTGCGCATCAGCATCCCCCAATGGGAATGAGCGCCGGAGCTCTCTGAGTCGCAGCGTCAAGGTGCGCCCTCCGTTCGGGCAGGACGAGCAAACGAGCGAGCGTGCGGGGTCAGGGAGGAGAGCAAGCTCCGAAGAGCCCAAATGCCCTTCCCCACGATCGAGCTCCTGTACTTCCCCGGCTGCCCCAATCTCCCTGCGGCCCGTGAGCAGCTCCAGCGGGCGCTGAGCGAGGCTGGGCTCGCGCCGCGGTGGGCCGAGCATGATGTGAGCTCGGTCGATGCACCGGAGCGAATGCGAGGGTACGGCTCGCCCACCATCCTCGTCGGCGGGCGTGACGTCACTGGCGAGGCTCCGGCAGCCTCGGGCTCAAGCTGCCGACTGTACTCCGACAGCGATTCCCCCGGAGCCCCTCCGCTCGAGACCATTCTGCGTGCGCTCCGGTCGAGCGGGGGTGAGTGAGGGTGTGGCTTTCATCCTCAGCGGCGGGTACTTCCGGGCCAGGTGCGTTTCAGGCCGAACTTCTCCGGGGGGTCGGGCGTTCCGCTCGGGACGAGATCCACACCCCTGAGTGAGGCGCTCACTCACCTGGTCGGCGTGAGGCCGACGATGAAGCGCTCGATCTCCACCCAGACCGCGTCGTGCAAGAGCACGTCGACGTGGCCCACGCCTTCGAGCACCAGGAGCCGCTGGGGCGCTTTGAGGGCCTTCGAGATGCGCAGCGAGTGACGCATGGGAATGTACGTGTCATCGGAGCCATGCAGGAGGAGCACCGGCACCTTGATGGAGGCCGCGGCCCGCTCGGGCGAAAGGTCGTCGACCCGGAACCCACCCTCTTCCGCGGCTGCCTGAAGCGCCTCGGCTCGGAGCTGCGCGCTCACGAACCAAGGGCTCCTCTCCTCCACGACGGTCCGGAGGTCAGCGAAGGACGCCCCCGCGACGACGCCTCGAACCCGGGGCTCCACGGCCGCGGTCTGGAGTGACACGGCGGCACCGAGCGATTCACCCACCAGGAAGATGGGCAGCCCCGGGTGGGAGACCAGCGAGGGCGATCCGAGCGCGACGTCGAGGGCCTTCTGGAGATCGCCCACCTCCTTCGCCCCGTAGGTGGTGACGCTCCCCTGGGAGCGGCCGTGGGCCCGCTGGTCGAACGCCAGCACCGCGTAGCCCAGGCGGAGGAACCGGCCGGCCTCGTGAGCGAGGTGCTGACGGTTGATGTCCTTCCCATGGACGAGGACCACGAGCCCTCGGGGCCCTCTGACTGGAAACAGCCAGCCGTCGAGCACGAGCCCATCGTCGGTGGCGATCGAGAGCGTCTGGTACGGCTCCGAGGGCTCCCCGACGACGGGGACCCGGAGTGGGTGAATGATCGCGCCCGCGACGAGATGGCCGAGATCGCAGCCGGTGAGGAGCAGGGCCACCAAGCCACGGGCCACGAAACGAGCCAACCGTCGCATGACGGGAACGTGGCCGTCACGGGCTCGATGGTCAACCTCGGAGTTCCCGCTGCCGCCGAGCTCAACGTCCGCTTACGATGCCTCGGTGCACAAGGCGCGGAGGAAGGCTCGGCGTGGCTCAGCCCCAAACTCCTCTCTAAGAATCTGGAGCTGGCTCGCCGAACCGCGGTCGACCGAGGGCCGCCGGGCCACTGGTCAGTCGTTCAGAGGCCACACAGGAGTCGACCCCGGCGAGGTCGAGAAGGGCTGTTGGTGGCGGCACCGGTCCGTGGCTGGCGGGGGTGAGGGCCGAATGGAAGAGCAGCTTCCATTCGTGACACGGTCGATCCACTCAGCGCATCAGTGCGAGACACCGCCTGACGAGGCCCACCGCCACGCCGGTCAGGCCCGCTGACAGGCCCCGCCACGAACCGACTACGCCGAGCTCGAAGCCAAAGCCCAGCACCACACCACCGGGAGCCCATCGGACACCTGGAAGACCGCAGCCACAAAGACGAGCGACACCACCACCGAGATGACCTGGGCGTGGCTGGACATCGTCCCGGCGTCGCCATGAGTTCGTGCGTGCGCCTTCTTCGCCCATGAAGGGTTGGGCCCAACTGTCACGAATGGAAGCTGCTCTTCCATTTGGCCCTCAGCCCCGCGCGCCACGGACCTGGTGCCGCCACCAACAGCCCCTTCTCGAGTCGCGGCGAAGACTCGTTGATGGCTCCCACCGCGGGTCGGTCGAGAGATGCAAGGCCGAGCTCGTGGCCCCTCACGTGTGCTCACCGCGGTCTCGGGTTGAGGCGCTGGCCAGACCGCCTCGGTGGTTGGGCACCGGCCCCACCCTCGCACCTCAAGGCATGCTCACACCCTCCTGCCCACTGTGGAGAACGCGGCGACCTCACCCGCTCGCACGGCCCGTGGAACACGACCAGAGAGGTGGACCCCATCTCGGGGCGACAACCAGGTTGTCGCGAATTGGCGTCTGACCGCGACGCACTCAGCGCATCAGCGCGAGGAACCGCCTGACGAGGGCCACCGCCACGCCGGTCAGGCCCGCTGACAGGCCCCACCACAAACCGACTACGCCGAGCTCGAAGCCAAAGCCCAGCACCACCGCCACCGGGAGCCCGAGGAGCCAGTGGCCGAGGACATTGGCCCGGAAGGTATAGGCTGTCTCCCCTGCCCCCCGGAGCGCGCCGGCCCCCACTGCCTGGAGCCCATCGGACACCTGGAAGACCGCCGCCACGAAGACGAGGGACACCACCACCGAGATGACCTGCGCGTCGCTGGACATCGTCCCAGCGAGGAGCCGCGGGGCGAGCAGCATGATGACCGACGACAGCAGCATGAAGGCCACCACGATCCACAGGGCCACGAGGCCAGCCATTCGCGCCCTGGGGCGGTCACCCGCGCCGATGGCCCACCCCACCCGCGTGGCCGCCGCGCTCCCGATGCCGGCGGCCACCGAGAAGGTCAGGCTCGCCCAGGTGAGCGCCGCCTGGTGCGCCGCGCTCTCGATGGGCCCCATCCGGCCGGCCAGCACGCCCGTCAGTGAGAAGACGCCCGATTCGGCAATGAAGTGCAGCCCCACCGGTATGCCGAGGCGCGCGGCCCGCCTCAGGGCCTCCCGGTCTGGCGCGCGCCGAACACCGGGAGGCGAAGGCCCGAGGCTCAGGGCGAGCACCCCCAGCTGAGCCCAGGTGCTCGCGACGGTGGCGAGGGCGGCACCGGCGATGCCGAGCGGGGGAATCGGCCCGGCCCCGAAGACCAGCACGAGGTCGAGCCCCAGGTTGAGCAGGTTGGCCAGAACCATGGCCCACAAGGCCACCGACGCTCGCCCGACACCCTGGAGGTAGCTGCGCAGCCCGATGAAGAGGAGCGCACCGGGCGCCGCGCCCAGCCGCCACCACATGAAGCGGCCGGCGTCGTCGGCGACCTCGGGGCGCACCCCCACCAGCGGGAGGGCCAAGGGAATCGCCGCGGTGACCAACATCACCGGGACACTCGTCAAGAGCGCCAACCAGACGCCTTGCCACAGATGATGCCGGGCTTCCCGTGGCTTGCCGGCCCCGACGGCCTGGGACACCAGCGGGTCGAGCGCCAGCATCACCCCCATGCCGAAGAAGAGCAGCGTGAACGAGAGGGAAGTGCCCAGCCCCGCCCCAGCCTGAGCGCGCGCCGAGAGGTGGCCCAGCACCGCGGTGTCGACCAACCCCATGAGCGCTTGACCGGCTTGGGCCAGCGCGAGGGGAACGGCGAGCCTCCAGAGGCCCGTCAGCTCGGAGCGGAGACGGCTGGGCTGAGCGGGGGCAGTCGTCACGAGCAGGTGGCACCTCTTAGCAACGCGGCAGGACCCTCGCTCGCACTGACCGACGAGCTCGCTCCAGGGGGCAGGTGGAGCCGGCTCCGGTGAACCTCCGCGAAGAAATGGACATGGAACGTCCATTTCTGCACAGTCGATTCCTAGCTGGGGAACGGCAGCGGGCCGTCAGGGCACCTGGAGGAACTGCTCAGCCCCGACGTGGCCGCGCTCGGGTTCGGCGTCCTGCGGCTCGGTGCCTCGCTTGAACCACAGGGTGACGGCGTTCTTCGTCTCGTTGGACAATCGCCCGGTCTTCCTGTCGACCCGAACCTGCACCAGGTCGAGTGACGGCGGAGGCATGAACTCGGGCTGGTCGCGGCCTTCGAGGGCCTTGGTCATGTACGCGAGCCAGATGGGGAGCGCGGCCTTGCCGCCGGTCTCGAACTTGCCCAGGGGGTGCGAGTTGAGATCGTACCCAACCCAAGCGGTGGTCACGAGATCGTGCGTGAAGGCGGTGAACCACGCATCGAAGGAGTCGTTGGTGGTGCCCGTCTTCCCCGCCGCCGGCTTCCCCAGCCTCGACGCTGCCGCGCCCGTGCCCTCTCGCACCACGCCGCGCATCAGGTCGGTGACGAGGAAGGCGGTGGAGGCGGAGAGCACCTGCTCGCCAGGCTCGGAGAGGCGGGCGTACCCCGAGGCGATGCGGTCCGGCAGCGAGGCCCACGGGTCGTCGAAGGCCGTGTGGTCCTCGACCATGCGACCGAAGCGGTCTTCGATCTTCCGAATGAAGTACGTCGGCTTCTTGAGGCCGAGCCGGTTGATGGTGGCGTACACCTGGGCCAGCTCGTAGGGGTACACACAAGAGCTGCCCAGCGCTGCCGAGTAGTCCGGGTTCACCGGGGTCGAGAAACCGAGCGAGTGGGCGAACTCTCCAATCTTCTGAATGCCCACCACCTCGTTCTTGTTGCCCAACGAGCGGGCGAGCTCGATGAACGTCTTCACCGCCGGCACGTTCATCGAGTTGATGAGGGCGTCGCGCACTAGAACCTCGCCCTTGAAGTTCGTGTCGTAGTTCTCCGGCTTCCAGCGGTTCTGGTTCTCGGGGTCGTCGTAGACGATGGGGCTGTCGACCAGCACCGTGCCCTGGGTCCACCCCATCTTCTCGATGGCTCCGGAGTAGACGATGGGCTTGAAGCTCGAGCCGGGCTGGCGACAGGCCTGGAACGCCCGGTTGTATTCGTTGGCGTCGAAGTCGTAGCCGCCCACCATGGCCACCAGGTACTGGCGGTTGGGCTCGATGGAGACCAGCGCCGCCTGAGGCTCCGGCTCCTGCTCGAGGCGCACCAAGGGCCCACGGGCCGAGGCGACCTCGTTGGCCAGGCTCTCGCTCCAGATGTCCCGGTCGTCGACCAGCCCCTTGGCGTCCTTCACGCCCTTCACCACCACCACGTCGCCCACCTTGAGTGGCGGCGTCACCTTGTTGATGAAGCTCCCCGTGTAGTAGCGCTCGGCGTTCACCTCTCGGGCCCAGCGCATGCCGAGGGCCGGCAGCTTCGCCACCTTCCTGCCGATGGAGATGTCGGCCCACAGCCCGTCGGACGAGAAGGCAGTCACCAAGCCCACGTAGTACCGGCCGGGCAGCACCTCGTCGGAACCCATCACCGCGGCGATGCGGGCGAGGAGCTTCTCTCGGTCGGCGCCTTCGAGGTGGCTGACCGGGCCGCGGAAGCCCTGGCGCTTGTCCACCGCGAGGAGACCCGACAGCACGGCCTCCTGGGCGGCCCGCTGCTTCTCCGAGTCCATGGTGGTGAAGACCTTGAGCCCTTCGTTGAGAAGCGTGGTGTTGCCGTAGCGGTTCACCACGTCGCGCCGGACCTCCTCGGTGAAGTAGGGGGCGAACTGGTGGAAGATGTCTTCTACCGCGAACACATCGGCCGACGCCGTGGTGGCCTCGTCATGCTCGGCCTTGGTAATCATGCCCTTCTCGAGCATCTGCCCCAGCACGTAGTGGCGCCTGCGGGTGGCCGCCTCGGGGTTGCGGAAGGGCGAGTAGCTCGACGGAGCCTGAGGGAGCCCGGCGATGAGGGCCATCTCGGCGAGGGTCAGCTGGGTGACGTCCTTGCGGAAGTAATTCTCGGCCGCCGACTGCACCCCGTAGCTGTGGTGCCCCAGGTACACGTTGTTCAAGTAGAGGTAGAGGATCTCTTCCTTGGTGAGCTCGCTCTCGAGGCGCTGGGCCAGGAGCGCCTCGCGGATCTTCCGGGTGAGGTTCTTGGCCGTCGACTCCTTGTAGCCCTCCGCCGAGATGAGCACCGCCTTGGCCGTCTGCTGGGTGATGGTGGAGCCGCCCTGGACCTTGCCCTTCCCGGTCAGCTTCTTCGACATCGTCTTCACGGCGGCGCGCACGGTGCCCAGCACGTCGACCCCGTAGTGGTCGAAGAAGTCCGAGTCTTCGGCGGCGATGAAGGCCTGCACCAGCCGCTTGGGAATGCGCTCGTAGGGCACCACTTTGCGGCGCTCGTTGTAGAACTCTCCGGCCAACACGCCGTCTTGGGTGTAGACCTCGGAGAGCACCGGCGGCCGGTAGGCGTCGACTCGGGGGAACTCCGGCAACCCCTGGGCGAACTTCCACCAGAAGAACCCGTACGCTGCCACCCCTGCAGTAGCGGCGGTGAGGGTCAACCAGGCCCCCAGTTTGAGGAGCGTCTTCCACCATGCGCGAGCGGGTACTCCGACCAATTCGAGCCTCGTTTCGACGGGGTGGCCGCTCATGGTTTCTCCGGCATGAGTCCAGCCCGCGCCAGCACTTCGTTGAGCTCCGCGGGCAAGCCGGCTTCTACCACGACCTTTCGCCCGTCCTGCGGGTGAGGAAACTCCAGCCGCTGGGCGTGCAGAAAGAGGCGCCGAAGCCCCCACATCGCCTTGACCTCCCGGTTGAAGGCGAAGTCACCGTGCTTGGGGTCTCCCGCGACGGGGTGCCCGATGGCCGCGAAATGCCGGCGGATTTGGTGGGTGCGCCCCGTCTCGATGACACAGCTCAGGAAGGCCGCCTGGGAGTTCTGCCGCAGCACCTGGTACCGGGTGCGGGCCTCTTGCAGGTTGACGCCCCGGCGGGCCTTCGACTCGGCCGTCTGCTGGTGCTCGGCCAGCTTCACGTCGATGAGGCCGGTGGGCTTCTGAAGCTCGCCCTTCACCAGCGTGAGGTACCGCTTCTTGGCCTGGTGGTTGGTGAAGACCTCGGTGAAGTGCACCATGGCCGGGCGGCGCTTGGCCACCAACAGCACCCCGCTCGTCTCGCGGTCGATGCGGTGGGCCGGGCTCGCGGCGAAGTCGTTTCGTACACCCTTGGGGCCGAGGTACTCGCGCACCAGATCCACCGCGGTCCCCCCGGTGATGCCGCTGCCAGGGTGCACCGCCATGCCCGAGGGCTTGTTCATCGCTAGGATCCAGTCGTCCTCGAACAGCACCGTGAGCTGGGCGAGGTCGACCTTCGGCTTGGGCGGGGGCGCACGCTCGGTCTCGGCCAGGAGCTGCTCGGCGGCCCCCCGAATGGTGATGACGTCTCCCGAGGCGAGGTCCTGATCCGGCTGGCACCGCTTCCCGTTGACCCGCACCTTCTTCACCCGAATCATCTTGAACAGGTGCGAGGTGGGGACGTTCGGAAGCGTCCGCTTCAGGTACTTGTCGAGGCGTACGCCGGCGAAGTCGTCGCTGATACGGTACTCCAGCATGTGGCCAACGCGTCTACACCGGCGAACTCGAAGAAGAAACCGTCACCTCGGCCCAGGACGCGAAGAGGCACCGAAACTCCTGGAAGGTAGGGCATGGTGAGGTAGAAGCCCCGAGCTATGGCGAAGCAGCTCAGCATCGAAGATTTGTTGAAGTCGGGCAGCAAGCAGTGGAACCAGCTGCGCAAGGACGGAAAGGTCCCGCTCGACCATACCGGCGCGACGTTTCCGCAGCTGTTCTCCGCCAATGCCGACTTGTCCGGCCTCACGCTCATCGGCTCTGAGTGGGAGAAGTGCGACCTCTCCAAGGTGTCGTTTCGCGACGCCGACCTCTCCAACTCGTACTTTCACGGCGGCCGTCTGCAGGACTGCGACTTCCGCGGGGCGAACATCGAGGGGGCGACCTTCGAGAAGCTGAAGCTGCTCCGCTGCGACTTCACCGGGGCCAAGGGCCTCGAGGAAGCGGAGTTCGACGACTGCGACATGGACCGAGTGGTAGGCCTCGACGGAGAAGACGCCCCGCCGCCGCCGCCGCCGCCCGCGGTGGGCATCACCAGCTTCACCCGCGAGCAGCGCACCGCGGCCATGGCAGCGCAGCTGCAGTCCGAGGTCTCCGACCTCCCCCCGTTCCGCCCGACCGACGAGCCGGGGAAGCTCGTGTTCCGCTGGCTCAAGCACGTGTCGAACCCACCGCTCTGGGTGCTCGACGTGCCCGGGCTGAGGTTGCCGCCGCCGGTGCGCATGGCGACCGGTGCCAGCCTCGAGCACCTCTACCGCGAGGCCGTGAAGACGAGCCTCGAGGGCCGCCGGCCGGTGCCCGACATGCAGGGCGTCGCCAAGGCCAAGGAATTGGTGGTCAGCGGCGGTGCCGACGTGGCCATCGCGGTGGTGTACTTGAAGGCAGTGGGCGAAGAGGTCGTCGCCTCCGAGCCTTCGGTCGACGCGCTGAGCGAGCTGCTCGCCCGGGCCGTCGAGGCCGAAGACCCGACCTCCGACGTCGACCCGCGCATCACCGGTGGGCTCCTCGAGCTCAAGGCCTCGGCCTCGGCGGTGGAGCACGTGGGTGAGCTGCGCATGCGGCTGGCGGCCTGCCAGCTCTTCTCCGCGCTCCTCGAGGCCGGCTTCAACCCCGACAACAACTGGGAAGAGGCCGTCGACTCCACCGAGGCCTCACAGGATCTCGCGCACGTGGCCACCAACGGTCAGCGCGATCAACTCGCCGACATGTTCCGCGCCTACGCCGAGCTGCCCGACGACCTCAGAATGCGCCGGCTGGCGTACCTCGCCGAGGCCACTGCCCACGTCGAGGCGATGGCCACCGGGCCGCGGGAGTAGCTCGGGCTCGTCGCTGTGAGGTGAAGCCCCTTTAGCCTCGCGGGGCGAGCGCCTCGGCGATGAAGCGGCCGGCGTCGGGGTGCTTGCGAAAGTGGAGTGCCCTGAGCTCCACCGCTCCGAGGAAGGCCAGGGCCCGGCGCTGGACTTCGGCCCTGGGAATCGCCAGCCCCTCCACCTCGAAGCACTGGGCCATCACCAGCGCCGCGGCCTCCAGCGGAGGGAGCGGCGCCAGCGCCTCGTGGTCGGCCTTCCTCAGCGCGACGAGGTACCGCGCCGTGACGAGGCCGGGAGAGCCGACGTTGTCGGGGTCGCTGCGGAAGGGAGTGCCTCCCATGCGCCCGTCGGGGAACACCTGCACCACCTCGTCGGTGAGGAGCCGCGCGCCCGCCCCTCGCCCCAGCCGCGCCAGCGTCGACTTGCCGGCCCCGCTCTGCCCACAGGCGATGAGCCCAACCTCACCCAGAGCCAGGGCGCTGGAGTGAATGAGGAGCCCGCCCAGGCGGCTCGTGGCCAGGTAGTACGCGAGACGGAGGGCCAGTTCGCCGAGAAATGGCCCCTCGCCGACGTCGACCTGGAGCACATCACCGTCCAGGCGAACGGTGCAACGCCCCAGCGGGCCTTCGACGAGCTGGCCCTCGAGGCCGGCGACCCGGTCGACGCGGAGGAGACGGTGGAGCCCCGGGCCGGCGGAGAACGCTGGAATCTGGACGCGGGGCAGCGCCATGTGGGCCAGGCTTGGGTCGACCTCGACGACTCCCGTGCCACACCAGAGCGCGACGTGAGCACTCACGGTCAGGCCGTCTTCTGTTTCTTTTGCTTCTTCCCGCCTCGGCCCTTCTTCTTGGTGCCGGGCGAGGTGGCCGAGCTGACGACGAGTGGGCTGACGACGAGTGGGCTGTCGACTGGAGGCTCGTCCGCGTCGAGGCCCATGTCTTGCTCGTCCTGGTCCAACGCGCCAACGGCACAGGCAGCCAGGTGACCGAAGGGGTCTTGGGGCTGGGTGGGCTCGCTCTGCGAGACGTCGAGCGGGCGGTTCTCTTGGTCCACGTGCACGATGCGGGGGTGATGTCGGCGGGCAGCCTTCTCTTTCATCCACCCGTAGCTGGCGATGATGACGAGGTCTCCAGGGCGAACCAGGTGGGCGGCCGCTCCGCTGATGCCGACCTCGCCCGAGCCGCGACGAGTGGGAACGACGGAGGTCGCCAGGCGAGCGCCGTTGGTGACGTCATAGATGTCGACCTTCTCGTGGGCGAGGAAGCCGGCGGCCTCCATCAGCTCCTCGTCGATGCTGATGGAGCCCGCGGAGTCGAGGTCGGCCCGGGTCACCACCGCGCGGTGGATCGTTCCCAGCAGCAGGTGACGGAGCGTCTTGGAGGGTTCAGGCATGCGTGACCTTCGGGCGACCGAGTGCTCACAAGCCTAACTCAAGCTGGACCCGCTCGGTGATCGCCCGTGCGAAGAGACCGGCCTGTCGGAGCCCCTTGGCCAGCTCTTCGGCGAAGCCGTGCACGGTGATGATCTCCCGGGCTCCCGATTGCGTCGCGTAGCGGAGCAGCGAAGGGAAATCGGCGTGGTCCGATACGGGGAAGGCGATGTCCGCCCCCGAGCGCCGCGCGCCCCATTGCTCCAGGGCCCACCCGGTGAGCACCGCGGTGGCCCAGGGGAGCGGGCCTCGCTCGGGGCTCCCTCGGGGCATCTTCTTCGCCCAGCCAAACGGGGGAAAGATGCCGACCTCGCCCTCGAGGAACTGACCGTCGAAGCGGCGCGCCTCGAGGTCGACCCCGAGGGAGGCATAGAGCTGGAGCACGTCGTGGATGCTCGGGTGGGCGCAGAGTGAGAGGCCACGGGCGGTGAGCTGGGCAATGGCCTCCTGGGACTTGCCGAGGGAGTAGGCCAGGAGCACGGGCCGTCGGCCTCGCTCGAGCTGCGCCCGGGCCCAGGCGGCCACGGCGTCGTAGGCCTCGGCGCGCGGGGGAAAGTGGTACTTGGGGTGACCGAAGGTCGACTCGAGAATGAGCGTGTCGCACGGGGCGATCTCGGCCGGCGCGGCGGTGAGCGCGGCGTCGAGCGACAGGTCGCCGGTGTACACCACCCGGTGACCGTCACCGCGAGTGATGCGCACCTGCGCCGACCCCAGCACGTGCCCCGCCGGGAGCAACTCGAGCTCGAGGTCCTCGATTCGCAGGCGGCGACCGTACGGCGCGGGCGTGACGCGGAGGAGGGGCCCCAGCCGGTGTTCCATCAGCCTCAGCGTCTCGGGCGTGGCGATGACGTGCTCGTGCCGGGCGATGTGATCGCTGTGCGCGTGGGAGACAAACCCCAGCGGCGTCTTGAGCCGAGCGTCGAGCCACAGGGGCGTGCCCTGCATGACGAGGCCACCCTTGCTCCATTCGACCGGCATGCTCGAACCCGGGTCATAGCGCGGGTGCCCGGCGCGCCCCAGTGGCCACCGGTCGTTTCGGTGCTGGGTTTACTCCACGTCGGGGTCGTGCCACCGTGGGCCCGAAGATGCGAATGGGCCTGGTGCTGTCAGTCATCGTGTTGGCCACGCCCGAGTGGAAGACCGTCTCGAGCTCCGAGGGCATCACGGTGGAGGCTCGTCCGGTCACTGGGTCTCCCTTCGCCGAGCTCCGGGCCACGACGACCGTGGCGGTGCCGGTCGAGGCGCTGTGCGCGGGGGCCTTCGGAACGAGCCTGGTCGACCCGAAGGAGCCCTCGCTCAAGTCTCGACGGGTCATCTCGGAAAGCCCCGATGAGCGCGTGGCGTACGATCGCATCAGCCCACCCGTCGTCAACGACCGCGACTATACCGTGCGCACCCACCGGGAGCAGACCGACAGGGGCCGCTGCCGCGTCACGGTCGACATCGCCAACGAGCTTGCGCCAGCTCCCAGCCCGAGCGTGGTGCGGCTCGAGAAGCTGCGCTGCGCGTGGGACTTCGAGCCCCAGCCCGATGGACGCACCAAGCTGACCTACGTGATGTGGGCGGACCCCAACACCTCGCTGCCTGCGTTCATGGTCGAGCCGTCTCGGCACGAGCTGATGGTCGTCTGGGTCAAGCTCGTCATCGAGCGCGGGAAGGCGTGGGTCCGGGCGGGTCCGCCGAGCCAATGAGTGGGAGGTGGAGCTCTGCGAGCGAGGCGGAGGCTCCGGCAAGCCGTCATTGCTTGGCGCTCGCGCCAAAGCCCGTGGAGCCTCCCACGCCTCCGACTGCCCGTCGACCTCCAGACTGAGCCACGAACCCGCCTGGAAGAGCGGCTCTCCGCAGTGGGGGGGCTGACATGGGCAGGCTGGCCCAAGGAGAGCGGCGGCGTTTTGGACTTGGCCGGTGGGCGAGCAGATCAGCCCCGCTGCACGGCAGGTGATTGTCCCCGATTGAAGGCCTGTGTGAGAGCCAAGCTCGCGGCCCCCCACGTGTGCTCCACCGCGACTCGGGTCGAGGCGCTCCTCAGACCGCCTCGGTCGGTGGGCACCCGCCCTCGCACCTCAAAGCATGCTCGCACCGTCCTGCCCGCTCGGAGAACGCGGCGACCTCACCCGCTCGCATGGTCCATGGAACACGGCCAAAGAGGTGGTGAGTGCTGCCCCCTCTTCGGGGCGACAACCAGGTTGTCGCGAATTGGTGTCTGATCGCGACAACCAAGTTGTCGCTCTCTTCTTCGCCTCTCCCCAAGGTCGACCCCCTTCGACCTGAACGACTGGCCCGTGGCCTGGCGGCTCCCCGGTCGACCGCGTTCCGCGAGGCTCAGCGAGCCAGCTCCAGATTCTGAGAGCGGAGTTTGGGTTACTCCCCAGGCCTGTCATCACGGAGTACTAATCTGTACACCGTGATGACACGCTCGGAGACCCATGCCCACTCGGCAGCTGGTCCAAGGAGCTGGTCGGTGGAGGCACGGCGAAGGTACCCAGACCGCCTTCGTCCCCTTCAGGCGGCTGCTGTCTGTGCCCATGAGGACCTCCGGCCCTCCAAAGCTCAGAAGGCCCACCGCCCGCTGAGCCCGAAGCCGCCTGGCGCCACCACGGGGATGATGGCCACCTGCCCCGGCGCCTGCTCCGGCCGGAGCGCGTTCAAGGCAATCAGCACGACACTGGTGGCGACCAGCCCACCGCCCGCCGCGAAGAGGGTCACAGCCACCACGTGCTCGCTGGAGCCAGTCGCGCGGCTGGCAAAGACCGTGCTGGGAATCTGACTCTGCGTGCAGCCCGACGGGCAGAGCCGTGCCAGGTCACTGTCGAAGCGGCCGAGCTGAGCCTGCGCGTCGACCATGAAGGGCACGCCCACCAGGCCGACGGCGACTCCGGCGGCGAACACCGACCAGGGCACCCAGATGGGCCAGCGACGAACCCACTTCACCGGCAGCGCACGGAGCGCCCGCATGGTGACGGTCTCGCGATGGAGCCGCCCGGCCTGGAGGTCGACGGCCGTCGCCTCAGTGACGAAGCCCTCTTTTCGCGCCGCCAGCTGATGCGGACCGGGGTGGAGCCGCCGGTGGACACTGCCCGGCCCGATGAAGAGCCGCTCTCCGTCGAGCAACACCTCGGCCCCTGGTTCCGCGCAGTCGACCTCGAGCTCGGCGATCTGCCCGAAGAGCAGCTTCTGGTACACCTGCGCTTGCTCGAACGTCTTGGCCTCGAACGGAGCCGCCCCCCAGCGCAGCGCCGCCTCGAGGTGCTCGTAGGCCGCCAGCGGCTGATCGAGGTGAATGAGCGCGACCGAGGCGTTGTAGCGAATGGCCGGGTGGTCCCACGCGTCGAGGGCCTCGCGATAGCGCCC
The DNA here is from genome assembly GCA_003153055.1 of Myxococcales bacterium. The sequence goes on from PMBV01000124.1 coordinate 14,460, forward strand.
CAACGCCAGCGAGTACTTCGATTCTTCGAACAACGTGTTGCCCTGGCGAAAGAGGTTCAGCGCCTTCGCCTGATTCTCGGCCGACACGCCGTCGGCCCAGGGTCGCTGCGCCATGGCGGGCTCGGCGAGCGCCAGCCAGCCCAGCACCATCACGCAGGCCACCATCTTCATGGGCAGTCCACCTGGAGCTGGTAGGCCCCCTCCGAGGAAGAGGCGCCATCCACCATCACCCAGTACGTCTGCCCGGCCACGGCCTGAAACGTCGCCCGACGGGGCCCGCTGACCCGTGGCGTGATGGCGAGGCACTGCCCCAGAGGGTCACACCCGCCCGACGCCCAGGCTCCGACGATGATGGCGTCGAGCTCGGCGGCCGACGAGGAGAGCTCGATGGTCACCGGCCCGCTCTTCGGCGCGACGAAGCGATGGGCCCGCTCGCGGCCAGCCTCGACCCACGGCGCGCAGCCGTAGCGCTCCAGCATCGGCGACCCACCCAGCGTGCTCCCCGAGGTGGCCGAGTTACACGAGAGCGTGTCGACCATCGGGCAGAGGCCTCCGGCTGCGCAGTACGGCGAGCCGTCGCAGTCGGAGTCGGCGCAGTTGAGGGCCCCATCACAGTCGTCATCCCAGCGATCCGCGCAGTGCCGCTCCTTCGAGGCGCAGAGGCGCTCGACCTCGAGGAGCTCACCGTTGTCCGCCCCCGCGTACACGACGTTGCCCCTGGCAAAGACGTTGTACAGGGTGAGCGAGGGGATGCGCAGCGAAGCCCAGTCGACGCCGTCGGAGTGCGACAGCCCCTGGCCGAGGTACTCGACCGAGTACACGTCGGTGGCCGAGGCGCCCATGCCGTAGGTGAAGGACTGCAGCGAGCGCACCGTCGTGGGCACGGCCCGCGACCCGTCGAAGCGGTAGACGCCATTGAGATCGGCGAATAGGAGCAGCTCGCTGGCCCCGCTGCCCCACACGCCCGAGAAGGACACCGAGGTTCCAGTGTCGAGGGCGGCCCATCGAGCGCCGTCGAAGCGGAGCACCGTTCCGCCTTCGCCCACCACATACACCTCGGTGGCGCTCCGACCCCAGACGCCATACAGGGCGGCGCTGGTCCCGGTGGCGATGGAGCTCCAGGCCACCCCATCGCAGTGGAGCAGCGTGCCACCTTCGCCGACGGCGTACACGTCGGTCGGGCCGCTCCCCCACACCCAGTTCAACAGCGTCGTGGGCACCGGCGAGCTCATCAGCGCCCAGCCCTGCCCCGCCCCGCCGGAGTGCACGATGGCCCCGTCGTTCCCCACGGCGTAGAGGTCGTTGGGACCACTGCCCCACACGGACCAGAGCCCTGAAGGGGCGACGAAGCGAATGAGCCAGGTCTTCCCGTCGAACTGAGCAATCTCCCCCTGGGTGCTCACGGCCACGATGTCCGCCGGGCCGTCGCTCCACACGCTGGTGACTCCCCCCACCATTCCCGTCTTGAGGACCGACGCGACCGGCCCACCACGCTCGAAGCGAGCCAAGGCGCTCGGCCCGACGGCGATGGCCTGATCGCCCTTGGCGGTCACCCCGGAGAGCGCCCGGGAGCTGTTCGACGAGAGCGGCGCCCAGTGCGTGCCGTTGGAGTGGAGCGCGACGCCCTCGTCTCCCACCACGTACACGTCGTCGGGGCCGGTGCCATCGACCGCGTTGAGGAACGACTTCACGTTCGACTCCATCGCCGACCACGTCTGGCCGTCGTAGTGCAGAATCGTTCCCGCCTCTCCCACGACGAAGACGTCGCGCGGCCCGCTGCCCCACACCGAGTAGAGGTAGAGCGCGCCATCGTGAATCGACGGAGGAATGGTCATGAAGGCCCAGCCATGCCCATCGGAGTGGAGCATCTCCCCTGGCGCGCTCGCGAACACGTCGGTGGGACCGCTCCCCCAGATGGAGAAGACGCGGTACGAATCGCCGCCGTCTCGCACCGGCAGGCTCTGGTGACTCCAGCCCCCATCGCCCGACCAGTGGAGCATGACCGAGCGATCCCCTCCGTCGGGCAAGGTCTCGACCCGACCGCCGACGTACACGTCAGTGGCCGACGACGCCCAGACCGCGTTGAGCTGCACGGTGGTGCCCGCTTCCTGGGCGGTCCACGACACCCCGTCGTAGTGGAGCAGCGTGCCCTCTCGCCCCACTGCCCAGACATCGGCTGGGCCGGTGCCACCCAGGCCGTAGAGCGAGACGCTCGCGCCGCTCTCCATCGCCACCCAGGGGCCGCCGTCGGAGTGGAGGATGGTCCCGGCGTACCCGGCAGCGAAGACGTCGTGCTCCGAGGTGCTCCAGGCCGTGTTGAGGAACACCCCACCGCCGCTGAAGGTCATCGGCGAGAAGCCCAGCCGGCCGCAGGTGGTGAAGGTGGGCGTGCACAGGCGACCACAGTAGACGTTGCCCACGTCGTAGCCGAAATCCAGGCAGCTCTGCCCCGTCGGCGGCGCCCCGTCACACAGCTCGGCGCTGTCAACCACCCCATCGCCACAGAAGCCGCGACAGGCCGCCATGTCCGACCGGCAGGCCGACGAGCACGCCAGCGCGCCTCCGTAATAGCCGAAGGACTGGCAGTCGAGCGCCGAGGGCGGCGCGCCATCACAGTCTTCGCCTGACAGATCATCCACCACGCCGTCGCCGCACCGCTGACGACGACAGTTCGCTCGACAGCTGGCGTTGGGGGTGTCGGCGTTGAGCGGGCCGTCGTCGCACTGCTCGGCGCACTCCACCAGGCCATTGCCGCAGCGCTCCGTCGAGCGACAGTCGGCGCTGCAACCATCGCATGAGCTCGTGTTCCCGTCGTCGCAAGCCTCCCCGCGCATCACGATGCCATCGCCGCACACCACGGGCAGGCAGACACCGGCGACGCACTGGCTGCTTGTGCTCTCGGCCACCTCGCAGCTCGAGCCTCCGTCGAGCCCGCGGCACGCGGAGATCTGCGCCGGCGGCACACACCGGCCCAGCTCGCTCGCGCACGTCGTGCCCTCGGGACAGTAGAGCTCGCCGCACCGGGTGGTCCGCGACTCGAGGCAGCCCGACACCGCGCACATCAGCGCGAGCCCCAACCACCGGTGTTCATCAGCCCAGCGCTCGAGACTCACTGACGCCCAAGCCACTGGCGATGCGAGCCAATGTCAATACGAGACTTTCGTGACCAGAAGACCATGAGTGCGTCTGTGTATGTCAATGTGAACCGCACAGGGAATAGGACTGGGGAGACAGACGACGCTACACTGACTGACGCTCCAATGGACCCGAGGAAACCACTGGCGACCGACGAAGCTCAACCTGCGCCAGACCAACGCGGGGTGGAGTACCGCCACTACCTCGGAGACCCGTCTGACGAGACCACCGGGGTGCTCTCGAGCGCCCACGTGGAGCTGCTCCTCGGGCTGCCGCCTCTGGTGCCTGGTGACCGCGTCGGTCGCTACGAGCTCATTCGCACCCTCGGCAAGGGAGGCATGGGCGAGGTCTTCCTGGCGCGAGACACCAAGCTCGGCCGACGAGTGGCCATCAAGTTCCTCAACTCCACCGACCCGGAGGCAGGCCGCCGGTACATCGCCGAGGCGAGGGCCACGGCCCTGTGCAGCCACGAGAACATCGTCGTCATTTACGAGGCCGAGGAGACCGACCGGCGGCACTACATGGTCCTCGAGTACCTCGAAGGCCACTCGCTGTCGTCGCTGCTGTCGGGCGGTCGGCCGCTGGGCCCGGGTCGCGCCGTGGAGCTCATCGTGCCGGTGGTGCGAGCGCTGGTCTGCGCTCACGCTCAGGGCATCGTCCACCGCGACCTCAAGCCAGACAACGTCTTCGTCACCGAGGGCGGCACGGTCAAGGTCCTCGACTTCGGCATTGCCTCGGCGATGCACGAGGAGCGGCCACCGGAGCAGCCCCTGGGCGTCGTGCAAGGCACGTTCTCGTACATGTCACCCGAGCAGTGGGGCGTGGACGCCATCGATCCACGCACCGACCTGTGGGCGGTCGGGGTGCTCCTGTACAAGCTGCTCTCCGGCGTGCACCCCCTCGAGGGCCTCCGAGGCGCCGACCTGGCGATCATCGCTGACCTGGCCACCCCGACGCCCTCCCTCCGCACGGTGGCCCCCAACGTGCCTGAGGGGCTGGTGCAGGTCGTGGATCGCTGCCTGAAGAAGGCCAAGGCCGAGCGCTTCCCCGACGCCCAGTCGTTGCTCCGCGCCCTCGAGCCCTTTCAGGCGGGACGGGTGAGCCACGAGCTCAAGTCCGGCGAGTCGCCGTACGCCGGGCTCTCGAGCTTCCAGGAGGCCGACTCAGGCCGCTTCTTCGGCCGGACCCACGAGACCGCCGCGCTGGTCAACCGCCTGCGGGCTCAGCCGCTCATCGCGGTGGTGGGCGCGTCGGGAGCTGGGAAGTCTTCCTTCGTGCGCGCCGGCGTGGTGCCCGCGCTCAAGGGCTCGGGCGAGGCCTGGCAGGCGCTGATGGTGCGCCCCTCCATGCGGCCCCTCGAGGTGCTCGTCGACGCCTTGCTCCAACTCGGGCACAGCAGCGGCGAGGCGATGGCCCACCTCAACGAGCGGGAGGAGTTGCTCGAGCGGCTCCGCCGGGAGCCGGGGTTCGCCGGCGCCGCGTTTCGCGCCCACGCCCGCCGCACCGGCCGCAACGTGCTGCTCTTCATCGACCAGTTCGAGGAGCTGTACACCCTGGTGCCCGACGCCACGGAGCGCCTGACGTTCACCACGTGCCTCGCGAGCATCGCCGACGACGCCACCTCGCCCTCGAGAGTGGTGCTGTCGCTGCGGGCCGACTTCCTCGATCGCGTATCGGAGGATCGACACTTCATGGCAGAGCTCGGGCGCGGGCTCTTCTTGCTGAGCGCGCCTCAGGGCCCGGACCTGCGCGAGGCGCTGGTGCAGCCGGCGGAGATGGCGGGCTACCGCTTCGAGAGCAACGAGACCATCCTCGACATGCTGGCCCATCTCCAGGCCACCCAGGGCGCGTTGCCACTCTTGCAGTTCGCCGCGAGCAAGCTGTGGGAGGCGCGCGACACCGAGCGGCGGCTGCTGACCGACGCCAGCTACAAGGCCATCGGGGGCATCGCCGGCGCCCTCGCCGCGCACGCCGACAGCGTCATCCGCGAGCTCCCTGGCGCTGCCCAGGCGTTGGCCCGCTCGGTGCTGCGGGCGCTGGTGACGCCGGAGCGCACCCGACGGCTGGTGTCGATGGAGGAGCTGGGCGAGCTCTCGAAGGATCGAACCGCCGCCCATGAGTTGGTGAGCCACCTGGTGCGGGCGCGCCTGTTGGTGATTCAGACGAGCGCCGGGAGCGCCACTGTCGAGCTCGTGCACGAGTCGCTCATCGCCGGCTGGCCGCTGCTCCGGCGCTGGCTCGACGAGGGGCGAGACGACGAGGCCTTCAAGGAGCAGCTCCGCACCGCGGCCCGACAATGGGAGGCCCGAGGCCAGGCGCCGGGGTTGTTGTGGAGCGGCGAGGCCATCGAGGAGGCTCGCCTCTGGAGAGGCCGCCACGCCGACGAGCTGCCCCAGAAGGAGCAGGCCTTCCTCGACGCTGCCTTCGCGTTGGCGACCCGCGCCCAACGCACTCGCAAGGTCGCGCTGGGAGGCATCATCGGCCTGTTGCTCATGCTCGTCATCGGCGGCGCCGTGGCCTTGGTTCAGGTTCAGCGCGCGGGAGACACGGCCGTCGAGCAGGCCCGGCTGGCCGGCCAGGAGGCTGCCCGGGCGAAGGCCGCCGAGACGCAGGTGAACGAGCAGCTCGGGCGCCTCCGCGAAGAGCAAGAGGCGAGGACGCACGCCCAGACCCAAGTCGAGCACGGTCAGGACGAGCTGCGCGAAGCGAACCGAATGCTGCAACAGGCGCTGGAGACGGCTCGCGTCGAGTCGGAGAGCGCCCGGGGCTCCGAGCGCAAGGCGACGACCGCGAATGCCACCTTGTCCAAGCTCCTCGCCGAGGAGCGCAAGCGCGCCGCCCTGTTCGAGAAGGAGCGAAAGAAGATCGCCACCGAGCTGAAGTGACTACCGGGCCCCGTGGGCTTCGAGGTACTTCACGAAGGACGGCGGCAAGAAGAACTGGAGCGTGGCATCTCCAAAGCGCAGCTTCGAGCCGTCCTTGAGCGGGGCGCTCTGGTTCGGCTCCACCTTCAGCTCGTCGACCCACGTCCCGTTCTTCGACTCGGCGTCGGTCAGCACCCAAACTCGGTCGCGCTCGTCGAAGCGGAGAAACGCGTGGAACCGGCTGACCGAGTCGTCGGCGAGCACGAGGTCGTTGCTGTCGACCCGGCCGATGGTGACCCCGAGGGGGAAGGCGTTGCCCGACTCCGCCCGCTTCTCGACCTGAAAGACGCGTGGGTCACCGTCCATCGGAGCGTGCAGGTCGAGACCCTGCGTCTTTGCCCAGTGCTCTCCCTGGGTGGTGGCTGGCGCCTCCCAGAGCAAGACCGGGCAGCGGAGCGACGCGCGAGCCGTGGGCTCTCGTCGAAGGCGAACCAGCAAGGCGCTCAAGGGCTCCGACACGAGTTCGAGTCTAGTGCCCCGGCACAATCCGGTCGACTCCCCAGCATCGCGAAGCACCTACCGCCGCAATGACGCGGGGCGATCCGACGAGTCGCGGCTGAGCAGCGAAGTGGACCGGCCGGGGCGGGGCCTCGACCGACGGCTCCCCGGCTCGTAGACATCGAGCACCGCGTTGAGCACCCCGAAGGCACCGTTGGCGCCGAGGTAGAACGTCGAGGGGCCGGTGTCGACGGCGATGACCGGGTTCTGGCCGATGACACTCGCGCCGGTCGGGGTCACCACCAGCGCGGTGGCCTCGCTGATCCCGAGCACCACTGGCCGGCGGCCGCCCGAGCCGAAGGGAATGCCGAACAGCCGACCATAGCGGTAGTCGTACTGGAGCCGCGGCTCGAAGGCGACCGGCCGGGGCGAGCGAACCAGGCCGAGGCCTCGCTGCACCTGGGCTTGACTGGCCTTCCACGCCTCAATCCAGTCGGCCGCGTCGTCGACGCCGTCGTAGACGTCTCCGGCCAGCGCGGCGATGGAGCGATCGAGCATCGTCACCGGGGCCCGGTGGGCGGCGGCCCGCAGCAGGCGTTCGAAGGAGCGTTGGGCGAGCAACCCGGGCAACTGCCCCTGATCGCCCCCGAGGAAGATGACGGCGGCGGCGCCTTGGAGCTCCGCGTCGCTCACCGGAGCGGGGAAGACCTTGGTCACGGTCGCGCCCGCCCAGCCCGAGAGCGTCAGCGCCTCCTCATAGGCGGCCAGGTCTGCCGCGGCCACCTCGCCATCGGCGTACCCAGCGGCGACGACGAGCATCGGCCCAGTCGAGCCAGCCCGGGCGATGAGCTCGCGCAGCACCTTCGAGTCCTCGGGCCACGACGGGCCGACCGAGAGGTCTCCCCCGAGAATGAGGGGGCGCTCAGCGGTGAGGTCCCTGAGGCCCAGCGATTGGGGCCTGATGCCCGGGAAGGGGACCCGAGCCCCGTCGAGCACGGGCGCGCGGCGATCGAGCTCGTAGCCGATGGTCTGGCGGCCCTGGCGAGGGGCGAGCACGTGAGCCAGCACATCGTGGGCAACCAGCGCGGCGGTCGGTGTCGAGGCAGGGCTGGGGTTCGAGACTGGGCGCCCGGACTCGTCGACCCAGGCCCACCTCGCCCCGAGGCTGCGAAAGTCGACCACGGTGACGGAGCTCGTCCCGAAGACCTCGCTGATGTGGCGATCGCCCCGAATCACCGGGGCCGTGTCGGTGTCGACACCGAGGCCCACCAGGCCACCGGCGCCGAGGTGATCCGCCGTCTGGGCCGTCTCGTTGAGCAGCCGGCCAAAGCGCCCGCGCTCGTACAGGTGCTGGTCGAAGATCGCCCGCCGCGAGCCGAACGACAGGCCACGGTGCAGGGGGTCAGCGTCGCCGTACCACAGGTCGAGGGCGCCGAGCTGCAGGCCCACGCTGGAGTCGCCGTACTCCGTGTACCCGTCGTTCATGGTGTAGGAGAGCACCGCGTTCCCGGCGCTCGTCCCTCCGACCACGACGCCTCGGGCGTAGGCCGCCGCGAGGGCCTGCTCCGAGGGCGTGCCAGCGACGGTCTCCATCGCGGCTTGCTGGTCGCCGCCGAGAAAGTAGACGCCATCGAGCTCGGGGCTCCCCAGCGCTCGGACGACGGCCGGGATGCTGGCGTCGGCTCGCACCCACAGCTCCACCAGAGACACCCGGCAGCCCGAGGGGAACCGCTTGGGGTCAACCAGCGCGGCGCACGCTTGGGTCAACGAGGCCACGTGCTCGAGGGCGAGATCGTAGTCACCGTTGTCTATCGCCTCGGCCTTGGTCTCGGCATACGCGGGCGGGAGCACCGCCAGGTCCATCGACGGCCCTGTGGCATTCGCGGAGACGACGCGGACGAAGTCGGCGTTGGTGTTGTAGTCACCTCCAATCGGAACCAGCGTCGGTGTGGCCAGCCCCGCGCTCGACACCAGGGCAGCGATACAAACACCCTTCAACCCATCCAGCAGATTTGGCATCCGATGACTCCGTACGTGGTGGAGCACCGACCCTACTCCAAGCGCGAGGCCACGCCCTTGACGCACCGCTTGGGGGCGGGGTGCACACATCGGTCATTGATCAATGCTCCAGGCCCTATCAGCCGCTACACTTCGCGTGAGTGCATTTTCTCTCTGGTAGCTCGACTCGGGGGGTCGTGATGACGGGCGCCGCGTGGACGCTCGCCGTGGCCGTTTGGAGCTGGCTCACCCGAGACCACCGGGAAGCAGCGGCCGTGTCGGTTGGAATGCTCGCGGTGCTGGTGCCCGCGGCCGTCGCGCTGGCCATGGTGCACCTGCGCTCGGTGCGAACGACCAAGAACCTCGAGGCCCAGCAGGTCGATCTCCAGCGTACCGCGGCGCTCCTCGAGACCGAGGTCAAGCTTCGGAGCCACGCACAGAGGGAGCTCGTGCGCGCCTACGCCGCGGCGCTGGAGGGGGCGCGGGTGAAGACGGCCTTCCTGGCGAACATGAGCCACGAGCTTCGCACCCCGATGAACGCGATCATGGCGCTCACCGACCTCTTACTGCGCGACGAGCTCGCGGGCCGGCAGAGGGAGTGCCTGGAGACGATTCGTGATTCGTCCCAGGGCCTCCTGGTGCTCCTCGACGACCTGCTCGATCTCAGCAAGGTCGAAGCGGGTGCGATGCGCCTCGACTCCATCGACTTCGCGCCTGCCGACGTGCTGATTCGACTCGAACGACTCCTCGGGCCCCGCGCCCTCGTCAAGGGCCTTCGGCTCGAGCTCACCGTGGACCCGACGGTTCCCGAGGTGCTCCGCGGCGACCCACTGCGACTCACCCAGGTGCTGACCAACCTCGTGGGGAACTCCATCAAATTCACGACGCAGGGCACCGTCGGCGCCCACCTCACGTGGGAAGCCCCCACGCTCCGCCTCGAAGTGTCGGACACCGGCATCGGGATGACGCCCGAGCAGATGGCCTCGCTGTTCCAGCCCTTCACTCAAGCTGACGCTTCCACGACCCGGCGCTTTGGCGGCACGGGCCTCGGTCTGGCCATCGTCAAGCGGCTGTGTGAGCTGCACGGAGGCGACATACGGGTCCAGAGTCAGCCAGGAGTCGGCAGCGTCTTCACCGCGACGCTCCAGTACGAGCTCGGCCACGAGCAGCCTGTCCGTGGCAGCGGCCCTTCGCGGGTGGCGCCGGTGCAGCCACTCGACGGGCTCAAGGTGTTGGTGGCCGAAGACAACGCCGTCAACCAATTGGTGGCCGCGCGGCTGCTCGAGCGGCTCGGGGTCCACTTCGAGATGGTGCGCAATGGGCTCGAGGCCATCGAGCGGGTGAAGAGCGCCACCTGGGCGGTGGTGCTGATGGACATTCAGATGCCAGACCTCGACGGCATCGAGGCGACCCGGCGGATCCGCTCGCTCGCCGTGGCGCAGCCGGTGATCATCGCTCTGAGCGCCAGCGCCATGGAGGAGGACAAGGTCGCCGCGCGCGCCGCGGGGGTTGACGACTTTCTCGCCAAGCCCATCACCCTCGACAAGCTCGCCGCGGCCCTGCAGCGCGCCACGGACGCCCACGCCCAGCCCAGACAGACCGCCTGAGGGCTCCTTCGTGTCGTCGAGCCCCTGGGGACTCCTCCGACGCACCACTGCCCGCGGTCCTGCGAGGGCTCACCGAAGCAGCGCCTCGTACTTCCGGGCCGCGGCGCCCCACGAGAAGTCCACCAGCTGGCTGGGACAGATTGCCTGGGCCGTTGCGCTCTCGCGGCGGATCTCGGACGAGACACCCCGTCTCTGGTTCAGCCGGTGGTGGGTGGTGGCGGCCTTCGCCGTGATGAGCTGGGCCGGTGCCCGCGCGCCACTGCTCGCGCTTCGCTCCTTCGTCGTGGAGCCGTTCGTCATCCCGAGTGAGTCGATGGCGCCGACGCTCCTTCAGGGAGATCAATTCTTCGTCGTGAAGACGGGGCCCGCGGCCATGTGGACGCGAGGAGACGTGCTCGTGCTCCGGATGCCCGAGGCCAGTCCGACCTTGTTGGTGAAGCGAGCCTTCGCACTCGAAGGAGACCGGGTGGGTTGCGTCGACGGGAGGTTGTCGCTCAACGATACGTCGGTGTCCCGGGGACCATGCAGCGTGTCCGGAACCTGCCAGCGAGAGACGCTGCCCGGAGGTCGCGGCTACGACGTGCTGGATGACAAGCCACAGCCGGCGTGCGGGACCCCGACAACCGTTCCGCCGTCGCGGGTGTATGTGCTGGGAGATAACCGCTCGAACTCTTGGGACAGTCGTGACGTGGGGCCCGTGGACACTTCCTGCTACTGCGGCGCCAAAGCCAAAAGCGACCCCGCCTCGACTGGGCCACCCTCCAGGCCCGCACCGCCGAGGAGGTCCTCCAGCGCCTCGGCCTCCTCCAGCCTCGCAAGCTCCTCCCGGCCGCCCGCGGCCCCGACCCTCCTCAGCTCTCCCTACCTCTGTGACGCCACGCGGTGGGACGCGAGGGGCTTCGACAGCCAGGGCGACGTCTCTCACTCACCCGCATTTCGATCCATCACCGCGTTCGCTGTGGAGGTTCGCGACCACCCCATCGCCTGCTCCCTGCATGGCCGCCTCCGGCTGGCTGCTCAGGTTCGCCGCTTTGTTCTTCCTCTCCTTCTCCTTCCAATTCGTGCTTTGAAGAGCGCGTGACCAAGCCTCGCCGAACACGACCAGCTCGGAACCGGACGGCTGAAGACAGAGGGCCGCCCAGGATCGAGTACCTGCGTGTGGAGAACTTCCGCGCCATCCGCAGTCTCGAGCTCAGCGACTTGACTGCGCTGACGGTGCTGCTCGGACCGAATGGCAGTGGCAAGACGACGGTGTTCGACGTCTTCAACTTCCTTTCCGAGTGCTTCACGCTCGGGCTGCGTAAAGCGTGGGATGCGAGAGGCCGATTTCGCGAGCTGAGGACGCGCGGGAGTCAAGGGCCGATCGAGTTCGAGCTCCGCTACCGAGAGTCGCCTGATCAGCAACCTGCAACCTACCGTCTGAAGATCGACGAGCAGACGACTGGCCCAGTCGTGCTCGAAGAGAGGCTCCAGTGGAAGCGCCAGGACACCGCAGGACGCCCCTTCGATATCTTGAGGTTCAAGAAAGGTCAGGGCTGGGTGATCTCGGGCGAGCAACCCCTCGAGCGCGACGAGAAGGTTCAGGACCGACTCGAAGAGCCGGAGACCCTCGCCGTCAGCACACTCGGCCAGCTCGCGAAGAACCCGAGAGTCGGAGCGCTGCGGCGATTCATCTCGAGCTGGTACGTATCGTACCTCTCGATTCCCGACGCACGCGGGCAGCCGCAAGCGGGCCCGCAGGAGCGGCTGAGCAAGACCGGCGACAACCTCGCCAACGTCATCCAGTACCTCGAAGAGAACCACTCGGACCGGCTTCAGGAGATCTTCGCCACTCTCAGGAGACGGGTTCCCCGCCTCGAGAGCGTGACAGCGGAGCGGATGCCCGACGGCCGACTGCTCCTGAGAATCAAGGATGCCCCTTTTGACGACGCGATCCTCGCGCGCTTCGCGTCCGATGGCACGCTCAAGATGCTCTCGTACTTGCTCGTGCTCCGAGACCCAAAGCCCCCGCCGTTCATCGGGATCGAGGAACCTGAGAACTTCCTCCACCCACGACTCCTGCTCGAGCTCGCCGAGGAGTGCCGTGAGGCCTCGGCCCGCTCGCAGCTACTCGTCACCACACACTCTCCCTTCTTTCTCAACGGGGCGCGTCCCGAGGAAGTCCGAGTTCTGTATCGCGACGAAAGGGGCTACACGCGGAGCACGCGCGCCTCCGAGATCCAAGGGATTCGCGAGTTCATGAACGCGGGAGCCCTGCTTGGCGACCTGTGGCTCGAGGGGCACTTCGGCGTCGGTGATCCGCTTGTCCGCGCGGGCGGCCCCTCTGGAACATGAGCGAAGCCCATCTCGAGGTCTTGGTTGAGGAGCCCTCGGCGGAAGCGGCGCTCGCCTTGCTTCTGCCGAAGTGCGGAATCGGTTCCTTCTCGATTCACGCGTTTCAAGGAAAGCTCGATCTGCTTCGCAAGCTCCCCGGCAGGCTCAAGGGCTACAAGTGGCTGCCTCCGACACATCGGCTCTTGGTTCTCGTCGACCGTGATGACGAAAACTGCCTGAAGCTCAAGGCCACGCTTGAACAGCATGCACAGGGTGCGGGCTTGGTGACACGTTCCACCGCCTCCGCGCATGCGGACCGGTGGGTCGTCGTGAATCGCATCGCAGTCGAGGAGCTCGAAGCGTGGTTCTTCGGGGACTGGAAGGCAGTCCGAGCGGCGTATCCCCGATTGCCCGCCACCATTCCCGCGCAGCAGGAATACCGGGATCCCGACGCCATTCGCGGTGGCACTTGGGAGCGCTTCGAGGGAGTGCTCCAGGCATCGGGCTACTACCCCAGCGGCCTCCAGAAGAAGGATGTCGCGCGGCGGGTCGCCGAGCACATGGTGCCTCTTCGGAACACGTCCGCCAGCTTCCGCTGCCTCCGCGAAGCGCTCGAGGAGATCTCGACCGGTTCTCTGTGATCCGGGTGTGTTGGGTCCACTGGGCGCCCCAGCACAGCCCGGCTGGCCCGCCTCGAACCCCGCGCTACCGGTTCTCCTCGCCCGCGTAGTAGCTCCACCACATGACACCCGGTCGCGCCCGCGCGTTGCGTTGGTCCGTCTGCTGGCCCAGGCTACCGTTCCGGTAACTGTGACCGACGAGGCCGAGCCCCGCGCGTAGCCTTCCTGGTGGCCGGTCACCAGGAGGAGCACACGTGAGAGTCGATTCGCTGGACGAGCTGAAGCGGGCGTTCGAGGAGT
>PMBV01000315.1 GCA_003153055.1 Myxococcales bacterium
ACATCGTCGACGTCACCGACTACGGCCAAGCCGACGGGTTGTACGTCATCGTGATGGAGCTCCTCGAGGGTGAGACCTTGGGCCAACGTCTCGAGCGCGACCGCTGGCTCGACGCGCGCGCGGCGGTGACGCTCCTCACCCAGCTGACGTCGGCGGTGGGGGCGGCCCACGAGCGGAGCATCGTTCACCGAGACCTGAAGCCCGAGAACATCTTCCTCACCAACTACCCGGACTACCCCGACTTCGTGAAGGTGCTCGACTTCGGCATCGCCAAGCTGTTGGCCGGCGGGGCGGCGCTCAAGACGTCTCCTGGCATCTTGGTCGGGACCCCCGCCTACATGTCACCCGAGCAGTGCATGGGCGACGAGGGGCTCGATCACCGCAGCGACATCTACTCGCTGGGCGTGGTGGCCTACCGCATGCTCACCGGCCAGTTGCCCTACGAGGGCAACCTGATGCAGCAGCTCCAGGGCCACCTCACCAAGACCCCCGAGGCACCGAGCCAGCTGCGCACGTCTCTGGACCCACGGCTGTCCGACGTGGTGATGCGCTGCCTGGCGCGGGAGCCCAGCGACCGGTACCAGTCGATGCTGGAGCTGCGCGGAGCGCTCACCTCGCTGGGCGGCCACTCGCCCATTCCCTTCTCGCCCCAGGAAGCGCCGCCCCCGAAGGCCGAGCTGCGGGCTCCCTCCGCGGTCGCGCCGGCGAGCTCCTGGTGGAGCAAACGTCAGACCCGAGCGGCCTCGGGCCCGCGGGCCTCGGAGGACGATCGGACCCGGGCGGTGGCGGTGGCGACCAAGATGCGGTCCATCATCTCGAAGCGGCTGGCGTCAGATTCGCTCCAGCTGCCCACGCTGCCCGAGGTGGCGGTGCGCTGCCTCCAGCTCGCCCACGACGCCAACGTCTCGTTCACCAGCCTGGCGCAGGTCATCGAGCGTGACCCCTTCATCGCCACGCGGGTGCTGCGCATGGCCAACAGCCCGTTCTACGGCGGGCTGGCCCGCATCACCACCATCGACGGGGCGGTGGCCCGCATGGGCATCACCACCCTCAGCACCTTGCTCCAGGAGCTCGCCGCCGAGCAGGTGTTCACCTCGAAGGACCCGACCATTCGCAGCGCGTTCCGAGGCATCTGGGAGCACTGCCTGGGGGTGGCGCACCTGGCCAGAGACGTGGCGGCCGCCATTCACTCGGTAGAGCCGAACACGGCGTATCTCGCCGGGCTGTTCCACGACATCGGCAAGCCCATTGTCGGGGCGCTGTTGCTCGAGGTCGAGCGGGGCACCTCACAGCGGCCGTTCATGTCGGTCAGCTTGTGGCGGCTGGTGGTCGAGGAGTGCCACCGCGACGTGGGCGCCATCATCGCCTTCCGGTGGTACCTCCCTCGCGAGGTGGCGACGGCGGTGGCGGAGCTCGACTGGTACGACCTGCGGCGGGGCCGCCACTCGCCGGCCAACGTGGTGCGGCTGGCCAACGCCCTGTGCCAGCGAGAAGGGCTCGACGCCAAGGGCACCGCCGACCCCGACCAGCTTGGGCGCGTCATCCTCCAGGGCCGTCAGGTGCTGGGCCTCACTGAGGAGCAACTCGAGGGGCTCACCGCGGGCCTGGTGGCGAAGGTGCAAGCCCTCACCAGCGAGAAGGCCGAGGAGGGCTCGACGCGGATATTCGACCGAATGGGGACCAACGCGTAACCGCCTCACACCGCCCCGAGCGCCTCGGCGTGGGCCGAGTTGCCCTCGGCGAACAAGGTGGCCTCGGCCTTGTGGAGCAGCTCGCCCAGGCCGGTGCGCTCCTTCGCGCTCACGGCCACGCCCCCTCGCGCCCGCGCCAGCTCGGCCCGGGCCTCGTCGGAGAGCCGGTCGGCCTTATTCCACACCAAGAGCCGCGGCCGCTCGAGGAGCCCCAGACCCCCGAGGATCTTCTCGACCGCCTCGACCTGCGCCAGGCGGGCTGGGTCCGAGGCGTCGACCACGTGCAACAGCAGCGAGGCGTCGAGCAGCTCCTCGAGGGTGGCCCGGAAGGCGTTGACGAGATCCTTCGGAAGGTCGCGAATGAACCCCACGGTGTCGGTGACGATGACCTCTTGCTCCCGGGGGAAGCGCAGCCGCCGGCTGGTCGGGTCGAGCGTGGCGAAGAGCTTGTCTTCCACCAGCACGTCCGACTTGGTCAGGGCGTTGAGGAGCGTCGACTTGCCGGCGTTGGTGTAGCCCACGATGGACACCACGGGCAGCTCGTGGCGGCTCCGCTGCCGGCGGCGCACCTTGCGGTCCGATGACAAGTCGTCGATCTTCCGCTCGAGGAAGGTGATGCGATCGCGCACGCGCCGGCGGTCGATCTCGAGCTTGGTCTCGCCTGGACCCCGGCCGCCGATGCCGCCGGCCAACCTCGAGAGCGACGGGTCGGCCTGCACCAGCCTGGGCAAGAGGTACTTGAGCTGGGCGAGCTCGACCTGGAGCTTGCCGTCTCCCGATTGGGCCCGCTGGGCGAAGATGTCGAGAATGAGCTGGGTACGATCGAGCACCTTCATGCTCGTCGCGAGGCCGATGTGGCGCGCCTGCCCGGCCGATAGCTCGCGATCGAACACCAGCACCTCGGCCAGCCGCTGCATGGCGCCCAGGTTCAGCTCGTCGAGCTTGCCCTTGCCGATGAGGTACTTGGGGTCGGCTTGACGGCGCACCTGGAGCAGCGTGTCCACCACCTCGACGCCCGCGGTGCGCGCGAGCTCCTCCAGCTCGCGCAAGGACGCCTCGGCGTCGGCCCGGCGCCCATCGAGGCACACGGCTACCAGCACGGCCCGCTCCTGGCCCGCCACCCGCCGCAGGGACTTCGCGCTCGCGGCCAGCTCGTCTTCCAAGGCGGCCACCGTCGCCGAGAAGTCGGGCTGGGCGTGCACGTCACGCACGGTCTCGCTGCGCCACAGCGCCCCCTCGCCGTTGGCGGGCAACAGGTGCGCATAGTGCAGCACGCCGGGGCGCCCGTCGGCCTCGACCCCGATGGCGGCGACCGCGTCGAGCCGCAACAGGGCCAGGTCGGTGAGGTCGTCCTTGGTCAGCGGCTCGGACTTGAGGTGCGTATGGATGAGCCGCAGCCCCCTCAGGCGAACCTGCCCGGCCCGCGCCCGCCCGATGTCGGGGAGCTCGAGCTGGTGGGCGTTGCCGACGACCACCCATTCGACCTCGCCCTTGCGGCTGATGAGGACGCCGACCTGGCGATTGGTGGCGAGGGAGAACTCCGTCAAGTGACCTGCCAGCTCGGCGCTGACGAACTCCTCGGGGTCGACCCGACGGCGGTAGGTGTTGCGGAGGTGCTTGAGCTCGCTGGGTTTGAGGCCCAGGGTGTTGCCGAACGGCTCGTTCATGGATGGGGGCGGGTGCGAGGGCGATACTCTCTCGCGACGGGGCGAGGGGCAAGGTCGGGGCCTCGTGGGAGAGAAGTCAACAGCCGGGGTCGGGTTCGCGTTCGGGGTCGTTCGCGGGATCGGACCGAACGGGGACGACGGGGACGGGGGGCGGGGACGGGGGGCGGGGACGGGCCTCGCGAACCGAAACGCGCCCAAGACCCGAGCCCGCGCACCGAAAACCCGAGCCCGCGCACGCACGCGAACCCGCACGCGGTCCCGATCGCCGCAGCCCGAGACCCGCACTCCGAGACCCGCACTCCGAGACCCGCACTCC
>PMBV01000210.1 GCA_003153055.1 Myxococcales bacterium
GACAACCCACACCTCCACATCTGGGGGCACCCTTCGGGGCGGCTGCTCCTCAAGCGAGAGGCGGCCCCCATGCGCATGGAGGAGCTCCTGGACCGTGCCGCGAAGAAGCGCGTCGTCATCGAGGTGAACGGGAGCCCCGAGCGCATGGACCTCGCCAGCGAGCTCGTGCGCGGGGCCATCGACCGAGGGGTGAAGCTGGTGCTCTCCACCGACGCCCACTCCACCGACGAGCTGGAGCGGCACCTCCCCTTCGCCGTCTCGACGGCCCGGCGCGGCTGGGCACAGAAAGCCGATGTCCTCAACGTGCTCGACGCAAAGGCCTTCGTTCATGCGCTGCGCCGAGCATGAGTCGTCCAGAAGACGCAGTTTTGCTGCACACCTGAAGCCACGGGAAGCTACAGTGGGCCACGACGCATGACGACTCCCGCGACCGATCCTCTGGTTGGGACGACGATCGGGTCCTTCCGGATCACGAAGGTCATCGGCCGGGGCGGCATGGGCACGGTGTACCTCGGCGAGCACGCCGTCATCGGCAGCCGGGTGGCCATCAAGGTGCTGCAGGAGCGCCTGGCGTCGGACGAGAGCCTGGTGTCGAGGTTCTACGCCGAGGCGCGGGCGGTGAACCTCATCGGCCACGAGAACATCGTCAACATCTTCGACATGAACGTGGTGCCGCCCAACCACTATTACCTGGTGATGGAGTACCTCGAGGGCAAGCCCCTCAACTACCTCCTCACCGACGCGGTGCCAGGGTCGGTCGCCATTCCCATTTTGGTGCAGACCTGCGAGGCCCTCGAGGCCGCCCACCGAGCGGGCATCATTCACCGCGATCTCAAGCCCGAGAACATCTTCCTCATCAAGCGAAAGAACGCCGAGAACTTCGTCAAGGTGCTCGACTTCGGCTTGGCCAAGCTCCTCGACTCCGAGCGCGCCGGTCAGAACACCGCCGCCGGGCTCATCGTGGGCACGCCCGAGTTCATGTCGCCGGAGCAGGCCAACTCCACGCCGGTCGACGGCCGCTCCGACGTCTACTCGCTGGGCTGCATCGCCTGGCTCCTGGCCACCGGTCGGCTCCCGTTCCCCCAGCGAGGGCTCACCGATCTCCTGGTGGCCCACCGAAACCAGATGCCCCGGCCTCCCCACGAGGTCAACCCGGGCGTCCCCCGGTCCTTCAGCGACGCCATCATGCGGTCGATGGCCAAGCGCCCCGAGGCGCGGTTCCAGTCGGCCAAGGACTTCGGCGACGCGCTGGAGCAGAGCCTCAAGGCTTCGGCGCCGCCCAGGCCCATCGTCCCACCCCCACCCCCGGCCTCGACACCCCAGCCTCCGCCGTCACAGCCTTCGGTCCGCAGCGTTCCGGGGGCGCCGCTCCCTCGCTTCACCACCCGGTTCCAGGCGGTGGTGTCGATGACCGATGGCACGGTGGTGGGCACGATGGAGTGCCAGGACATCTCCAAGGGAGGCATGTTCCTCTCGACCGGGGGCAGCGCGCCGCCGATCTTCTCCCGGGTCAAGGTGACGATCCCCTCGGCGGGCAACGTGTCGCTGTTGGCCGAGGTGGTGCGCCACGTTCCGCCTGAGCAGGCCAAGGCCTGGTCGATGGCGCCGGGCTTCGGTGTGCAGTTCCTCGACCTGACGCCCCAGCTCAGGGAGGCCATCGGCCGGCTGACCCAGGGCCTGCCGGTGACCAAGCAGCAGCCGATTGCGAGCACCACGTCGACCGAGACCTTGATGGCCAAGTGGCGTGACCGGATGAACGGCGACCACTACGTGGTGCTGGGCGTGGCGCCCGACGCCGATCTGAGCGAGCTTCGATCAAAGGCGCAAGAAGCCCTCAAGGAGCTGAAGGCCCACCGCGATCGCCTGGTCGACCTCGGTCAGAAGGCCCAGCTCGACACCGCCATGGCGCGGGTGCAGACCGCCATCGACGTGCTCGGCGTGCCCGGGCCTCGGGCCCGCTTCGACGCGAACCGCGGCAACTTCCGTGGCATCGGGCGGTGCATCATGGGGGGCCTGGGGCCGCTCGACCTCGAACGTTTGCGCCAGGAGCACCTCACCCAGCACCCCACCGCCGCGGGCGCGGCCCACGTCAAGTTCCTCGCGTCCAAGGGCTTCGAGGCCAACGGCCAGCTCAAGGAGGCCCTCGATGCCTCCGAGGCCGCCCTCCAGCTCGACCCGTTGAATCTCCAGCTCCACCAGCGCTTCGCCACCCTGAGCAAACGAGTCCGCGACCAGAGCCGACCGTGAAGAGCTACCTGCTGTCGACCCTGAAGGTCGAGTTCGAGGCCGCTGGGCCGGAAGCGTTCATGACGACAGCGCCGCACCCGTGGCTCCTGTGGGCACCAGACCGGTGGAAGCCGCCTTTGCGACAGACGGCCCCGCTCCCACCGGACACGCGCCCGCCGAGCGAGTCCGCGGCCCTGGCCCGGGAGTCGCTGGCGATCGAGCTGGTGCCGCTGACCCGACCGGTGGTGCTGGGGCGCGCCGCCGAGTGCGATCTCATCATCAACGACGGGCGCCTCTCGGCCCGCCACCTGGCGTTCCACTTCAGCGCCGACGGGTGGAGCGCCGAGGATCTCGGCTCGACCAACGGCACGCGGGTCGACGGGCAAGCGCTCGAACCCGGAGCGCCGTGCCCACTCGTCGATGGGGCGTGCATCGACGCCGCCCAGGTCGTGCTCCTGTTCCTGACCTCGGAGCGCCTGTGGCCGCGGCTCATGGCGAGCTGATGGCCCGCTGGCTGCCCAGGGGAGCAGTCGCCGAAGCGTTGGCCCTCTGGGCCGTGTGCTTCGGGGCCATCGTGCTCACCTTCGTGACGGTGCCGTGGGCGGCCAAGCTCGTCGCGACCATGGGGTTCTTGTACCTGCCGCTGTGGTCGATGGACCGGCGGGGTGAGGACTATCGCGAGCTCGGGCTCTCGACCCGGCGGCTCGGCGCCGACGTGCTCGACTTTCTCAAGGTGGCGGGGGTGGTCTTCCCCCTCTTCGTGGCCGGGTACGTCCTCTTCACCCGCGCCTTCGTGCTGTTGCCACTGGACTGGGCCAGGCTCTTTACCCCTTACGTCAACCCTCCGGTGTTTCACTTCAGGCTCCCCGATCGCTTCGGCGAGTGGGTGGTCGATCAGGTCTTCGTCGTGGCGCTCCCGGAGGAGTTCTTCTACCGGGGCTTCCTCCAGACGCGGCTGCGCGACGCGTGGCCTCGAGGCCGGGTGCTGTGGGGCGCGCGCCTGGGGCCGGCCTTCTGGCTCACCGCCGTGCTCTTCGCCTTGGGGCACCTGGCCATCTTCCAGGTCTGGCGGCTGGCGGTGTTCTTCCCCGCGCTGCTGTTCGGGTGGATGCGAGAGCGCAGCGGCTCGGTGGTGGGCGCGGCCCTCTTCCACGCCGCGTCGAACCTGCTGGTCCAGACCCTCGACGCGAGTTTCTTCCGCTGAGGCCTCTGCCCCGAGCAGCCGACGGTCAGCCGGTCTTCACCGAGAGCCGGCGATCGACCGCAAGGAAGCCTCCGTCGGGCACGGCCAGCTCGTCTCGGGGCCTCAGCGCCAGGGTCGACACCACCACCGAGCGACGCCGACGGTGATCGCGCACCAGCGCGTCTTTCTCAGGGGCGTCGGCGGCGATGCCGCACCGGCGACACTCCACCTGGCCTTCGAGGAGCAGGTAGGACATCGGCAGCCCCCGCCGCGCGGCGACCAGGGAGCGCCCGTTGGAGGCCACCAGCCCCAGGCGGATCTTCTCGGCGCCCCCGACCTCGGCCGAGACCTGCTCCACCGAGCGGGCCGCCGCCGCCAGCGCCTTGGCCGCCTCGACGGCGTCGAGCGACGGGTCGTCGGTGCGGCCGAGCTGCCTCAAGGCGGCGAGGAACTGAGCAAAGACGACCTCGGCCAGGGTCACGCCCTGCACCCCGCTCTGAATGAAATCGGGGAGCTGCTCGAGCAGGCGGTCGCGCACGGCCTCGGCGTTGGCCACGTTCCCTACCTGGCCGAACAGCCACTGGTGGTAGCGGAAAGGCTGGGCGTTCTCCTCCACCGGGGTGCCGAGCGGCAACGTACCGCTGGCCAGCAACACCACGTCAGTATCGGGGATCTCCCAGAAACCCGACCGGCCTGCCCCGGCGGCGTAGCGTCGCTGGAGCACCATGCCGTCGTGCCACCCGCCGATGCCTGCGTAGTCGTGCTCGAGCTTGAGCGAATCGCGCACTCTATCCACCTCGCAACGAACGAGGGAGGCATCTGAGGTGTAGAGCGCAGTGAGCCAAGAAGCCATGACAGTGGGCAGCTAACAACGCGATCGTGCACCTTCAACACGGGGTCCTGGCAAGTGCTTCCTCGAATTGTTTCACCGGCCCGAAAACCCGGTACATTCGGGAGCATGCGTGACACCGCGATCGGCATCGATCTGGGGACCTCCTACTCCTGCGTGTCAGTGATCAAGGATGGCCAGCCGGTCGTCATTCCCAACGAATGGGGAGAGCAGACCCACGCTTCGGTGGTCTCGTTCCTCGAAGATGGCAGTGTCCTGGTGGGCAACGCGGCGAAGAAGAACATCATCACCAACGCCGAGAACACGGTGTACTCGGCCAAGCGGCTGATCGGTCGGTTCTTCTTCTCTGACGAAGTGAAGAAGGCCCAATCGGTGATGCCGTACACCATCGTCGAGGGGCCGAACAACTCGGTGCGCATCAAGGTGCGCGGCAAGACCTACTCGCTGCCGGAGATCTCAGCGCTGGTGCTCAAGGAGATGCGGGCGATCGCCGAGAGCTACCTGGGCCAGCAGGTGAAGCGCGCGGTGGTGACGGTGCCGGCGTACTTCNNTCAACGACAACCAGCGGCAGGCGACCAAAGATGCGGGCCGCATCGCTGGCCTCGACGTGCTGCGCATTCTCAACGAGCCAACCTCGGCGGCGCTGGCCTACGGCTTCGGCCGCGACGTGAACCAGCGGGTGGTGGTGTACGACTTGGGGGGTGGCACCTTCGACGTGTCGATCCTCGAGATCGGCCGCGACGTGTTCGAGGTGCTGTCGACAGCCGGCGACACCTACCTGGGCGGTGACGACTTCGACGATCGAATCATGAACTGGCTGGCCGACGATTTCATGGCCAACACGCGGCTCGATCTCCGGCAGAACAAGTACTGCCTGCAAATGCTCAAGGAGGCGTCGGAGCGCGCCAAGATCGATGTGGGTGCCGCGGGCACCGCCTCGATCCACTGCCCGGGGATCTGCCAGGATGCGACCGGTGCCGTGCTCGACCTCACCCAGACCCTCGGCCAGGACCAATTCAACCGAATGGTGATGGACCTCGTGCAGCGAACCTTCAAGGTATGTGACGAGGCGCTCCAGAGCGCTCGCATGACCGCCGCCGACGTCGACGCGGTCATTCTGGTGGGTGGCCCCACGCGGCTCCCCATCATCCGCAACTCGGTGCGTCACTACTTTCAGAAGTTGCCGATGGAAGGTGTCGACCCGGACCAGGTGGTGGCCGTCGGAGCCGCGCTCCAGGCCCACGCGCTCGTCGATCAACGGTCTGAAACCTTCTTGGTCGACGTGACGCCGCTCTCGCTGCGGATCGGCACGGTCGGCGGGTTCACCGAGAAGATCATCGAGAAAAACACCCCCATCCCCATCGAGAAATCGAAGAGCTTCACGACCAGCCGCGACGGGCAGGACAAGGTGAAGATCCGGGTGTACCAGGGCGAGTCGAACCGCGCCGAGGGGTGCGAGTTGCTGGGCGAGTTCGAGTTCGCCGGTTTCCGGGTCACCTACCGCGGCGAAGTGAAGATCGAGGTGACCTTCGAGATCGACTCCAACGGCATCGTCAACGTCTCGGCGACCGACCAAGAGACCGGCCAGAGGA
Source organism: Myxococcales bacterium (assembly GCA_003153055.1). The sequence continues at coordinate 5,852 of PMBV01000210.1, forward strand.
CGTCGACCACCATCAGCCTCTCCTCCGGGCTGTCCGAGTCGGACATCGAACGGTCCATGGCCGCCAACGCGGGGGTGACGCTCGCCAACCACAGCTCGCGGGATCTCCCCGCGGCCCTCCGGTAGGGAGCCAGCCGAATGAGCAGCGACAATCCGACCGGAAAGCCTGGGGAGCCGCCCCCGCAGGTCACTCCTGGGGGAGCTCGCCAGTCACGCCCAATCATCACTGCTCCGGCTCGCCCCAGCCAACCCGCCCCTGTTCGACCCCCACCGGGGAACCGCCCGGCGATCATTCCCCCTCCGCCCGCTCGACCTCAGGCCGAGCCCCAGTGGCCTGGGGTCCCCGTAGTCATCGCGCCGCCTGAGGCCCCCAGGCCCGCGGGAGCACCAGGGCAAGTGAGCCAGCGACCCCCGTCGATTCCGCCGGTGCCACCGTCTCGACCGTCAGGCACTTTCCTGCCTCCACCTGGAGCTCCGAGCGGCCCGCCGAAGCCACCCATGGTCGCGCCAGTCGGCAGCCCAGGCTCTTCTTCGGGGCCGATCGCGAGGCCATCGACCATCGTGGTGCCGCCCCCCGGCGCGCCGGCAGTTTCGCCAGCACAGGCGGCGAGGCCAGCGGTTCCCACCTCGTCACCTGCCGGCGTTGGAGCCCCTCGCGCGCGGCAGTCGGTCATCATCGCTCCCCCACCCCCTGCCGTGCCGCCCACGATCGCGACGGCTCCGGTGTCGAGCGCCTCGGGAGTCCAGCGGGCGCCCACGAGCCCAGTGGCGCCGGTGACGCTTCGCCCCAGCCCCTTGCCCGAGACCGGAGGCATCGAGACGCTGACGCCACAGCAGGCGGCGGAGCTGAACCGCATGGCCACGACCCTCGATCGGCAGAGCTACTTTCAGATGCTCCAGGTCAGTGAGTCGAGCTCGGCAGCCGACATCAAGCGCGCCTTCTACCGCGAGAGCCGCATCTACCACCCGGATCGCTTCTTCCATCTGTCGGACGCCCAGGCCAAGACGAGCATCAACAGCATCTACAAGCGAATCACCGAGGCCTACTACGTCCTTCGAGACGACGGGAAACGCAAGAAGTACCAGGCTGACCTCGCCGGGCCCGAGGGCGCGAACAAGCTCCGGTTCACCGAGGAGAGCGAGGCCGAGCACAAGGCCGAGGCCAAGAAGGCGGTGGTCGACGAGCTCGGTACCAACCCCAAGTCTCGACAGTTCTTCAAGTCGGCGCTGGCTGACATCGATCGACAAGACTGGCCGGCGGCCGAGCGAAACCTGAAGACCGGCCTGACCTACGAGCCAGGCAATCAGAAGTTCCGCGAGAAGCTGGCGGAGGTGCAGAAGAGGGCCGACGACCACCGGCGAACCTCTGGAGACGCCTTCCGGATCAAGTAAGACGCACCCGCTCCATGACGCTCGACTTCGTGGTCCTCGTTGCGGTGTTGATCTTCACGCTCTTCGGGGCGCTCAGCGGCTTCGCCAGGCAGGTGGGGCAGGCCGTCGCGGCGGTGGCCGCCTTCTTCGCCGCCGCTCCACTGGGGCGCCTCCTGGGCCCACCACTGGCCGAGCGACTGGCGGCTGCGCTGACGGTGGGCGTGGTGCTGGCGACCGTCGTGGCCTTCATTCTCCTGTACCTCGTGGTGCGGGCCATCGTCACCGCCGTGCTGAGGCGGGTTCTCGCAGGGAAAGATCCCCAGAGCCGGGGCCTCGATCGGCTGCTCGGCGGCGCCCTGGGCGGCACCAAGGCAGCGGCGATGGCGTGGCTGGGGCTGTGCGCCGTCACCTTTCTGGAACACAACCTGGTGGTCGCCGGGCGTACGTTCGCCTTCACTCCCAAGGATTCGGTCCTCGTCCCCCTCGCTCGCCGGTA
>PMBV01000019.1 GCA_003153055.1 Myxococcales bacterium
GGAGTGTGGGCACGCACCGAGAACACCGCCAGCTGGGTGGGGGTACACCAGGGGGCCCGAGGAGACCATCACGGAGGCCAAGCACCTGGTCGACTGACGGGGCGGAACTCCTCGAGTCCGCGCTTCCTCCGGTCAGGGAGCGTGGCAGCACACGGCCGCTACAGCCTGCAGTGAGAACCATCCCTCCGCTGAGGGGGGGACATCGGGCGAGTGGCAAAACGCCTACGGGACAGTGATTCCACTCACGATCCCGCTTGCGGTGATTGTCACGCGAACAGCGCCGCAGAAGGGGCAGAGTTTCACTGGTCGATACCACCATACCGTATAGGGGTCGAACCTTCGCAGAATGCCACCGTCTGGCGCCTCGATTCGTCCTGGTGGCCGAATCTGCTCTTCGTCGGGCTCGCCAAGAACGCGTCTTGCTTCTGATGCTGGCCTACCTACGATGCCCTCGCGCTTGGCCCGTCCAAGTATCTCCTCGGTCATGCTCTCCGAGAGTGGCATAAGCAGGACTGCCTCTGTGATCGGGTTTGCAAGGAAACCAGCCGCGCAGGCAACGAGGACAACCTTGCGAGCCCGTCGGAACCGCCAATACGTGAATAGGCCCAATGCCCCGACAATGAACAGGGAGAGCGCGATGAGTACGGCAGTGGCTGGGTTGATGTCGCTCCAGTGAGTCATGCCTTCCCTGTTGTTGGTGGTGGCTCAGTCCCGGCAGCCGGCAGCTGACGAGAGAGGAATGGGTATATGCATTTCTCGTGTCGGAATATGCGTGAGCGGGATCTTCCCCTCGTACGAATCGTCAGCTAGTCGACATCGAAATAGCTGTGCTTGTCGATCACAACCCCGCCCACGTCGAACAGTATCTGCCTCCTGCGATAGCTGCCGCCCGTTTTGCTTTGAGAGTACTCCCAGTATTCCACGGGTCGAGGCCAGGCCGATCGTTCGACAGTCTGCTTCTTGATTGGCTCCCCAAGCTCTCGCACTACTGTCGCTGAGCTGTCTCCGATTTTGACGCGGCGAAAACCGCCATCGCTGTATCCTGACGAGTATTCCGTTGGGGCATTGACGAGAATTGACCAGGCGAAACCGTCGAGGCCATCGAGCAACAGGAACTGTGCTGCAAGAGCCCCTGCGACGACCAGGGCCATCACGAGGCCAACGCCTCGTCTCCGGGTAACCGCGGGGTTTGGTTTCAGGGTCCGCACTGGCTCTGTCTCCTTTCTTGACATCGGCGAGGGCCGTCGGCGCTTGTTTCCTTCCAGTCTGGATGCCGCCAGATCAAGAACTTCTGGCGTACTCGATCTGCACTCATGCCCCCCGTGGGGTGATCACTGCCTCCTCACTTGCACTTGGAGCGCCTTGCTGCTTCCGAGATGGCAGCCACATCAGTCGTCGGGGCCAAGGCCCTCGCCACCCCGAGTGAAAACGGTGTCCGATCTCGGCACGTCTTGATCGCGGCGACGACAAGCTGAAAGGCATGGGGTGCAACAGTCGATGGCATTCTGGTGAAGACAAACGCGAGGTCGTCACAAGCGAATGCCTCGACGAAACCACTCAGTGTGCTTGAGATCACAACGTCGTTGTTGGCGCCAGCGATCTCGCGCAGAAGCGCGGCTGAGACCCTGCAACGGGCGGTCGTCGAACGTACGGCAATCCAGCCAAGACACTCCCCCTCACCTTCGTCGCCAAGTGGCGACAGCACACAGAGGGCCCCAGGCGCAAGGGAAATCAAAGAAGCGAACACGAAAGCACCGACAAAAATAGCGCCACAGACAAGCCGACTCTTCATTGTTCGGCTATTCATACCAGGCCCCTTCTAGTCACTCGGCGCCTAAGCTTCCGATTGCGTGTCTTGTCGTCCATGGGTCCCTACGAGGGTGTGGCTTGCGACCCAGTCTTTGTCACTATGGCTGAGACTCTGGTACTCGTCCATTCTGAAGCTCCCCTTCGTGCTGCCTTGGCCGGCTCACGGACGGGAGTGTCGTTCAGAGCGACTCCCGGAATCGTCAAACTTCGGAGGCCTCCCGGCAGAGCCGGGGCTCTCGCTTACGCTAGTACTGACACCCGTTGCCCCGAATGGCTCGTCACGGGGTCCATACCAGTTATGCTCGGAATTCCTCGATGGGGCCTGGCTGACCCGTCAGCTTGACGCTGATGCCGATGCCCTTGACGACGACCGATCCCTTCTGGCCATGGAACTCGAGTTCTACCTCCCCGGCCATGTCACAGGGCAGCGGCAGTAGGTTCTCGAACCGCCTCGTACCCACACGGACCGAACCGTCACGCACTCGGAGTGTTGCGCCCTCAGGCATTCGGTTGACCTCGGCGCCGGCGATCACAACCTCCGCGTGTTGGAACCAGCCGTGCCCGTCATCCCGGCCAGGTCGCCCCGTCGAACTGTGGACGCAGACGTTCATCATCAGAACTACATTGCCGTCCACGTGAAGAAGGGCATGAATGGTCGAGTCATGCAACTCAATTCCTTTGTGCTCCAATGGGCCTCCGGAGTTGTCATGCGATAGAGAGCTGATAGTGCGCGAACCCGGAACTCTGAGTTAATCGTAGTGCGTCTTCTCTTCGTCTCGCAAAGAAAAGTGCGTCTACAGTCGTTTTCATGCGTGGCAGTCACAGTGCGAGCACAATTGGCCAGACGTCCATCAGAATCTCGATCAGAATCGGGGCAAGCAATATCGGAATGGCTTCAGGCGCGGGTCACTGACTTCAAGCTCGTCAGCCACGTCGTCAAGCGGGTCCGCGGCTGGGGCGGTGGCGTACGTCGTCACGAGACTACCCACCGTCTCCGTCCGTCGTACGTCCACCTCCCGCTGACGGATCTTCGGGCGGGCGAAGTATGTTGCGCTTCTCTCCGTCGTAGCGGGGCATCGCGAACGGCGAAACCAGGAGTGCGATCCCGACGCCCAGGTTCCCACATTCCGCAAGAACCGACGCGTCAACTTCGTCACCGGTCGCCTTCGTGACATAGAGCCCGACCCAAAATACCAGTCGCCCGCCGGTTTCAGTCAACTCGCGCAGCAAACCGCGTTTCTTGCCCAAGTACTCAACTGCTCGACGAAGAAGTGCCGCCAACGGTTCCTGCTGGGGGGCGTCCAGATCAAACGAGCAGTACGACTGGGAGTACGTCCCATTCATCGGTCGGCCAGCACCGTCCTTCCGTGACTGTCCAGCCTTCCAGGCCCATTGAGGTTTCCATCCAAGGGCGTCGGCAATGGCGATTGGATCTGCACTTGGATGGTGCACTCGGAAACTCAGAGAGTACTCCCACTCTGTGGCCATCGTTCCTCACTCTCCGCTGGGCTTGCCCTTTGGGACGTAGTCGCTAGCCGGACCGTTGTCTACGGCCTCCCCGGTCTCTGGATCGCTCGTAATCACGTTTCCGTCTGGGCTGATGCCTGTCCAATCCGCTGGCCCTGCTCCTACGCCCTTCTTGATCTTCTCGTGGTCCGCCGACCAAGGCGTCTGGTCAATTGGCTTCGTCCCCGTTGGACAGTCCTTTGGCTTTGAGCCAGGACGTGGCCGACAGTCGTTTCCGTGGCTCGAAGCGTCAGCGTTGCCGCGTCGACGGTGCCTCCGTCGGGAAGCTGAAGGGAGGCCTTGCGGCCCGCGGGCAAGAAGACACTCGTGGTGCGGGCGCCGTCGCTGTCCGTCTGGGTGGTGGCCACATGCAGGCCACCTGTCGCCAGGGAGATGGTGGTGGCCTTCTCGTCACGCCGCAAGACGACGATGTCGTCTACGTGGCTGAAGTCCCGGGCCGCTGCGACTACCCAGCGCGGAGAAGGGACGAAGCTTCGCGCCCTCGCATCCACGGTCCACCTCCCTGCGGGCACGGCCAGGGCGTAGAGGCCGTCGGCTTGACTGGTTGTGCTGCCGAATTCGGGGTGGTTGAGAATGGAGACAGTGAGGCCGGGGACTCCGGAGCCCTCCTGCGTGAGGATGTGGCCGAGCAACACCGAGAGCGTGTTGCAGGGGATGTCAGCCGTGCCTTGCTTGAGGAAGGCGTTGGCTTGGCAGAAGTCGAGGGAGACGTCTCCATCAGGGACCTGCAGCGGAGCCGCTCCGGCCACCTCGGCATGGAGGGGCCCCGTCGTCTCAGCGCGCCGCCGTCGGTCCCTGGGGTGCCTCCACAGGAAGTGCACCCGCTGGCGAAAGCCGACAACACCACGACGACGGCCCACGTGCCCCTACGCATCCGAATCCCCCTCCTCGAAAGGCTGGCATCATCGCGCCTGGAGTACTCCGCCCAAGGCAAGGAGAAGGGCTGGCTGGAGCTGGGGGTCGACGCCGCGAAGGGAGTGTGGGCACGCACCGAGAACACCGCCAGCTGGGTGGGGGTACACCAGGGGGCCCGAGGAGACCATCACGGAGGCCAAGCACCTCGTCGACTGACGGGGCGGCGCTCCTCGAGTCCGCGCTTCCTTCGGTCAAGGAGCGTGCTAGGAGTCACCGCCCATGGCAGCGCACGGCCGTTACAGCCTGCTGCATAAAGTCGCTGAGGGGGGCACCGCCGAGGTCTTCCTCGCGCACCAGCTTGGCTCAGCCGGCTTCAGGCGCCTGGTGGTGCTCAAGCGCGTGCGCCCGAGCCTGTGGGCCGACGAGTCTTTCCGTCGAATGCTCATCGACGAAGCCCACATCTCGATGGCGCTGCACCACGGCAACATCGTGCAGGTGCTCGACCTGGGCATGTCGGGGGTGCACTACTTCCTCGTCTTCGAGCTCGTCGATGGCTGGAGCCTGTCGCAGGTGGTCAAGCGAGCCCGGGCGGCGCACCTCGAGCTGCCGTTGAACCTCGCTCTCCACGTGATGGCCCAGGTGTGCCGGGCGCTCGCCTACGCGCATGGCCGCGCCGAAGGTGGCACGCCGATGGGCATCGTGCACCGGGACGTGTCGCCTCAGAACGTGCTCCTGTCTGACCAAGGCGAGGTGAAGCTGGCCGACTTCGGCATCGCCAAGGCGCGCAGCCGCATCACCACGTCGCAGATTGGCCAGGTGAAGGGGAAGCCGGCGTACATGTCGCCCGAGCAGGCCGTCGGCGCGCCACTCGACGCCCGGAGCGATCTCTTCTCGATGGGCACATGTCTGTACTGGCTGGTGACGGGAGAGCTGCCCTTCTCGGCACCCAACGAGCTCGAGGCGATCGCGCGGGTGGTTCACGGGAACTTCGTGCCACCCGAGAAGAAGCGTTCGGGGCTCCCCAAGCCCATCGCCAAGCTCATCACCCGGGCCCTGCAGCACGAGGTGAAGGATCGGTTCCAGAGCGCCGACGAGATGCTGGCCGAGCTGGAGAGAATCCAGCGCAGCACGGTGCTCCCACCAGCGGGCCAGACCGAGCTCAAGGCGTGGCTCGATATGCTGGCCGCCAAGGACGGCGCGCGGCCCATCGGCTGGTTCGAAGAGGCCGTGGAGAAGGCGCCCGCGCCGACGAGCGACCGCAGCGAAGAGATCGAGCTGATCGACGACGGCGATCTCGTGGTGATGGCGACCCAACCGAGCGACGCCGTGCCCGTCGCGCCGCCGCCGCGCCCACCTCGCGAGTGGACCGTGCCCAAGCTGCTGGCGCTGAGTGGCGTCGCGATGGGCGTGCTGGGCACGGCGTACTGGGTGACCCGGAGCCACGAGCTGCCCCCTCCGGCCGCGCTGCTCCCGGCACCCACGAGCACTCCGCCGATAGAGTCCCGCGAAGCTTCGCCGCGGCTCCACAGCGCCCTCCCAGAGGGCCCCGTGGGGCCAAGCGACAGCGGCTCGGCCGAAGCGCCGACCGACGCCAGCGTCGCTGATTCAGGTGGAGCGGACATCGACGGGAGCGTGCTCGAGGCGCACCTCACCGCCAGTGACGCGGGCGCCCCGGTTGAGGCCGACACCTCCGATGGAGGCGGGCTTCCTGAGGAGACCATCAGCCCCGATGCTGGTAGGCCCGACGGTGGCGTGGAGCAGCCTTCACCCCTAGCGGCGGTCGTCAACACGCCGCCAAGGCCCGCACCTCCCGCGGCCCCCAAAGCGACGGAGCGACCTCGCCCGGCCCCCAAGGTCGCCGCGCCCGCGACACCCGAGATGGTCTCGGTGCTGGTCGATACGGATCCTCCAGGCGCCGACGTCTCCATCGAGCACAAGGTCTTCGGGAAGACTCCGATTCCCTTGAAGCTCAAGGTCGGCATCACCTTCGAGCTCGCCCTGAGCAAACCGGGGTACCGGCCCCAGAAGGTGCTCTACCAGGTGACTTCGCGCCAGGGTCAGCGAGTGCGCGTGGTGCTCTCCCGGTGACGCCGCCCATCAGCTCTCGGACAGCGCCACGGCCGGACCGGAAAGGCCGATGATGAAGGTCGCGCCGACTCCCGTGACGCACTCCACGCGAATCGGCCCGCCGTGAGCCTCCAAGTTCGACCGTGACACCGGCAACCACAGCCCCGTGGCCTGCCCCGGCCCGCGAGCAGCACACGTCGACGCGGAGGACCACGGCCATGGTCCTCCTGGCCGGTGGGCGCGACGATGTCGGACCGACGAGGTCGCGGAGCTGTTCATCCAGCGACGAGCAGCTGGACGACCACCTGGGCTCGGGGGGTCGTTCGCACGTGGCCCGCCTGGGGTGGCGGAGCGGTCCTCCTGCATTGCGTGGTGTCCTCCCCTCGGGTATTGACTCGCCCATCTTCAGAGTGGGGCATTGATGAGATTTGGCCTTGGGCGATGTCGAGCGGCGAAGCTGGGTTGGGCGTGTTTGATGGGTTGGGCATGTTGCACGGGCTGCGCGGGCGAGCCGGCCTCACCCAGCAGCCTGTCGCTCACCCTCTCGAAGAACACAATCCATACCGACGGAGAGAAGACGACGGTGAAGGTGCGCGGCCTTCAGGGAACTGGGCAAGCCGGCACCGTGACCGTCCAAAGCCTCATCGGCTCGCTGTCGACTGGCGCAGTCCTGACCCTCGACGCTCGGGCCGAGGCGACCGTCGAGTTCGCCTGCGACGAGGCGATGGACTCGAGCTGTGGAACGGCGACGGTGACCACGCTGACCGCCACGCAGGGAAACTCGACGCAGTCCCGAGTGGTATCCTTGCTCAGGCCGACCTCCTCAGTGGACGCAGGCAGCGCGCGGGACGCCGGAGTTGACACCACTCCCGTCAGCTGGCTGGACCACAAGGCGTACGTCTTCTCGAGGCAGTGCCGGTCGGGAGAGGAGCCAGGCGCGCCGCCTTCCTGCTGCGCGACGGACGGGGGGACCCATTGGTACGGCCCAGTACCCTCATGTGCCAACACGGTCATCGTGCTCCCCGACTCGATGGTCCGAGTTCCTTTTTCCGACGGCGTCGTCCCTGGGACGGCGGACCTGCGCTCCTCGGCCTCGAGTGGCGCCTCCGAGCTGACCATCGCCTCGAGCGACATCGCTGGAGTCGACCTGCATCTGAGTGGCCTCAGCTTCTTCTCGGACCTCTACACGATCGATCGCGAGGGACGCTGGGCATGGCACAGCTCGAAGCCAGCATTGATGATCGATGCCTACGCCTTCGCCCCCGACCGCGCGATCATGCTCGCCGCTGACGCGGGGGCCGTCGCCAGGAGTTTCTCGAGCGCGTGGGTAACCAGCACTCCAATCAAGCAGACCGATGGCATTACCTACTTCTTCATGATCCATTGAACACTGTTCGGCACCATGCGGACGATTGACGAGATTCCTACAGAAGCGTAGAGAATCCATGAGGAGTTCGACATGGCCAAAGAGACGCAGATTTCCGCTCAGATCTCGGAAACCACGCGACAGCTGATGGAGAGGCATGTCCGCCAGACTGGCGTCAAAAAGGGCCATCTGGTCGAGCAGGCGCTCCTCCACCACCTTCAAGCGATGGACGAGCTCCCCTCGGAGTTCATCATTCATCCGCGCATCGTGGTGTCGAGAAAGACAGGCACCACACTGCTCCGCGATGCGGGGTCGTCCGAGCCGACACCCGCCCTCCGCGAACTGATGCGCGATGGAGATTAGGGCGCTCCGTCCGAGCGACGATCGGTCGGCCTTCCACTCTGGTGACGAGGCTCTCGACCGCTTCCTCCACCGCTTCGCCGGACAGAACCAGTTCCGCCACTACCTCGGGGTGACCTACGTTGCCGTCGACGGCGTACGCATCCTTGGGTTCGCGACCGTGGCGCCACGCCACGTCGAAATTGACGACCTTCCTGAGCGGGCCCGTACGAAGCTGCCCCGCTACCCGATACCCGTCCTCGGTCTTGCGAGGCTTGCAGTCGACACGTCTGCTCGGTCGGCGGGGATCTGCGCGCAGCTGCTGCGGTTCGTCAACAAGCTCGCGACCAAGATGGCCGACGAGTTGGGATGCGCTGGAGTCGTCGTCGACGCCAAGGAGGGTGCGGTGGAATTCTATGCCAAGTTCGGCTTCACCCCCTTCGACTCGCTGGAGGGTCAGTCGGAGGTGCGTCCGCGTCCAACCATGATGTGGCTCCCAATTCAGGTGCTCAAGGCGGCGAGTGAGCCGCCTCACTGACCGCCGGTCGCTGACCGCGGTGGGCCGCGGCCGTTGCTCGAAGGGGGGCCCACAATGCGGCGGGCGGAGGTGCCGGTCCTCGTGCGCGACTCCCGTCGGCCTGGCGAACGGCGTGGTCGCGAATCCACTCCGTAACGAGGACGGAGAAGGGCTGCTACCACCCGCACGGCCGGGCCTCTCGCTCCTTCTTCCGTACAGTTCCACGAGCTAGGGCACTTGGGGCGTACGGCGATTGCGCCCACGGTAGGATGGCCCATGGCCTTCGAGCAAGCACGCGCCGCGGCGATGAGGATCCTCGAGGGCATCGAGGAAGGCACCATGAGCAGCGCCGAGTCAGCTGCCCTCGTCGAGGACGCCGATCCGGCGCTCGTCTACCTCATCTTCACGTGGATCCGGAAACGCTACGCGGACAACCCCAACGCAGACGCCGTCGTCGGGCGGCTGCTCGCGGTCATCGATCGCAGCCCCTCGGTGGCCAAGAAGGCCAGGGAGGGGCAGGAGGACCCGGTCGTCACGTGGTTCGAGGAGGAGCACTCCTACCGCGAGCTGGGCGCCAGGGACTTCATCGAGCTGATCGTCGAGAAGCTCGAAGGCTGACCGTCCGACCATCTCCGCCTCCCTGCTCGCAAACGAGAGTCGTGACCGCCTGCACCGCGTGGTCCGAGAATCCGCCCCGACTCCACGCGCCTCCTCCATCAACTTGGGTTGAACGAGCGCGATGCGGGTTACGACCCGTGCGACTCGCAACCTCGTGGTAAGTCCTCGACGTGTTTGACGACAAGTTCCACCGCGCCGTGGAGTCGGGCCTCGTCGAACGCCTGCGAGCCAAAGACGAGGCTGCGTTTCTCGAGCTCGTCCGCCTCCATCACGAAGGGTTGCTTCGAGTAGCGGGCACCTTCGTCAGGACTCGATCCGCCGCGGAGGAGGTGGTCCAGGACACCTGGCGGGCTTTCCTCGAGGGGCTGGACCGCTTCGAACAGCGCTCTTCGCTCAAGACCTTCCTGTACCGCGTCCTTGCCAACCAGGCCCGGACCCGTGCGGTGAAGGATCAGCGGACGACGCCGATGTCGGAGCTCGATGGCGACGATGACTCGCCCTTGGCCGACCGCTTCGGAACTGCCGGAAACTGGCTGGTACCACCGACGGCCTGGAACGCAGAGACCGCCGACGCCCTGCTGGAGCGAAAGGAGGCCATGACGGCGCTCCGTGAGGCCATGGAGCGACTCCCCGAGCGCCAACGAGCCGTGGTGCAGATGCGCGATGTCGATGGGCTTCCGGCCGAGGAGGTCTGCGAGCTCCTGGGCGTCACCGAGGTCCACCAGCGCGTCCTGTTGCACCGCGCACGCACCGCGTTGCGCGTCGAGCTCGAGGCTCACTTCAGGAGTCTTTGAGCCTACGCAGGCATCAGGGGCCGGCGCCGCCCTTCGGCCTCCTCCACCAGCAACACATGCAGACCCGTGCGGACAGAGAGCCGGATGAAGCCCTCCTTGTGCGTGAAGGCGTCGAGGCCTCCGAGGAGTGCGCTCCCCGAAGAGCGCAGCGCCTGGAGGTAGGCCTCGAGGCCGTCGTCGGTGAACTTCGGGGCGATCAGCACCGCCCCTCCGAGCTCGTCCGGGCGGCGCCTCACCTTCGCCGCCAGGGCCCGCGCGACGAAGCGCTCGACCTGCTGGCGACCGCCGACGGACACCCGCTCGAAGAGGTGCAGCAGACGACCGCTCTCTCCCCATGTCGCCACGTCGAAGGCGCCTGCCACTCCGTCGATGGACTGATGGAGCTTCACGGCGCGGACGGCTTCGAGCGGCCCCGCCAGCGCCTTCCACTTCGAGGTTCGCCGGTACTGTTCGAGCTGATGGCCGAGATCGACGAGGGCCCAGCGTGCGAGCGCGTACGCTGGGTCCTGGTCCATCAGGGCCTGCACGGTGGAGTCGCCCCGTCGCAGCGCGCGGGTGGCCGGGTCGCGCGGCCGCAACTGCAGGGTGCCGGCCTCGGCTCGCGAATCGGAGAGCACTGCGTTCGTCTTGGTCGCCGTCGGCCGAACGACCTCAAGCTCGAACTCTCTCAGCTGCTGTCGAAAGGTGACGGAGGGGAACGCGATCCGACGTTCCTCGACGCTTGCCAGTGCGCCGCTGCCTGAAATCCACTCCTCCCAACGCCCGGCGCTGGGCCAGCCAGCCCCGAAGACTTCGAGGACTCTGCGTCCCTTGCTGAAGAGTGCGAAGCCAAGGGAAGGCCCCCTCGTGAAGCGGAGCGCGCCGTCGAAGCCCTCAGCGGCCAGCTTCTGTGCAAGGCGAGGCAGGTCCGTGTAGGCGGAGTCCAGGCGCGGCAGTCGTGGCTCGGCCGGGGCCAGAACCGAGGCCAGAAGCGTGACGACACGGGGGTCACCGCTCGCGGGAAGCGCGCGCAGGGTCGCGTCCACCACCTCAGGCAGCCCGTCGAGAATCGCGTCGTCGGCGCGCCCGGTGGCCGGGTCGAAGGCCGCGTAGATGATGCCGTCGCACACCAGCAGCGAGGCGCCGGGCACCTCGACCGCCCCACAGAAGGCCGGGACATGAAGCGGGCGCTCGAGCAGCCGATCGAGAAGGGTTGCGGTTGGCTGACGAGGAACGGGCTCCGCTGGCCACGTCCTGACGGTGTTGGCGACGAGCGCCGCGGCGGTGTTTCCTTGCACGGAGATGGACGGCACCCGGACCAGCGTGGGCAAGACTTCGCCCCCAGCTCGACTTCGAACCACCTCGACTCCGGGTTGCTGTGTGATGAGAAGAGGCTGGAGCGCGGCTGACATCTCCTGGGCGTGGGCGAACCGCTCTTCGGGGCGCTTGGCAAGCGCGCGGAGGATCACCGCGTCGATCGCGGTCGGCAATCCGGCCACCAGCGAGCTGGGCGACGGCGGAGCCTTCGACTGAATCTGGTGAATCAGCTCGTACAGCGTCGGAGCCTCGAAGGCGGGGCGGCCGACGATCGCCTCATAGAGCACGCCCCCAAGCGCATAGAGGTCGGCGCGACAGTCGACGGGCTGCCCAGCCAGTTGCTCCGGGGCCGCGTATTGCGGAGTGCCGAGAATCATCCCTGCCTGGGTCTGCGCCGCCGTCGGGCCCCGAAGGCGGGCAATGCCGAAGTCCGTCACCTTGATGCGTCCGCCCCTCGTCACCATCAGATTGGCGGGCTTGATGTCGCGGTGTACGACTCCGGCCTCGTGCGCGGCGGCCAACACCCCGAGGACCTGGAGCCCGAGTCGGGCTACCTGCTCAACGCCGTAGCGGTGGCGCTCCTTGAGGAGAGATTCAAGGGTCCGGCCGTCGAGCCATTCCATCGCGATGAAGGGCCAGCCACCCTCGGTCCCGATGCGATGGACCGTGACGGCACCTGGATGTACGAGCGCGGCGCCAGCGCGGGCCTCCTGGAGAAAGCGCTGCACGAGGACCTGCCCGTCGGCTGGCGCCAGCGACGCGAGCAGGTCCGCCTTGATGACCTTCAAGGCGACGCGGCGCCCGAGCTCGAGGTCCTCCGCTCGGTAGACGGAGCCCATCGCGCCTTCACCAATCTTCTCGAGGATCTTGTACGGGAAGGTCGGCGTCGGCGCGGCGGGAGGAAACATGGCAGTGCCCCTCAGACGAGGTGAAGGCCCCAGTGCGCACCGGCAGCCGCCATCAGGACGACCCCCATCATCAACATCAGCTTGTCGTGAATGCACATGCCCTTCTTCGCCTTGCACCCGTCAAGCGGACACATCGCTGCCATGGTGTTGCTCCTTTCACTGCGTGGTTGGTTCCAGCTCGCCCCAGCGAAGAGTCGCTGGGCTCCACCTGCAGTCTCGGGAGCATTTTCCGCGTTACAGCCGGCGCCGCGAGCGTGCTGGGCAACCCCGGACGGAAGGGAGTAACGTCGGGCCGAAGGCTTGGTGCGCCCCCGTTGAGGCGCCTGGGAGGTACGTCGATGCTGAGCTGCCGCGACATGACGGAGTTGGCGACTGCTCAAGCGGAGGGCGCGCTCTCGTTTGGCCAGCGGGTCCGGTTTTGGCTGCACCTGGCGATGTGCGACCACTGCCGTCTGTACGTGCGGCAGTTGCGCGAGATGGTGCGCGCCGTCGCCAGCATGCCGACGCCAGTGACTCGGCTCAGCGGCGAGACCGAGGAGGCGGCGCTGCGGCAGTTCCGAGCCTGGAAGGAGAGCAAGTAGGAGGGAAGCGGAACCCGGACGCTGGCGGGGCGCCTCGTCTTCTTGTCGAGGAGGAGCGCCTCGACGCCGTAGCCCCGCTGGGTCAACGCGTAGACGAGGCCGTCCTCTTGCGCCGCCTCGACGGCGACGGCGAAGTCGAGGTCAGCAGTGAAACGAGGGACGCCCCGCGCACCGACGGCGAGGCCGCCGATGAGCGCGTATGGGACCTTCTGGTCGCGGAGAGCCTCCGCCGCACGCTGGAGGGCGCCAGCCATTCCGGCGGCGGGTCGACGAGAACGACGAGTCCGTTGTCGGGGAGGGGTCTTCTTCCGAGCCATTCTGTGAGCAAACGGTCGATCTGGGCCGCACGCGCTCGCGGGTGCGCGCGCTTGAGCTGTGCCCGGCGGACGTCGAGGCCGGCCACAAAGAGCTCGGCCATCATTCTGGCGCGCTCCTTGGGGGAGAAGTCGCTGGGGCGATTTGGAATCATTGCTCTGCCTGCGACCGTACCAGCGCCACGACTGGAACAGGAAGGCCGATGATGAAGGTCGCCCCGGCTCCCGCGATGCTCTCCACGCGGATCGACCCACCGTGGGCCTCCATGATCGACCGCGACACCGACAACCCCAGCCCCGTGCCCTGCCCGGCCCGCTTGGTGGTGACGAACGGGCGGAACAGCGTGTCTTTCACCTCGTCGGAGACGCCGGGGCCCGTGTCACTCACCCGGACCTCGACTTTGCCGTCAGCGCTCGTGCCGGTCGTCACGGTCACCTTGCGAACCGCCGAGTCCTCCATCGCCTGCCCTGCGTTCAACAGCACGTTCAGCATCACCTGTCTGAGCTGGTTTGAGTTGCCTTTGATGAGTGGCAGCCCTTGCTCCAGCTTCACCTCGACCTTCGCTCCACCCATCTGCAGCTGGTGCTGACAGAGCTGCAAGGCTCCTTCCACCACCTCGTTGAGCGACACCGGATGGAGCGCGACCTCTGGAGGCCGGGCAAATTCCAACACCCGCTGGAGGATCCGGTTGGCCCGAAAGGCGTCCTCCTCGATGAGGCGGAAGTACTCTTGCACCTCCTTCGGGTCGATCGTCTCCTGGCCCAGCTGCGCGAAGCCGACGATGCCCACCATCGGGTTCTTGACCTCATGGGCCACCGACGCGGCCAGCTCGCCGAGCGCCGACAGCTTCTCCGATTGCACCAACTGGGCATTGGCGCGCTGCAGCTCGTCACTCCGGCGCACCAGCTCACGGCTCATCTGGTTCAGCGCCTGGCCCACCGCGCGGATCTCCGTCGGCCCCTCCACGGGCACCTCGACCCCCAGCTGGCCCTTCGAGATGACGCCCATCGTCTCTTCGAGCACTCTCAAGGGTCTCGTCACGCGATTGCCGAGGAACACGGACAAGCTCAGCGCCAGCCCCAGCGCCCCCAACGCGAAGACGAGCGAGCGGTGCTCGAGCTCGGTCGCGGCGCGGAACACCTCTTCCTTCGGCACCTCGACCACCACCGCTCCGAGCTCCTCGCCCACCCGGGCCCAGGCCGCCAGCCAGTCTCGGCCGCCCGCCCCATACTCGGCCGCGCCCCGGCTCACCTTCGCCCCGAGCGCCATCTTCACCGCCGGGTTGTCGGACACGTCTTCGTGGTTGATGACCAGCCCCGCCGTGGGGTGGGCCAGCACTCGACCGAGCCGGTCCACCAGGAAGACCCGATACAGCCGGCTGTTGCCCACCGCCGAGAGAATCCACTCCGGCCTCAGCTCGGCCACCACGATGGTGGCTCCGTCGGCGGTGGCGGTGGCGACCCGCATCAGCGCGAGGTCTGGCGGGAGGCTCGAGTTCTGGAGCAGGAGCCCGGAGCGGGCCACGGCGTCGAGCGGCGTGGGCGTTCGAGCCCGGGCCTCGGCCAAGGCGTCGGTGGTGAGGTTTAAGGCCGCGAGGCGAGGTTGATCGGCGAACAGGAAGCTGCGCTCGTAGCCCGACTCGGTGCGCTTGAAGACCTCGAGCGACAGCACCGCGTCGTCGGCCAGGAGCAGCGAGCGCGCCCGGCGCTCCGCGTCACCCGGTGTCGATTCGTACTCCTCGCCGAAGTACCGCAGCTTGGCGGCGATGCCGTCGACCGTGCGGAAAATCTGCTCCGCCACGGTGCTGGCCACCAATGCGTTCGCGTCATACACCGAGGCCTGCTTGTCGGCCCGCACGACCCGCGTCGCCAGCAGCACGTAGACCCCCATCACCAAGACGAGGACCAGCCCGACCAGCGCGACGACTTGAGCTCGAAGTGACCAGCGCACGGCACCCCTCCGCAGCACGACGGAACTTCAGAGTTCGAGAACGTACCCCACTCGCGCGCCAGCGCCGCCTGCATTCAGCTTGGCGAGCGTGGAGTCGAGCCGGGCGTAGAGGAACCCCAGCTCGAGCTCCAGCCGACCCGGCCCGAGTCGGCGAGACACCGAGGCCGCGACCTCGACCCCTGGCAAGACACGCGTCTGACGAGCGTCGCCGACGCCGACCAGCGCCACCTGCAACGAGGGCCCGACCGCCCCGCGGAACCCCCACGCCCCCCACTGCTCGAGCCAACTCACCAGGAAGGACGCGGGCACCAGGTACGCCCAGGCCCGGTACGACTCCTCGCGCAGGACCGCGGTTGCCGAGGCGCTGTACACCCCCGCCCGCAGCTCCAGCCCCAGCCGCTCCTCGAGCACGGGCAGGCGAGTGCCCACGCCCACGACGCCCCAGTACGAGAGCACCGCGCCTCCGTTGGCGATGAGCCCGACACTGGCCGACAGCCACGCCGGCGAGCGTCGGTGGCTCAGCGGGTACTCAACGTGAAAGTCCTGGGAGTCGATTTGGAGCACATCGTCTCCCGAGGGCGGCGGGCGCCAGCGGAGGGCCCATCGGCCGTCATGCTCCTGCGCCACCTGTTCGAGCGCGCCCCGCTTCACCGCGAACGACGGCGTGGCCTTGCGGACGAGCCGGCCCAGGCGATCGACCACGTCGACGTGCACCACCGCCCCCTGGCTCTCCACCTTCGCGCTGGCGACCGGTGGAACGCCCGAGAAGACCTCGAGGGCCGCCGAGAAGGGCGACGCCTTGAGCGGCGGCGTCAGCGCACGCACTCTGACGCGGTGCCACCCCTGGGCGAGCGGGGGCGTCATGGTGCTAGTTCCCCGCTGCACCGGGAGCACGTCACCGTCGAGCTCCACTTGATAGTCCGAGGCACCTGCCACGGGCCCCCAGGAGACCTCGAGCGGCGCGCCCACCTCGTGGTCGAGCGGCTGGGAGAGAAACAGTGGAGTCGGCAAAGCCGTCACTGGCGGTCGCTCGAAGGCCCGCGGTGCCGAGACAAAGAGCTGTGGCCTTTCGCGTCCTTCGCTTGCACTCGCCAACGGTAGTGGCCGACGGCCAGCTCGGGCGAGCGCCACTGGGTCTGGGCGGTGACGGCTTCGAGGGGAGCTCCCTCATCGGGCGTCACCTCGACCCGGTAGCTCGCCGCGGTGGGCACGGGCGCCCAGGTGAGCTCGGCGTCGAGGAGCACACGCTCGCCCTTGGGTTGGGGCGTCGGCAGCTTCACTTTGAACCACGCCTCTGGGCTCCACTCGCCGGGGGTGCCCGCCGAGTCGACTCCGGCCACCCGCCAGCGGTAGTCGGCGGCCGCGGTGGGCTTGAACGTCAGGCGGGGCTCGACGGCCGGCATCGAGGTGCGCTCCTTCGTTTCGTCGAGGGCCTCCACGAGGTAACGGGTGGCGCAGGCCACTTCGCCCCAGGTCAGCGCCACCTGCGTCGCCCCCAGCCAGGCGTCGGGCGCGGGTCTCAAGCGAGGCGCCGACAGCCGCACCGAGAAGGCACGCACGGGCCCTGGCCCCGTCTTGCGACCTCCCCGGTCCACCGCGCTCGCCCGCAGGTACCACGAGCCCGCGCCCAGGGAGCCGAGGTTGAAGACGAAAGTCGCCTGACGAAGCACGGTGGGCGAGCCGAAGTCGGCAGTGCTCGAGAGCTCGAGCAGGTACTCCTTCACCAGCAGCGAAGGGGCCAGCTCGGCCTCGAAGGAGCCACCGCAGGCGACCTTCGCGCCTTCGAGCGGGCGGAGAATTTCGGGGACCGTCGAGTCGACCGAGAGGGCCAAGGGAGCGCTCCACTCGCTCGGGCGCCCGTCGGCGTCGACGGTGCGCACCCGCCACCAGTGGGTCTGGGTCGGGAGGCGCTCCCAGCGGTAGCTCGGCGTCGGGGTTCGCGTCTGCAGCACGACCTCGGAGAACCCTGAGTCCTTGGAGATCTGCAGCTCGTACGCCTTCGCCCCGGGGACCTCCTTCCACCGGAGGACGATGCGGACCGATTGGGCCCAGCTCACCGAGGCCAGGAGGATCGCCACCAGGAGCCCCGAGCGGCCGAGCGCGCCAAGGGCAGCCGCGCGAGCGGACCGTGGGGGCCGAAACGTGGGAGGTGGCTCGCTCACGAACGCTCTGGGCATCTTGCCAGCCCCAGTGGGGAGCGCCAGTCGACGAACGGGAGGCCGCAGTGCGAGACTGCTCCCCATTTGGGAGGGGGCTTGAGGACGCCCATCAAGCAACAGGGTGCGATGCGAGCTCCGAACTCGACCGTCAGTGCTCCATACGGGCCGACCTTGGAAGCGCTCGCAAGATCGATCGGCCAAGGTCCTCTGCGCCCGGCCGCTCCTTCTCATCCAGAACCAGCTTGCCCACTCGACCCAACAGCGTCTGACATGCCCTTCCGTCCCATCCACCAACAGCCTTCGAATTCTGAATTCTGAAGCCACCCATAGAAGCTACAGAGACTGGGCACCGACAGGACACACATACAGATCAACATCAAGCCCAATGCCGAGCTTGGCGATAGCGGCAACAAGTGGAGCCTCGAGGAATATCGGTGGTGTTCTTGACCTGACATATACTGCGCACAGAAAGAACCCGCGCCAGCCACGAACCGACCCCAAGACATCTAGGCCTCGCGGCAGCTTGTCTAGAAGCGCTAGGACATGCTCTGCTGGCACGCAGGTGGTTGGCAGCTCTGACTTCAGGATCCAGCCGCCCTCCTTCCTAAGAGGACCCTTGATCTCAGGATCGTTGGCGACCCATGCCCTGCTTGGTTGCAGCCCCAGTGCTGTGCTGATCGAGTTTGGGCTTCCATCGAACCCAACGATTCGAAGCTCCACTCGGCACTCCCAATCAGGCACTTCCGGGTTGTTCATCGCCCGCCTCCAGTGCTCTGCTCTCCCAAGGTCGACCCGGGCGGCGGGCTGAGGAACAGGCCGAAATCATTGATATTGATTCCCGTCGGATCTCCCGGGCCGTTTCCCGCTATGGGCTTGACGACGATATCGCCGCCCGTCCCCCCACATCAGCGTCGCGAAATACTCCACATCGGGATCCTCCAACATTGTGCGTCACTTTCTGGCTCTCGAACTCCAGAGGCGAGCCCCGCGGGACTTCTCGCAAGTTTTCCGCGGGCCGTACCCTTTCCCTCAAGAAACTTGATCAGACCAGCGCTCGGGGCCCTCGCTCTCAACGCACGCAGTCACGACCGGTTGTCCTGGTTCCGTGTACGCTACTTCCGTCGCAGAGACACTCTATAGGTACCAAGAAATCCGCAGGTCAACCGAGAGCGCGGAGAGGTCGCGCATCAATGATGCTGGAAAGAGCGCTTGCCGCTCCTCCGGCTCGCTGAGAACTCCGACATCAAGCTCACTGCTGCCTCCCAGCGCGGCAACCGCCAGAATCTCCGGCCCCGAGTCGCGCACGAACCCCTGAATGAGCTCAAACATCCTCGACCATCCCTCTGCCCGACCCACGAGCACGTTGAATCCCGCTTCCGTCCTCGCACGCTTGCCGACGAGGTCGCCCGGGCGCCAGCGAGCATCGACTTCACGCGAAACGGCGTGAAGCGCTTCGTCTAGGTTCATCTGTCGACCAGAGCACCGCCAGACCACCTCAAGCACGGTCTTCAATTATTGTAGCTCCCAGACCGGACCACGTCGGCAGATTGGGTTGTTCGGGTCGTAAAGGCAGGGGTTGATGATCGGTGGCACCGGAAGGATAAGGTCAAGAATATCGTCCACAACATCATTTCCCGTTGGGCTCTTGGTATCGCATTTCGCATCTGGCCCGGGCTTCCCCGCCTCAACCCATTCACGATGCAGCTCTTCTGCCTCTTCCTTCCCAAGATCTGCGGCACCCTTGCCCTTGACCTTTCGGTGGTACCAATTCCAGAACTTCTTCGGCAACCCGAAGAGCTTGTCCTTTGGCGCAAGACCATCGACGTCCACGTACACCAGCGGGTTGTTGAGCGCGTAGGCGTACGTCGGGACACCCAGCCCGTCCTGAGCCATCGCCGCTACGTACGTGGGTGACTGAGCGAGGGACTCAGGAGAGAGCCACACCCCCGTCGCCGCGTCGTAGTCCCTCGCCCCAAACCTCACCAACGAAGTGTCGACGTCATACAACCCACCCGCGTACCCAAACGGCTGAAACCCGGGCTTGGTGTCCTTCTCCACCAACCCCCAAGCGTCATAGTCGATTCTCTGCGCCACCTCCCCAGTGGCCGCATTCACCACCAGCCGCACACTCCCCAGTGCGTCGTGCACATACCGGTACGTTACCCCACCCCTCACCATCACATCCGGCGAGTGCCCCAACGTCCCGTACACATACCGTGACGTCAGAGTCCCAGTGGCATTGACTTCCCCGACGATGCGCAACTGCCCGTCATACACCCACCCCACCTGAAACGCCCCGTTCTTCCTCTTTCCGATTCTCCGCCCCCGGTAGTCGATGATGTACTCGATGGACGTGCCGTCTGGCAGCACCACCTGCGACAACTCTCCGGGGCCTTGGTACCGGTACTCCACCGCTGATGGCCCCTCTACCTTCCACCTTCGACTCCCAAACGCGTCATATTGGTACGTCGCCCCACCCAGTGACGTCAGCCTGTCCTGCCCGTCGTACGCCCCACTCACGCCATTCGCCGTCACCCGATTGCCATCCGAGTCGTACGCCCAACTCCCGTTGGCGACTCCGTCCTTCTTCGCCTCAGTCAGCCTCAGCGCCTCGTCGTACCCGTACGCCCACTGACTCGTCTCGCCTTGCACCACCTGCGTCTTCCCCACAACTACCCCGCCATCCCAAGCCACCACCTCGCGGTACACCGACGCCCCGGCCACGCTCGTCTCCATCGACTCGAGCGCTCCGTGCACGTCGTGGCCGTACGTCGTCCACGTCGTCCTGACCCTCCACACCTCCAACAATCACCCACCCTGTCGTTGGACTCCGACTCAACAGCACGGGTGCCGGTACGGATTCGGTTGCTACCGCATTGGCAAGAACTCAGTGACTAGGTCAAGAAATCGTCCGATGGCAACAGCGTGGTCACCCGACGCACCTTCGAGGAATTTCTTCACCCACCCCTCCGGCGGGATAGCGCCCTTTTCGTCGCGCGCCCAAACCAAGAACCGGCGGTAGCCCGCGTCCTCTATCTCATTCAGCGCGAGCGCCGCCTGGAATCCTTGAATGAACGCGAAAAGTGATTGCGCCGTCGAATCACCCGTAAACATCCACAGCGGTCGACCGCTGCGGATCTCTTGCCCAATCTGGGCCAGCACATCAAGACACCCAACCGTCCCTGGCGTGGCGGGTCTTTTTAGTAGGTCCATTGCATCTCCGATGTCAAGCAACTATGGAACTACCTTGCCATTAATCAGTTGAGTCAGATACTGCTGCAATTCCATTCCTTGAGGGCCCGTATAGGCGTCGAAAATCTTATCGCCGACGCGCACGGCAACATGCATGCCGTTTGTTGACACCTGTACGGTGCTGGCTGGATCTCCAGCCTTCAATTCAAAGCCAATCAAATCACCAACTTGACTTGTGAACCGAACATACTGTGGATTCTGCCCCAGTCTTCTGAGCCCTTCATAGATATCGTCGGCCACCCGCGAGCAGGGGCCCGCCACACGATTTGCCGCATCAAACGCGCGCTGAAGGGCAGTGAACCACGCGGGCATCTGCTCGACGCCCCTTGCGACCATGTAGATATCGGCAGCGGTTGCGAAGTCGCCCGAGGCAATGGCCGCCCACATTCTTATCTGCCACCCAAGAATCGACTGCAACCCATCGGGATCCAGGTAGCTAGTAGGATTATCGTTCGCATAGGCGAACCTAGACGTTGGCAATCCAGCAAATGCGCGCCTCGCGATTGCCTTCGGGTCTCGCTCGAGCGACTCAGGCGACAGCCACGCCCCTGTAGCCGCATCGTAGTCCCGAGCCCCAAACCTCACCAATCCCGTCTCTGACTCATACAGTCCACCCGCATACCCAAACGGTTGGAAGCCAGGCTTCGTGTCCTTCTCCACGACGCCCCAAGAGTCATAGTCGAGCCGCTGTACCACCTCACCGGTAGCCGCATTCACCAGCAACCGCACACTCCCCAACATGTCGTGCACATACCGGTACGTCGCCCCGCCCCGCACCAGCACATCCGGCGAGTGCCCCAACGTCCCGTAGACAAACCGCGACGTCGTCGCCCCCTTCGAGTCCACTTCCCCAATCACGCGCAACTGCCCGTCGTACACCCACCCCACCTGAAACACCCCGTTGCGCTGCTTCCCCACCCGCCGCCCTCGGTAGTCGATGACGTACTCGATGGACGTCCCGTCTGGCAGCACTACCTGCGCCAACTCTCCGGGGCCCTGGTACCGGTACTCCGTCGACGACGGGCCCCCCATCCTCCACCGTCGGTTGCCCCACGCGTCATACGCGTACGTGACTCCACCCACCGACGTCAGCCTGTCCTGCCCGTCGTACGTCGCCGTCCCGGCCCCACCCACCGTCACCCGGTTCCCGTCCGCGTCGTACGCCCAGGTCGCCGACTCCGACGAGATCCCGTCCTTCGTCGCCGACGTCAGCCGCGAGGCCTCGTCGTACCCATACACCCACTGACTCGCCTCGCCCTGCACCGTCTCCGCCTTCCCCTTCACATTGCCCGCGACGTCCCACGCCACTTCCTCCTTGAAGACGGACACGGACCCACTCGCCGACGGTACGGTCGTCTCCAGCGTCTTCACCGCCCCGTACTCGTCGTACCCGTATGTCGTCCTCACC
>PMBV01000357.1 GCA_003153055.1 Myxococcales bacterium
TCGATCGCTCCCATCGCGGCCTCGCGCAACCTGTCGGGTTGCCGCTTCCTGCACCGGCGCTGAAAGAGGAAATCGTCAGGACGAATACGAACCTCCTCAACCCACGCAGCTACTGGTTCTGTCTCGACCAGGGCGGACCGGAAGAGAAGCGAGATGCCTACCAGACGATGATGGGAGACCGTGGATTCATCGACTCCTTCCAGGCAATCGGTCGCGCGCTCTCTGCTCGAGAACGGACTCGGAGGGCGGGGCGCCCTGCCAACAAGAATCTCCTCACCCTCGTCACCCTTGGGTCGAGCCCATCGGACGTTGTGGCATTCCTCACCGACCGCGAACTCGTAGCGGAGGAATCGACCATTGACAACGGGCACCTCGGGGTGTGGTGGTTCCGCGAGCGTTGGGCCTCCGCGCTGAACGTTGAGCCTGGCGGTGACTCCCGTCGCGCAAGCCTCGTCGAGTCGGAGTTCTCACTCCGCTGGGTGGCGCTCGACATGGTGGCGACACAAGTGCTTTGCACCAGACCGGATGGCGACGATCTTGCCTCCAGGCTCATCGAGATTATCCGGGCGGCGCCGAGCGTCGGCGAGAAGAAGGACGCCAGAAGTCGGGGCCGAGAAACGGTCCGAGCGGTCGATGAGAAACTCGAAGTTGCTGCTGCTGAGCCCGGACAGCAGGAGTTCGCCCAGCGATTCACCTCGCTGGGTCAGCTGCGAAGTCGGGAATACGAGCCGCCAATCGCACGGCGTCTGGGCCGACCACTGAGCAACGGTCTCGAGGTAAGAGGTATCCTCAAACCGGACATCATTCTGAATGAGTACGAGCCCTGCGCTGTCACTCAGGCCCCCACTGCGGATGACAAGGCGATTGAACTTGCGATCAAGCGCGGGTGCCACGTTATCGAGATGACCGCCCATCTTCAGGACGACCTGCGCGGGCTCGACTCGTATTTGAGTGAGAAGGTCAGCGTCTACGCTGAGCTCCTTGAGTCCGTCTGAGGCGAGAGCCGAACCATCGACAGCTCATCCAGTGAGCCGATGGGCAGCCGGCGGCGGGGTCGCAAATCAAGGCGATCGCATGGTCACTCCAGTTGGAGCCCACAGTCACCGCAGGCGCCCTCGACCAAAGGCCCAGCGAAGCCGCACGCCGGGCAGGCCAGCGCCTCGCCACTGGAAGGCGTGCCGAGGGCCATCAGACCGTCTCCCAGGCCCTCGCGAGCCAGGGCCTCGAGCCACTCGTCCTTGAGCAACTGACCGAGGCGCGGCACGTCTTCCTCCCGCAGCAGCACCTGGAGCTTGGGCGCGCAGCCTCCGCTCCCGCAGCACGCGTCGGGCGTGGCGAGCATCACCGGAATCTCGTTGGCGAGGAGCCGTCGTTCGAGCTCTCTCGCCGCCGCCACCGAACCTTCGACGGCGGGGACGAGCTCGACATCGGCCAGCAGGGCGTCGGCGGCAGCGCGATCCATATGAAGGCGCGATGGTACGCCGCGGCCTCAGGCGCCGTCAGCGACTTTCCACGTTTTGAGGGCCGGTACCTGCACCAGCCTCCCCTCGGGCAGCCAGACGCCGGTCAGCCGATGCCCATAGACGCACCCGGTGTCGATGCCCAAGGCGTGGGGGTGCCGCTGGAGCCCGCGCAGGGCGTCGTGGCCAAATACGACCCTCCGCGGCCCCTCCCAGCGCGAGGCCCACGGCACACCGCCATCGACCCGCGCCGAGGGCTCCCCGTGGGCATCGATGGAGCGGAGGTTCAAGAGGTGCCGCCGAGGCTGCTGGTCCAGCGGCAAGTGGGGCAAGAGCCCGGCGTGCACCACGAGGGCATTCAACTCGGGGAGGTCGAGGTACAGCGGCAGTCCTTCGAGGTACTCCCAGTCACGGCGGGTCATGGTCTTCGCCAAGGCCAGATGCTTCTCCTTGGCCGAGTGGCCGAGCCCCACCTCGAGGAGGTGGGCGTCGTGGTTGCCCAACACCGCCAACGCGCCTCGCTCGCGAGCGAGCTGCACCACTCCCTGCGAGTCAGGCCCTCGAGCCACCAGGTCGCCGGCCAACACCAGGCGGTCGGCGAGGGTGAGCTCGGCCTTGGCCACGAGCGCCTCGAGCTCCTCGCGGCAGCCGTGGACATCACCGACGACGAAGGTCCGGCGCGTCATGGGTTAACGATTATCGAGCTCGGCCACCAAGCGCACCGCCTGAGCTCGAATGTCAGCGTCGTCGGTGTCCTTGGCGCGCACCGCGTGCACCCACGCCGTCTTCACCTCGCCGAGCTTGGCGCAGGCCTGGGCCATCGCCAGCTGCAACCCAGCGTCGGCCGGGTGGGCACCAGCCATGGGTGCCAGCACCTCGCGGGCTTGAGCGTACCGATGGAGCTCGAGGAGCACCGAAGCGTAGTCGCTCACGATGCTCATGGTGGTGGGCGCGTGCCGCACGGCGTCCGCCAGGAGCTCCAGCGCTCGCTCCGGCTGGGCCTGGCGCCGGGCGATTTGCGCCAGGGCCTGGCGAATCTCCGCCGAAGTCGGAGTCGCCTCGAGGGCCCGGGTCAATACCCGCTCGGCGGTGTCGAGGTCTCCCGCGGCCATGGCGGCCACCGCCCGCAGGTAGGCGTAGTGCGGGTTGCGAGGCTCGAGCGCGACGAGCTCGGTGGCGGCCTTCACCGCCGTCTCGATGCCTCCGGCACCCAGAGCCGCGTGTACGAGCTGCTCGTACAGCCGGGCCTCGCGGGGCGCCATCTCGATGGCCTCCACCAGGAGGTTCGCGGCGCGCCCGACCTCGCCCTTGCCCAGCTGTTTCGCCGCCTCTGACTGCAGCACTTTCCAGCGCTTCTCGGTCATGCGGCCCCCATTCATCGGGTGGTCAGACGTCCTTGGGGCTCTTGAAAAACATCTGCTGGTAGTAGGCCAGCTCGGCGATGGAAGCCCGGATGTCTGACAGCACCGTATGCGAGGCGTCCACCTTCGAACGCCCCGGAGCGTTGGGGTACCACGCACGCACGAGCATCTTCAAGCTTGACACGTCCACCATGCGGTAATGCAGGGCGCGGTCGAAGCCTGGGAGGTAGCGGCTGATGAAGGCCCGGTCGGTGTGAATGGAGTTGCCGGCCAGGATGCCCTCGCCGAACTCGGTGTGCTGGAGCACCAGGCGGGTGGCCTCTTTCTCGACGGTTCGAAGGGAGAGGTCCGACTTCCTCACTCGCTCGAGGAGCCCGTTGCGGGTGTGCATCTCTTTGACGAAGGGCTCCATGCGCGCGAGCGTCTCTTCCGGCTGCCAGACAGCGGCCTCGTACTCGGCCAGGGGCTTGAGGTCTGGTCCGGTGATGACGAGGCCGAGCTCGATGATGGCGTTCTGCGCCACGTCGAGGCCGGTCATTTCAAGGTCGCACCAGACCAAGCGCGTCTCGTTGATCATGCGCGCCTTATGACACGGGCGGGCGGCCCGTGCTGGGTTTTGCTAACTGTGGGCCGTGGACGCAATCAACCTCCTCGAGAAGCTGCGCCAGACGGGCCCCACCTCACCTTTGACCGGGCTGGCCGAGCTGTCGGTCGACGCCTTGCTCGACCTGCCGATGAGCGCCTGGGCCTCCCAGGCCGAGGTGGCCTCCTGGGGGCGACGGCTGCTCTCGGGGTTCGTCGCGTCTTCCGGCGCTCAGGCGGCGCTGACGCGACTGGTGGAGGAGCTCTTCTCGCGGCTCCAGCGTGAGCGCCGGCCCGTCGAAGCGGTGCTCCCCCGCGACCTCAAGCTGGCGCTCCGTGAGGTGGTGCGGCGGCCCTTCTCGCCGGATCGCCGCCTGGTGCTGACCATCATCGATCGCGAGCCGTTTCGAGCGCTGGTGCGGGAGATCCTCGTCGAGGCGGTGGTCGAGTTCGGCCGGCGCGCCTCGGCGCCGGTAGCGGGCATGGCCCGGGGCCTGGGCACGCTGGCTCGCATGGCGCAAGAGACGGTGAAGTCTCGCTCCGGTGGGCTGGGGAGCCTGGTGGGCGCGGTGGGCTCGGAGGTCGAGCGTCAGTTGGAGAAGCGCGCGGTGGAGTTCGTCGACACGGCCCTCACTGGCGTCCTGGGGCAATTGGCCGACGCGGTCGCCGACCCGAGGCGCGCCGAAGAGGCCTCGGAGCTGCGCCTCTCGTTGTTCGATGGCGTGCTGGCGCTCACCGGGCCACAGCTCGCCCGGGAGCTGATGAACGCCGACCTCCCCGGCGCGGTGGAGCTCCTCCAGGAAAGCCTCAGCAGCTGGGTGGCATCGAAGGACGCCGACGAGGCCCTGGCGGCCGTGGGAGCGTTCCTCCTCTCACTGGGCGGCTCGAAGACCGGCCGGGCTCAGCTCGAGGAGCTGGGGGTGCTCTCCGACGCGCGCCAGCTGGCGGTGGAGCAGACCCTCGCCAGGCTCCAGCACGTGGTGGGGACCGCGGCCTTCGCTGGGTGGCTCGAGGCGTGGGTCACCTCGGCGAAGGGCCCCTGACGACGGCCTCGGCCTGCTCGATGAGACGCTGAGGAATCAGTCCGCTCCGGGTGGATGGGGCAACCACCACTCGGAAGGTGCCGACTGACCCGCCCGCCTGGTCAGAGAGCGGACAGTGAGTCGCCTCAACTCCAACCATGCCGCGGTAAATCATCGCACGTCGCGCTGGCAGGGCTCTTGCTGATGCCTACCTCGTTTCGTTGGTCTCTTCACCGCCCTAAGTGCGGGCAATTGATGAGTCATGAGGGAAATTCCACCCACGTAGGGGCCGAGCCGGAAGTCGGGCGGCGATGGTTCTCCCGGAGGAAGCGTCATGTTGAAGGACTTGAAAATCAGCGTCCGGCTCAGCGTCGGCTTTGGCTTCGTGGCGCTGCTCCTCATCGCCATCATGGCCGTCGGCATCACCGGCATGGGCAGCATGAATGAGGCGACCCGGGTGATTGTCCAGGAGCGCGTCATCAAGATCGCCAGGGGCACGGTGCTGGTCCAGAACACCCTCGACAACGAGCGGCTGCTGCGCAACCTCGTGCTGGTCGACAACGAGACCGAGCTCGAGAAGTTCCGGCAGACGATTCAACACCACCGCGACGAGATGAACGACGCGGTTCCAGTGATGGAGCGGCTGGTTCACTCCGAGAACGGGAAGAAAATGGTGGCCGCGGTGACGCGCGCGCTCACCGCCCTCGACGCCAAGTACGCCACGCTCTTCGAGCTGCTCAAGAACGACCGCAAGAAGGCCATCGAGTTCCAGCTCAACGAGTTCGGGCCGGCCAACGCCGTGCTGCTCAAGGCGGTCAAAGACCTGAGCGACCACGAGTTCGAAGACATGGAGAAGGCTGGCAAGGGCGCCGCCGACGATTACTTCACCGCGCGCACGCTGATGCTCTCGGTCGGAGGCCTCGCCCTCCTGCTCTCGGTGGTGCTGGCCTTCTGGCTCACCACCAGCATCTGCAAGCCGATCAACGAGGCTGTCGGGAGCGCCAACAAGATGGCCGCGGGCGACTTCGACTTCAAGCTCGCCGTGAAGAGCACCAACGAGGTCGGCGTGCTGGCCGACGCGCTTCGAGCCCTGCATGCGGCGGTCCAGACGATGGTGGCCGACGCGAAGATGCTCTCGAGGTCGGCGGTCGAGGGGAAGCTCTCAACCCGCGCGGACGCGACCCGCCACCACGGTGACTTCCACGCCATCGTCAAGGGCGTCAACGATACGCTGGACGCGGTCATCAACCCTTTGAACGTGGCGGCCGGCTATGTCGATCGCATCGCCAAGGGAGACACGCCGCCGAAGATAACAGACGCGCCTCGCGAGCCCCGCGAACCGAGCCGGCACCTCTCCCCGCGAAGAATGGGGCGGCCATCAGCCTCGCGGCCGATGAGCCCGGGGACAAGGACTTCACCGCCTATTGAGGGGTGCCGCGCGCCGCTGGGCGAGGTGCTGTTCGAGCTGGGAGGTGGAGCGACGACTCCCCGGTGCCTGATTGAGGCATCACCTCGAGCGGCACAGCCCTACGATGTAGGTGCTTATGTCGCTGCCCCAGAAGAGGCCGCTTTTGATACACACTTCTCCAGCCCCACAGCCCCCGTCGCCCGTGCAGCGTCTGAGGCAGGTCCCATCGCCGATCTTCCGGCAACCGCACCTCCAGCCGCCGTCGAAATCTCCGGCGGGAGGACCGCAGGCGTAGTCGAGGTCGGGGAAGAAGCCGGCTTCACACAGACCCACCTGGGGTCGGTCCGGGACGCTCGATCGTCCGGGGCAGAACGCGAGGGGCGAATCATCGGCGATGGTTTGCTGGGAATCGCCGCTCACCGAAGCATCGCGCACCGAAGCATCGCCCACCGAAGCATCACGTGCCGACGCATCACACGTATCGACACCCTCGCCGCAACCCCTCGCACCCCCCAGCAGTGCTCCGAGGAGCAGCATGCCCACCACGTTTCGCGTTGACGTTCTCACGTTTGGTCCCTTTTTCGGCTCCCGGCCCGTTCTTCAACTTCGACACTTGAGGCCCATTTGAGGCGACAAGCCTACTTACCAAATCGGCCGGCGCTTCACCTCATCAAGGGACGGTAAGTGTCCGGTCATCCGCTCAATCGGGTGCAGTTCCCTCTTCGCATTGCCCCTCGTCCCGGATGGAAGCTGCTCTTCCATTTGGCCCAGCCGGATCGGGGGCCCGGGCGAGCATCACGAGCCCCTCGGCCNNGTCGAGGGGCTGGCCAGACGGCCTCGTGGTTGAACCGCACCCCGCCCTCTCACCTCAAGGCGTGCTCGGCGCCTGCTGACGGGTCCCTCCGCCTCGGGGGAAGGTCTCCGAGCGTGTCATCAC
>PMBV01000217.1 GCA_003153055.1 Myxococcales bacterium
GCCCAGACCGCCGGGAAGACGTCGAAGTACATCGTGTTCGTCTACACCGCCGACGGCGTGAATCAGGGCGCGTTCTGGCCAACGGGTACGACGTCCAGCTACACCTTGAGCCCGACCCTGAAGGCGTTCGAGAAGTACAAGGACAAGCTGCTGATTCTGGGCCCGCAGATGAACGGCAACTCGGTGGTTGGCAACACCGGCCTCGCCTACGCGGCTGCCGTTCAACAGCATATTGCCGCGGTCACCTTGACGGGCCGCTATGGCAACCTCCCATACCTCACTGACCAGACAACGGCCGTCAACAAAATAGACGCCGGCCCCTCGGTGGACCAGTTGATCGCCAACGCGGTCGGAAAGGACACGACGTTCTTGTCGCTGAACTTCGGCATTCACCCGATGGGGGGCGACACGCCGTCGGACATCAACTACCAGGTCAATGGCAATCCGCTGAAGCGCCTGATCAGCGCCGACGAGGCCTGGAACTTCATGTTCGCCAACATTGGCACGCCGGTCTCCCCGTCGAAGACGCCGCTCAACAAGCTGAACGCGGTCACCAATTACCTCCACTCGCGCTTCTCGGCGCTTCGCCCCGCCCTCAGCTCGGCCGACCAGAAGACACTCGATTCGCACCTCAGCTCGATGAGCGTCTACGAGGCGCGGGTGCAGAAGCGGCTGCAAGACGAGATCGATGGGAAGACGCCGACTGACGAGGCCTGTTCAAACCCCAAACGCGCGACCGTGGTGAGCGACGCCGATTCCGTGCGCAAGGGGTCGGACACCGAGACGCTGTCTCCGTTCTTCATGGACATGGTTGCCACGGCCTTCCAGTGCAATCTCACCAGGGTCGCCTCGGTGAGCTTCGGCTACCCGGGTGGTGGCGACGCCGGCGGTCTGCGCATGCCGTGGCTCGGGTTCACCGAGCCGCTGCATCTCGTGTCGCATCACGGCGGCAACGCCGACAAGTTGGACAAGTACCAGAAGATTTCAGGCTGGATCGCCGGTCAGGTGGCGGCCCTCATGGATCGCCTGGCCGCGGTGCCGTCGGCCACCGGGTCGGGCACCCTGCTCGACGAAACGACCATCTACTGGTTCAACCGCCACGGCGACGGCGACTCGCACTCGAACTCGTCTCTGCCGAACGTCATCCTCGGAGGCACCGGCGGCTACTTCAAGATGGGCCGCTGGCTCCAACTCCCCAACACCAGCCACACGAAGGTCTTGATCTCCCTGGCCAACGCGATGGGTGTGAACGTGACCAGCTTCGGCGACGGGGGGCTCGCGGCCACCTCGCCGCTGGCGGGTTTGACTGGGTAGCTACAGTTTGTCTGGCAATTCCGACACATATTCGTAGGCCCAGCGCAACGCATGGGCTTTGTCGGAGCCTGAGGTGTCTCAGGCTCCCTTGAAAGCCCCGGCGCTGCGCAGCGCCCTGAATCGCCGGACAACCTGTAGCGAGTCGAAACGCGCTGGCGGGAGGCAGAGAGAAGCGCCTTGATGAGGGCTGGCGGGATGCAAGCCCATGGTCAGTGGGGGAGGTAGTCGACCCCCGAGACGATGACCCCGCTCTTCACCTGCCACACCTCGTACTGCGAGGCCGGCGCCCCGGCCGACACGTCGAACACCAGCGGCCCGCTCGAGCCCTCCACGTCTACCGGTGTGTGGTTCAACAGGTTCAGCGAGAGGTCGACCCAGGAGGACCCCAGGAGGCGCTCCACCGTCTTGCCGCTGGCGAGGTTCGCCATCGCCGGGGCCATGGAAGGGCCGGTGATGGCAGCCCCGCCCTGGTTGGCCCAGGCCGTCGCGGCGAGCGTCAGCCACATGGCGTCGGAGCTGTGGGCGGTGAAGGAGTAGATGCTTGGGTCGCTACCGTAGCGGCTCTGGAAGCTCTGCAGAAAGTTGACGAAAGCGACCCCTCGAGCCTGGGCCGGAGCGGTCCCCACCGCGCCCTCCAGCACCGGCTTGGTCACGGGGGTGAGAATCGCCGGGTCCTTGGCCGCGTCGGAGAGAACCCACCGGTGGCCCGCGGAGGCCAGGAGCGCGGGCACCGTCGCGGCCGCGCTTGCCAGCGCCACCACATCTGCCGGAAAGCCGATGACCACGGTGTTTTTGGTGCTCCCGCCGTCGAGCTGGGCGATGGTGGCCGCGGGGTCGAGCGGAGCGTGGTAGCCCACCATCTTCGGCGCCCCGAAGCCCGCCTGGAGCAGCTCGGCCGAGAGCGCCTCCTTGAACCCGGTTCCGTAGTCTGTCTCTTCGTAGAGGATCGAGACCCGGCCCGCGTCGGCGCTGCCGATGAGCGTCCGCATCACCTGGGCCTGCTGCGTATCGGGAGGCGCCACCCGCCAGACGTTGCCCTCGTTCCCATGGAGGCTCACCAGCAAGGCCGCCGTCGCGTTGGGAGACATGATGAAGGTGCCCGCGTCTCTCCGCACTTCGTTGTCGGCGGCCCACAGGGTGCGCGAGCTCCCGAAGGTGAGAATGGCCGGAACCTCGAGGTTCTCAATCAACCACTCGGTCGCGCTGACGACGCTCGTCTTCTCGTCGAGGACGCCGCAGGCGAACAACCCGTAGGCGCGGTGATTGAGCCCTCCGGCGCCGTTGGCCTCCGACACCGCGAGGCGCATGGCATCGAGGCGAATGACGTCGCGCTCATTGCTGCCGCCGTCGGTCGGGAGCGGTACCAACACTCCGAGGGGAATTCGATCGCCGGCGTCGAAGGCTCCCTCGAGGCGGCTGCAGTTCTCGGGCAGCGGCAGGCAGTAATGGCGCACGCACGCCCCGGCGGGACCGCACTCGGGGTCGGCCGAGCACTCGGTGAAATTGCCGGCGGTGGTGAAGGAGCACCCCAGTGCAAAGAGGGCGAAAACGAAGAGCGAGGCGCGCACTAGAACGTCCCTCCGATGGCCGCCAGCCCACCGCCGCCGATGGGGGTCAGCACGACCTTCACCTGGCCTGAAGGGGCGGGGCCTTTGGGAAAGAGGATGGCCGCCGCCACGCCGGCCCCAATGCCAACCAACAGCGAGAGGTCCGCCACGAGCGCCTGGGTCTTCGTCGCGGCCTCGAGCCCTTGCTTGTCGGCCAGAGTGGTGGCCCGTTGAAACGCGCCCTTCGTTCCGTTGGCCGCCAGCCCGAAGCCTAGGGCGGTGCCGAGGCCCACCACCGCCACGCCGCCCAGCACCAGCGAGCCGATGAGCTGGCTGTTCACCTTCGCCGCCTGGGATTCGCGGGCGGCTTTCTCCTTCGCCTCGTAGGCCTGACGCTGCTCGAGCGCGGCTCGTCGTTCATCAGCTGCTTGCGCGTCGGCCTTCTTCCGCTCGTCTTCGAGGCGCTTCTTCTCTTGGTCCTGCACTTGGCGATCAGCCTCGGCCTTCGCCGCCATGGTGCGCAGGCGATCCATCGCCAGGTTGGCCTTCTTCACCAGCTCAGGCTGGGTGTCCTCCGAGCTCTGGCTGACGTACTGGCGGTAGGCGTCGAGCGCTGGGCTCACCTCGCCGGCTTGGTCCAACGCGCGGGCGATGTTGTAGAGGAATAGCGGGTTCGGCTCGGCCTGGTACGCCGCGCGCAGGGTGTCGGCCGCCTCGCGGTAGCGTCCGTCTTTGTAGAGGCGGTCAGCCTCCTTGGCCATGGCCTTGGGGCTCGCTCCCAGGGACGCGAAGCTGGTCAACAGGAGCATCAGGATAGAGAGCCGCGGTACCGAGAGCCTCACGGCGGGGGAATGTACACTGCTTGAGGCCGCGAGGGACACCACGACAAACGTGACCCGGGGTTCGCCCTTGGCACGTGCGTTGTCGTGGCGAACGGGCAGAATGAGCCCGACATGTCCTCCTCGCGACTGCTGCTCGTCATGTTCCTCATGGTCTCGTGCAAGAAAGACACCCCGGGCGAGGCGTCGGGTGCCGCGCCGAAGAAGGTGGCCAAGGCGGTCATCGCCGGGCTGGTGACAGATGTCGGCGGTCGAGGGGACCAGTCGTTCAACGACAGCGCGCTGCGTGGCCTGGAGGCGTGGGCGGGAGGCGTGAAGCTCGTCGACGGCGCCTACCGGCCGCTGACCCAGGTCGAGCGTGACGCGACGCTCCCGGCCGAGCTCCGGTCGCGAGTCGTGGCGCTGGGCGTGAGGCCCCTCGTCGTTCAGTCGAAGGTCCCCGAGGACTACCAGCCGAACCTCCAGCTCCTGGTGGACCAGGGCGCGGACCTCACGGTGGGCACCGGCTTCATGCTCGAGAACGCTGTCGAGGCGGTGGCCAAGGCCAACCCTCAGGCGAAGTTCCTCCTCATCGACAGCCCCATCCTCGACGCCAAGGGCGTGCCCCTGGCCCTGGCGAACGTTCGCACCGTGGTGTTTCGGGAAGAGGAAGGCAGCTTCTTGGTGGGCGCGCTCGCGGGGCTCGTGGCGAAGGGGAAGGTGGGCTTCGTGGGAGGCATGGACACGCCGCTCATCAGGCGCTTCGAGGCGGGCTACCGCGCCGGGGTGAGGGCGACCAACCCGTCGGCGGTGGTGCTGGTGCAGTACACCGGCTCGTTCGACAACGTCTCCGCAGGGAAGCAGGCGGGGGCGGATCTGGTGGCCAAGGGCTGCGAGGTCGTCTTCCAGGCCGCCGGGAGTGACGGCACCGGCGTCGTGCAGGCAGTGAAGGAGGCGCGGGCCGCGGGGAAGCAGGTCTTCGTGGTGGGCACCGACTCGGACCAATGGCACCTCGCGCCCGAGGCGATGCTGACGTCGATGTTGAAGCGGGTGGATCTCGCGGTGTGGCAGGCCCTGTTCGACCTGAGCCGAGGCGCCTTCACCAGCGGTGACGTGAAGCTGGGCCTCAAGGAAGCGGGCGTGGGGTTGGCCGAGGTGCGAGTCGATTTCCCGGGGAAGACCGAGGCGCTGGCCCAGGTCGAGGCGCTCCGGGCCCAGGTGGTGTCGGGAGCGCTGAAGGTGCCGGCGAGCCGCGCCGAGCTCGAGCAGTTCCAGGCGCCCGAGCGGTGATTGAGCTCAGAGACATCTCCAAGCGCTTCGGAGACACAGTGGCGCTGGCTGGCGTCTCGCTCGAGGTGGGTCAGGCCGAGCGCCTCGCGCTGGTGGGTGAAAACGGCGCCGGCAAGTCGTCGCTCATGAACGTGCTGTATGGTCTGTACCAGCCTGACTCTGGGGAGGTGCGGTTCGACGGGCAGGCCACGCGACTCAAGACCCCGGCCGATGCGCTGGCGCGGGGCGTAGGCATGGTGCACCAGCACTTCACTCTGGTGCCGACGCTCTCGGTGACCGAGAACGTGGTGTTGGGCCTGGAGCCGAGGAAGGGGCTCTTCTTCGACCTCGACCGGGCGCGGGCCGACGTGGCGCGCACGTGCCAGAGGCTCGGCTTCGAGCTCGATCTCGAGGCCCGGGTCGATGGGCTGTCGGTGGGCAGCCAGCAGAAGGCGGAAATCGTCAAGGCGCTCCACCGCGGGGCGACCACGCTCATTCTCGACGAGCCCACCGCCGTCCTCACGCCGCAGGAGGCCGAAGAGCTCTTTCAGGTGACCCGCGCCCTGTCCGATGAGGGCATCACCGTGGTGCTCATCAGCCACAAGCTCAAGGAGGTGCTGGCGTTCGCCACGCGCATCGTGGTGATGCGGAGGGGACGGAAGGTGGCCGAGGTGCGGCCCGGGGAGACGACGGCGGGCGAGCTGGCAGGGCTGATGGTCGGCGACGGCGGGCGAGGAGCCGTTTCGAGCGCTCCTCCCAGAGGCGCAGAGCTCAGTGGATCGAGGGAGCGAATGGTGCCGAGCGCTCCTCCCGGAGGAGCGGAGCCCTCGGGTAGTCGCGCGCAGGCCGTCTCCGCGCCGGGAACCCCGAGAGATTCAGGAGGATCAGCTCCGGGTGATGCGCGAGGCCCGCGAGTGTTCGCCGCGCAGGCAGGAGTCCTCCGCGATGATGGAGGCACGAGCGGGGAGCCGGGCCTCGTCGCGGTGGCTCCCGGCGTCTGGCCGTCTGGCCCACCCGCGCTCGAGCTCCAGCACCTCGACGCGGCTGGCCTCCACGACGTGAGCCTCGAGGTGCGCGCCGGGGAGATACTCGGCGTGGCCGGTGTCGACGGCAATGGGCAGCGCGAGCTCGCCGAAGTGGTGACCGGGCTCCGGCTCTTCACTCACGGGCGCCTGCTCCTGGGCGGCGTGGCGCTGGAGACATTGACTCCCCACGAGGCGAGGAGCCGTGGCGTGGCCCACATTCCCGAGGACCGTCTGGCCCGCGCCCTCATCTCCGAGCTGACCGTCGAGGAGAACGTCGCGCTCGGCCGGCAACGCTCGCCTCCCTTCGCCCGAGGGAGCCGCATCGACGTCGCCGGACGGAGGGCTCGCACGACGGCGCTCCTCTCGGCTCACGACGTCCGCCCGCCCGACGCGGTGCTGCGCGCTGGCGCCCTCTCCGGTGGCAATCAGCAGAAGCTCGTGGTCGCGCGGGAGCTGGACGGCCGGCCGAAGCTCCTCGTGGTGGTGCAACCGACCCGTGGGCTCGATGTGGCCGCGGTGGAGGCGGTGCGCGCGCGACTCCTGGCCGAGCGGCGCCGGGGCTGTGGGGTGCTCCTCATCTCCCTCGACCTCGACGAGGTCATGGCCCTGGCTGACCGCCTCGTCGTCCTCTTCGGAGGTCGGGTGCAGACCGCCCTGCGCCGCGACGAATTCGACGAGCGCGCCATCGGGCGTCACATGTTGGGAGTCGCCCATGCGTGAGCGACTTCGGGCCCTGGTGCCCTCCACGGCCTCGGTGCTGCTCGCCATCGCGGTCTGCTTCCTTGCCGTGGTGCTGACCCGTGGGCTGGGCACGGCCCTCGACGCTTTCGCCGCCATGGGCGCCGGGGCCCTTGGCGACTGGGGGCGCGCCTTCGACACGGGCGATATGGGGGCGGTGCTGCGGCCCCTGGGAGAGGCGTCGAACAAGGCCGCGCTCCTCACTCTCACCGGGCTGTCGGTGGCGGTCGCCTTCCGGGTGGGGCTGTTCAACATCGGCGCCCAGGGGCAGATGATGGTGGGCGCCCTGGCCGCGGCGGTGGTCGGCGCTGGAGTGTCCTGGCCGGCGGTGCTCCATCTCCCTGCTGCGCTGGCGGCCGCGGCGGTAGCAGGCGCTGCCTGGGCCTCGGTGGCCGCCGAGCTCCGGCTCCGTCGCGGCGTGCACGAGGTCATCAGCACCATCATGCTCAACTGGGTGGCGGTCAGCTTGGTGGAGAACTGGTTGGTGACGGGCCCAATGAGAGCGGCGGCCAGCGGAGATAACTCAGTGAGCGGCACCGCGCAGGTGCTGGACAGCGCCGTGCTCCCGCGCCTCGTGGGCGATGTGTCTCGACTCAACCTGGGCATCGTCCTCTCGCTCGGGGCCGGCGTCGCGACCTGGCTCTTCTTCTCAAAGGCGGTGCGCGGCTACGAGTGGCGGTGCGTGGGCCTCAGCCCCGAAGCGGCCCGCGCCGCTGGCATCGACCCCAGAAGGGCCACCCGGGAGGCGATGCTCCTGTCGGGAGCGCTGGCGGGCCTCGCTGGGGCCGTGCTGGTGCTGGGCACCGAGCTCAAGTACCCCTCGACGCTGGCGGCGAGCTACGGTTTCGACGGCATCGCCATGGCACTCATTGGCCAGGGTCACCCCTTGGGCGTCGTCGCCTCCTCGGTCCTCTTCGGGGCCCTGCGCGCGGGGGGCACTCGCATGCAGCTCTTCGGCGTGCACAAGAGCTTCCCCGAGCTCATTCAGGGGCTGGCCCTCCTCCTGGTCGCCGCCAAGCTGGTGTGGTCGAGGCTCGCCCTCTGGCTTCTGCCCGAGCGGAGCGGAGAGCGCCCATGACCGAGGTCCTCTGGGCGCTGTGGAATTCGGTGCTCGACGCGGCGCCGGCCCTCGTCTTCGCGGCGGTCGGGGCCACGCTGTCCGAGCGCGCGGGGGTGGTGAACGTCGGGGTCGAAGGCATGATGCGCGCTGGGGCCTTCGTGGCGGCCGTGGCGTCGCTGGTGATGCCCACGCCATTGGGCGTCGTGGTGGGCATGGGCGCCGGAGCCGCGGTGGCCGGCGTGCACGGCTGGCTGTCGATTCGTCTCAAGAGCGACCAGGTGGTGTCGGGCATGGCCCTCAACCTGGTCATGCTGGCCCTCGGCAGCTTCCTCCTCGAGGCCGTCTTCTCGTCGCCCTCCAGTACGCCGCCCATCACTCAGCTCCCCCGGTGGTGGGGGCACTCTCCTCTGACCTGGCTCGCCTTCGCCTTGCCCTTCGTGGTGCACCTCGCCGTCCAGCGAACGCCGTGGGGGCTCCGGCTCCGGGCCGTGGGTGAGAAGCCGCAAGCGGCGGCGGTGATGGGCGTCAGCGTGTCGAGGCTGCGAATGGGGGCGGTGCTGCTCTCGGGGGCCCTGGCCGGCCTCGGTGGCGCGGCGCTGTCGACCTCGACGTTGGATCGCTTCGAGCATCACATGCCCTCGGGCCTCGGTTTCATGGCCGTGGCTGCCATGGTGTTCGGCCGGTGGACGCCGCTGGGAGCCGCTGGCGCCGCCGTCTTCTTCGCCTTCGGCAACGCGCTGCGGGTGGGCCTGGCCTCCTCCGCGCCAGGGCTGCTCGAGGTGGTGCCCCAAGGAGTCCTCCTGGCGCTCCCCTACGTGCTCACGCTCCTGGTGCTGGCGCTCCAGGGCCAGAAGGGAGGGGCGCCGGCGGCTCTGGGAAAGCCGTACGATCCCGAGCTCCGCTGATGAAACGCCTTGACCGCCTTCGCGTCCTCGTTACTTCCGAGG
Organism: Myxococcales bacterium; assembly: GCA_003153055.1. The sequence goes on from PMBV01000217.1 coordinate 8,719, forward strand.
GATGCTCTTTCCCATGCCCATCCCGCGCTCCATTGCCCCGACCAACCAGGTGCTGCTCCGTTGGATTGACGAGATGGCTGCGCTGTGCCAGCCCGACGAGGTCGTCTTCTGTGACGGCTCGGAAGCCGAGAAGCAGGCGTTGACCGAGTCGGCGGTGGCCAGAGGCATCCTCACGCCGCTCAACCAGGCCAAGCACCCGGGCTGCTTTCTCCACCGGTCCAACCCCAACGACGTGGCCCGAGTCGAGCACCTCACCTTCATCTGCACTCCGACCAAGCTCGAGGCCGGCCCCACCAACAACTGGATGGAGCCCCAGGAGGCGTACCGAAAGCTGCGGGCGCTGTTCCAAGGCTCGATGAAGGGCCGGACGATGTACGTGGTGCCGTACGTGATGGGGCCACTGGGCGGGCGTCACTCCAAGGTCGGGGTCGAGCTGACCGACTCGGTCTACGTGGTGCTCAACATGGGCATCATGACGAAGATGGGTGCTCCCGCGTTGGCCATGCTGGGCGACTCCGGTGATTTCAACCGCGGCCTGCACTGCACTGGCGAGCTCGACCCGGAGCGGCGCTTCATCTGTCACTTCCCTCAGGACAACACCATCTGGTCCTACGGCTCGGGCTACGGCGGCAACGCGCTCCTCGGCAAGAAGTGCCTCGCGCTGCGCATCGCCAGCTCCCTGGGGAAGAACGAAGGGTGGATGGCGGAGCACATGCTCATCCTCGGAGTGGAGGACCCCGACGGTGTCACCACCTACGTGGCCGCGGCCTTTCCCTCGGCCTGTGGCAAGACGAACTTCGCGATGATGATTCCTCCCCGCCACTTCGACGGGTGGCGCGTCTTCACGGTGGGCGACGACATCGCGTGGCTCCGGGTGGGCGACGACGGGCGGCTGTGGGCGGTGAACCCCGAGAACGGCTACTTCGGAGTGGCTCCGGGCACCAACTGGTCCACCAACCCCAACGCGATGAAGACCATCGCCAAAGACACCATCTTCACCAACGTGGCGGTCACCCCCGACGGCGAGGTCTGGTGGGAAGGCATGGACGGCCCCACGCCCGAGGCGCTCATCGACTGGCGAGGCCGCCCCTGGAAGAAAGGCAGCACCGAGAAGGCCGCTCACCCCAACTCCCGCTTTACCGCCCCGGCCAGCAACAACCCGATGCTGTCTCCGTTGGTGAACGACCCCGACGGCGTGCCCATCTCGGCCATCATCTTCGGCGGGCGGCGCTCCACCACCATTCCCTTGGTGCTGCAGTCGTTCAATTGGGCCCATGGCGTGTACCTGGGGGCCACGCTCGCCAGTGAGACGACGGCGGCCGCGGCGGGCCAGACGGGCGTGGTGCGCCGCGACCCGATGGCGATGCTGCCCTTCGCCGGGTACAACATGGCTGATTACTTTCGGCACTGGCTCACGATGCAGAAGCGGCTGCCGTACCCGCCGAAAATCTTCCTGGTCAACTGGTTCCGCAAGGACCAAGCCGGCGCATTTCTCTGGCCGGGCTTTGGAGAGAACATGCGGGTGCTCAAGTGGATCATCGATCGCGCCGGCGGTCGGGTGGGGGCTCAGGAGTCGCTGTTTGGCTGGGTGCCCAAGCAGGGCCACCTCGACCTCGCGGGTCTCGAGCTCGACCCCGCGCGGCTCGACCAAGCCACCAGCATCGTCGAGTCGGAGTGGAGCGCCGAGCTCGAAAGCCAGAAGCCCTTCTTCGAGCAGTTCGGTGAGCGCCTCCCCAAGACGCTCGAGCTCATTCGCCAGGAGCTGCTGAGCCGCCTGGAGTAGCTCATGGCAGTGTGTGGGTGGCTCCCGTACCTGGGAGAAGCAGAGTCGGGCCCGGTGCTCGACGCCGTGCGGCGAGTCGGTCAAAGTGGCCCTTCGACGATGCGAAACGGCCCCCAGCTCGACGTGGTGTACGAGTCACCCGAGGACGACGCGAGGCGTCTGGTGCTGGCCGACGTGTTGCTCGACCGGGGCGATCCGCGGGGCGAGTTCATTCAGCGTCAAGCGGTGCTGCCCCGGCTGGTGGGCCTCGAGCGCGAAGACACGGTCGCCGAGCTCTGGCAGTTGCAGCGACAGCACGCGGCGCAGTGGGCCGGTGGCCTGGCCGGAGCGCTCGAGCTCAACGACTGCACCTTCCACCTGGGCTTCCTCGACACCGCGGTGGTGAGCTGGCGAGTGTCGCCGACGGAGGTGCGACGGTTGGCGGGCCGGCCGGAGTGGCGCACGGTGCGTTCGGTGGCCTTCACCTGGCCAGGGCCGGGGCTGGACCCCGCGGGGAGACGCAACCCGGCGTCGGTGACGCAGGTCGAGCTGCTCCGGCGCATGCCGTGGATCCGCGGGGTCAGCGGGCTCCTCTTCCCCGCGTGGCAGGCGCTGGGCCTCGAGGTCGCGCTCGAGGCGGTGCACGTGGTGCTCGATGGCATGCCCGACGAGCCCTTCTACGGGCGGCTCGATGCGTCGCCCTCGGTGACTCGGCTGGGGCTGTCATCGGTGAAGTGGGCGCCGCCGCTCAAGCCCACCGTGTTGTGGAATCGCCTGCTGGGAGTCGGGCGACGACAGCTCGCGCTGGAGGCCATCGGAGAGCCAGGCGCCTGGGCTCGGCTGGCCCGACGGCTCCCGCTCGACTCACTGGCGGTGCGCACCTTTCGCACTGGCAATGCCTGGTTCGAGTTCGGCCGCCAGCCCGATGGGGAGCCGACCCTGACCGTGTGGCTCCCCGATGCTGGCTACTTCGCCGACGGCACCTTGCGAGCCCTGGAAGACTTGCCCTTGGTCGACTTCGCGCGGGTGACGGTCTTCACGCCAGGCGCGCTCTTGGCCGAGAACGAGCATCGGCTCTCGCAGGCGATGGCACGCTTCGGGAGGGCCGAGCGGCGCGTACACGAGGGCCGCATCGCCAGCCATCTGGTGCTCGACTCGCGCACGGCTCCGGGCCGGGTGTTTCAGCCCGGCGAATTCAGCGCGTAGCCCAAAGAGGGTTTTTTCTACTCGCTTTGCCGTGCTCGCCAGTGTCTGGTGACTCTTCCATGCGTCCTTACGAGCTCATCAAGAGAAAGCGCGACGGGGGCTCCCTCGACGCCGACGACATTCGACTCTTCATCGAGGGCTACACCGAGGGCGACGTCACCGACTACCAGATGTCGGCGATGTGCATGGCCGTCTTCTTCAGGGGCCTCGACCCCGTCGAGCTCACCGCGTGGACTCGCGCGATGCTCGAGAGCGGCGACGTGCTGGACCTCTCCGATACCCCGGGCGTCAAGGTGGACAAGCACTCCACCGGTGGGGTGGGAGACAAGGTGTCGCTGTCGCTCGCTCCGCTGGCGGCGGCCTGTGGCGTGGTGGTGCCGATGGTGTCGGGGCGCGGGCTGGGGCACACCGGTGGCACGCTGGACAAGCTGGAGTCGATCCCCGGCTTCGAGGTGGACATGCCGGTGGCCGAGTACCGGCGGCTGGTGAAGGAGGTCGGCGCCTGCCTCATCGGGCAGACCTCCCGGCTCGCTCCGGCCGACAAGAAGCTCTACGCCCTGCGCGACGTGACGGCCACGGTCGACTGCCTGCCCCTCATCGCGTCGTCCATCATGTCGAAGAAGCTCGCCGAGGGCATCGACGCCTTGCTCCTCGACGTGAAGGTCGGCAGCGGCGCCTTCATGAAGTCCATCGAGGAGGCCCGGGCGCTGGCGGGCACGATGATTGGTATCGGCAAAGAGATGGGGAAGCGGGTGGTGGCGCTCATCACCAACATGGATGAGCCGTTGGGCCGCACGGTGGGCAATGCGCTCGAAGTGGTCGAGGCGGTGGAGATGCTCCGGGGAAGGGCTCCGGCCGATTACACCGAGCTGACCCTCGCGCTGACCGCCGAGATGCTGGTGCTGGGTGAGAAGGCACCGAACGTCGAGGCGGCGCGGGCCGAGCTCGAGAAGGTCATCGCCTCGGGCGCGGCGGAGGCGAAGCTCAAGGAGTTGGTGGTGGCGCAGGGCGGCGACGCGGCGGCCATCGAGGACCTGAGCCGCTTGCCACGGGCTCAGCACACGGTGGCGGTGCTGGCTGAGCGCTCGGGCTTCGTGACGCGCATCGACTCCGAGGCCATCGGGCTGGCGGCCATGGCGCTGGGGGCTGGGCGCGAGCGCACCACCGACGCCATCGATCCGGCGGTGGGTTTCTTCCTCGACCGAAAGGTGGGGGAGGCGGTCAAGGCGTCGGAGCCGCTGGTGACAGTGCATTACAACGACGACACGTGCCTCGAGGAGGTCAAGCGGCGGGTGCTGGCGGCGTATTCGGTGGGTGACGCGGCTCCGCTGGCTCGGCCCATCGTGGTGGAGCGCCTGGAGTGAGCCGAAGGGCCGGCAGAGTCGCGCCTGCTACCAACGTCGCTCTTTCTTGAGGCGGGCGCGGAGCGCTTCGAGCTCGTCGAGGGACGCGCGCTGGATCTCGTCTCTCCGCGCCTGGTCGAGCTCGATTCCGAAGGCTTCGGCGAGGTCGGTGACGGCGGCCCTGAGTCCTTCGACCCGTCCTGTTTCCTTGCCGTGTGCGTGAGCCGCGCCCATCTCGATCTTGTACGTATCGAGCGCAAGCTGTCGCTGCTGGGCGAGGTCCTGCGCGCTCGGAGTGGCCGAGAGGTTGGTGAGGAGCTCGTTGGCCTTGGCGATCGCGGGGTTGCTCATACATGCCTCCGTCACTTCCTCGTCGCTCGTCGCTCCGAGGAAACGAGTCCAGGCTAACATGGGCCGCGCCGGGCGAAGGACGGCCGTCAGAAGTGAGATGAGCGCTTCATGGCTTTCGCTTGCCCCGAACAGCAGCTTGAAGACGATGTCCAGGGTCGGGTCGAGGGTCGTTCGCACAGGATCTCCAGAGCGGGTGCTCGGCCGAAGAGCAAAGGGCGTCTCGTCGGCGATGTTCCATCGAGCAATCGAGGTGCCAGGCCAACTGCCCGTGACGTCACGCCGAGTGGGTCCGATGGCGTCTCGCCCGGTGGATGGCCGTCTCGCGGATCGGTCGTGCGCGACCTCTCGGGCCGGTCAAGTTCGCTTTACCTCGGCGAAGAAGTGCGGGTCGGGACGTGGAACCTATGCTCTCTTGAGAACCCAAGAGGCTTCCTTTGACGCTCCGAACGCATCTGCTGTCCCTTTGCCTGGTCCTCGTCTCCCTCCCGGCCCACGCCGAAAAAATCACCGTCGCCGCTGCGGCCGACCTGCGGTTCGCGATGGACGAGCTGGTCGCTGGCTTCAAGAAGGTCTCCCCATCGGATGAGGTCGAGGTGATTTACGGCTCCTCGGGCAACTTCAACACCCAGATTCGGCAAGGCGCCCCGTTCGACCTCTTCTTCTCGGCCGACATCTCCTTCGCCCGCGAGCTGGCCAAGGCTGGGCTGGCGGCTTCCGAGGTGAGGCCGTACGCGAAGGGGAGGCTCGTGCTGTGGAGCTCGACGCTCGACGCCACCACGCTCACCCTCGCCCGACTCGCCGACGCCGACATCACCCGCATCGCCATCGCGTCGCCCAAGCACGCGCCCTACGGCAAACGAGCCATGGAGGCCCTCGAGGCGAGTGGCCTCAAGGAGAAGGTCGAGCCCAAGCTCGTCTACGGAGAGAGCGTTGCCCAGGCCGCTCAGTTCGTCCAGACGGGGAACGCGCAGGTCGGCATCATCGCGCTGGCGCTGGCGTTGAGCCCGGAGCTCTCGAAGAAGGGGTACTGGCTGGTGCCCGAGAACCTCCATCAGCCGTTGGAGCAAGGCTTCATCATCACCAAGCGCGCGGCCGGGAGCGCTCTGGCCAAGCGCTTCGCCGACTACGTCATGAGCGAGCCAGGGAGAGCGGTGCTGGGCCGCTATGGCTTCGCGGGTCCGCCCAAGCATTGAGCACGCATCCCTTCGCTCTCCGGCCCGAGTGACCCCTCGAGTAGGGTGCGTCGCATGTTCCTGACCGGCGCGGATCTCCAGGCGATGCTCCTCACCCTGAAGCTCGCCGGGCTGGTGACCCTCATCTTGCTCCTCTTGGGCACGCCGCTCGCGTGGTGGCTCGCTCGCACCCGCTCGGCCTGGAAGGGACCCATCGGCGCGGTGGTGGCGATGCCGCTGGTGCTGCCTCCCTCGGTGCTGGGCTTCTACCTCCTCTTGGCGATGGGGCCGGAGGGTCCCGTCGGCCGGCTCACCCATGCTTTGGGCGCTGAGCCGCTGCCGTTCACCTTCTGGGGGCTGGTGGTGGGCTCGGTGGTGTATTCGCTGCCTTTCATGGTTCAGCCGGTGCAAGACGCCTTCGAGGCCATGGGCGATCGCCCGCTCGAGGTCGCCGCGACGCTGGGCGCCTCGCCGCTCGATGCCTTCGTCACCGTGGCGTTGCCCTTGGCGAAGTCTGGGCTGCTGACGGCGGCGGTGCTGACCTTCGCGCACACCGTCGGGGAATTCGGCGTGGTGTTGATGCTCGGGGGTAAGCGCCCCGGCATCACCCGCACCGCCTCGGTCGAAATCTACGACTACGTCGAGGCTGGCGAGTACGCCCAGGCCCATCGATTGGCGTTGGTGCTGCTGGTGTTCTCCTTCCTGGTGCTGCTCGCGGTGCGCGCGTGGCGGCCGCGGCTCCAGAGGGTCTGATGGGGGCGAACGACATCGACGCCACCTTCGCGCTCGACTGGCCAGGGTTTCGCCTCGACGTTGACGTGACGCTCCCCGGGGTGGGCGTCACCGCGCTGTTCGGGGCTTCGGGCTCGGGGAAGACGACGCTGCTGCGTCTCCTTGCCGGGCTCGAGCGCGCGCCCAAGGGTCGGCTCTCGTTCAAAGGCGACATCTGGCAAGACGAGTCGACTTGGCTGCCGCCCCACCGCCGGCCGCTGGGCTACGTCTTTCAGGAGGCGAGCCTGTTCCCCCACCTCACGGTGATGGGGAACCTGGAGTATGGCCGGCGGAGGGCCAAGGGTCGTCAGCCCGTGGAGCTAGGGCCGGTCATCGAGTTGCTCGGCATTGGTTCGCTGCTCCACCGCACGCCGAGCTTGCTCTCTGGCGGGGAGCGGCAGCGCGTCGGCATCGCCCGGGCGTTGGCGGTGGGCCCGCGCATCCTCCTGATGGACGAGCCTTTGGCCGCCCTCGACCTCGAGCGGAAGAAGGAAATACTCCCCTACCTCGAGCGCCTCCATGAGGAGCTCGAGATTCCCCTGGTGTACGTGAGTCACAGCCCCGATGAGGTGGCTCGGCTGGCGGATTACCTGGTGGCGATGGAGAAGGGCCGGGTCGTCTCCCATGGGCCGCTGGGAGAGGTGCTCGCTCGGGTGGACCTGCCGATGCGGCTGGCGGAGGACGCCGGCGTGGTGCTCGACGGGGCGGTGGGTGAGCGCGATGAACGCTGGCACCTGGCGCGGGTCGACTTCGCGGGTGGAAGCCTGTGGACGAGGGATCACGGACTCGCCGTGGGTCACCGGGTGAGGGTACGAGTCCTGGCGAGAGACGTGAGCCTCGCGGTGGAGTCACCTGGCCGCACCAGCATCACCAATTCGCTCGAGGGCGTGGTCGATGCCATCGCAGCGGAGGAGCACCCTGGGCTGGCGTTGGTGCGGGTGCGAGTCGGCGAGTCGGCATTGGTGGCCCGGCTGACGCAGCGCTCGGTGGCGATGCTGGGGTTGAGTCGTGGCCGCCCGGTGTGGGTTCAGGTGAAGTCGGTTGCGCTGATGAAGTGAGCCGCGGGAAGCGTGGAACTGCCAGGACCGGGGACGCCTCGCGGGAGCCGGGTAACGCCCGACGGTGCGCGGAATGCGGGCTACGGCCGGCGGGTCACGGAATGCGGGCTACGGCCGGCGGGTCACGGAATGCGGCTACGGCTGACGGGTCACGGAATGCGGCTACGGCTGACGGGGTGCGCGGGCGGGTTCGGGAGCGTGCGCGGGCACGGCGGACGCGTCGCGGGAGGCGGTTTCCGGGCGACAGTGCACGGCGCTACGGCTCACGGAATGCGGCTACGTGCCACGGGCCACGAGAAGGGTCGTCCCCGGCAGCGTTCCCGCACGCGTCCGCGTCCCCGCACGCGCGAACGCACCCGAACCCGACCGCGGTCCCGTCCCCGTCCCCGTCCCCGTCCTCCGTCCTCCGTCCCCGTCGTCCGTCCCCGTCGTCCGTCCCCGTCGTCCGTCCCCGTCCCCGCTAGCCGACCGACACTCGTTTAACTCCCTTCTTCGCGAGCCACTTCGCGCATCACTCGCGGTGATCCCCCTGAAGCACCAACGCAACGCCCTCGATACTCCCGCCGCAGCCGAGCGACGCCTTCAGCTCCTTCAGCCACACGTCTCTCTGCTCCACCGGGAGCTCCAGCTGCTCGATGACGGTGACCTCTTTCCCTCTCCGGCCGGCCCGCTCCATGCGCACCACCGCCCGCGCGGGGGGCTTGCGTTGCGCGATCTCTTCCTGCGCACGCCCCTGTGGCAGCGACGAGCGGAGCGACCCCAGCTTCTCGAACGGGTTGTGAAAAGGCTTCTTCTCGTCGCTCATTGCTGCGGTGCAGGTGGGGCGGGCAGCTTCGAGAAGAAGCTCGCGTTGGCGTCACCCTTGGCAAGCACCATTCCGAGGATGAAGGCAGGCGCAGGTGGGGCCTCTCGACCATTGACCAGCACCAGCGGCGTGCCCTCGATGTGGTAGCGGCGGGCGTACTCGATGTCTTGCCGGAGCCGGGCGGTGGTGTCCGGCGAATTCACGCAGGCCATGAGGGCCTCCTTCGAAATGCCCGCGCGGCTGGTAGCGGTCTCGACGATGAGCTCGGTGCTGAGGTTGTGCTGGTTCTCGAACAGCGAGCGCCGCACGTCGTAGAACTTAGGGTTCGACTCGAGGCACAGCTGCACCTTGGCGCCCAGGCAGCGCACGCCGTCGCCCCAAACGCGCTGGACGTCGGGGTTGCACTCGCCGTCGAGGGGGTAGTACCGCGACTCGATAGAATACGAGCCAGCGGGGACATTTCGCTGAATCTCGTCCATCACCGATTCGAAGATCTGACAGTGCCCGCAGAGAATGTCGGTGAAGTCGACGATGTGCACCGGAGCGTCGGCCGGGCCCTTGCGCAGGCGAACGGGGTAGGCCGAGTTGTCCAGCGGGGCGGAGGCGAGCCACACGCTCCGGGCGTACGCGGTGTTCTCCTTCTCGCGCTGAGGGAGGGTCTCGATGAAGCGGTCGACCTCGGAGCTCGCCTTGGCGTCGATCTTCGGCGGCGCGGCGTTGGGCGTGCGGCCCCCGGGAATGAGGAGCACCAGGTAGATGGGCACGGCCAGCACCAGGCCCCAGGCGGCTCCAGGAACAAGGGCCGAGGCGGGAGGCCAGACGGGGCCGGGGAGCAGCCGGAACGCGGCGAAGGCGTAGACGGCGGTGAGGGCGTAGGTGCCCAGGCAGGTGAGGCAGATGGCGCCGGCCTGGAGGCTCGCGGTGAGGAACGAGACGCACGAGAGGACGCCGATGGCCGCCCAGGCTTTGACTCCGGCGCGGAAGGCCGAGGCGTCGGCGCCAGTGCGCTCCCTCATGTGGAGGAGCACCGTGAGGGCAGTGGCCACCACGCCGTAGATGATGCCGAGCGCGGCCACCGGCATGCCGATGGTCTCGTGGAGGACGATGGCGAAGCGGGAGCTCCAGACCGTGGCGCAGTTGACCGTCGCGTTGATGGCGCAGAGCGGAGTGTGTCCCTCGCGCACCGAGAGGAGCTCGACCCATTGGTAGACGGCGAGGGTTGCCAGCGTGAGCCCAGAGGCCACGAGCGTGCCCAGGGCGGTGGAGGTGGAACGGTGAGTTTCAGGAGCCACGAAGAGCTGTCTAGCCCGACAGGGCGGGGAAGTCTCAAGGGGCGTGGCTGGCCAGACGGAGTTAGAAGGGGGGAATGGTGGCAGTCGTGAAGAGCGAAGCGGGGTACCGGGCGGCGCTGGAGAGTTGTGCGCGGGTCGACCTCTCGGGGCGGGAGCAGCTCAAGGTGCTCGGGCCGGACCGGTCCAGCTTCCTCCATGGCATGGTGACGAACGACGTGAACGGGCTGGGGCTCGGAGCGTCGAACTACGCCGCGATGCTGACGCCCAAGGGGGCGATGGTGGGCGACGCGAGGGTGCTGCGGCTCGCCGAGGAGCTGCTCCTCGACACGGGGCCCGGGCGCTCGGCGGCGGTGCGAGACTTCTTGCTCAAGTACCTCATCAGCGAGGACGCCGAGGTGGTCGATTCACCCGGGACCGCGGTGCTGGGGCTGGTGGGTCCCAAGGCCGCCGAGTGGGCGGCGCGGGTTGAAGGCGCGCTGGGTCAGTACGAGTCGTTCCTCGGCGGGGTCGACGTGGTGGTGGCGAGGGAGGCGCTGGAGTCGGTGACGGCGCGGCTCGCCGAGCTGCCGGTGCTCGACGAAGAGACGGCCGAGGTGCTGCGGGTGGAGCGGGGCGTGGCCCTGTGGGGCGTGGATATGAGCGAGGCCACGATTCCCCTCGAGGCGAACCTGGACCGGGCGCTCAACTTCACCAAGGGCTGCTACATCGGGCAGGAGGTCATCGCTCGGGCGACGTACCGCGGTCAGATGAACAAGAAGCTGATGGGGCTCGAGCTGGGGGAGGCCGAGGTGAAGGTGGGCACCGAGTTGAAGATGGCCGAGCGGAAGGTGGGCTGGCTCACCTCGGTGGCGCGGTCGCCGAAGCGGGGCCAGGTGGTAGGGCTGGGGTACGTGCACCGCGACTTCCTCACCCCGGGGACGACGGTGGAGCTGGCTGGCGGTGGGCAGGCCGTGGTGGTGGCGCTGCCGTTCTGAGGCGGCGATGAGATGCATGAGATCGACGAAAACTGTCGGTCTTTCTGCCATTCATTGTCGGCAAGAGTGACGACCTGGGCCGCTCCCGGGTGGGCCCCGCGCTCCACGTCGCGCCCGAACCTCGGGCCATCATGGCGCCCAGGACCCCGCGGGTGCTGCTTGCCCTCAGGCTGCTGCGTCGAGGAGGAGCTGGGCCAACGGCTCCCTCCAGCGCTTCACGGAGTAGCCAGCGACCACGGCGTCCCGGCCGGCGGCGCCGATGCGGGTCCGCAGGGCAGCGTCGTCGACCAACCGGCACAGCACGTCGACCCACTCGGCGTCGCACTTGGGCAAGAAGCCCGTCACGCCATTTTGGACGATGGTCGAGTTGACGCCCACGGGACTGAGGACGGTGGCGGCGCCGCTGGCCATCGAGGTGAGGGCCTTGAGGCCGCACTTGCCCTTGGACCATTCGTCGTCAGGGAGCGGCATGAGACCGATGTCCATTTCCTGGAGGAAGCGGACCTCGGCCTCGGGCGTCCAGGTTTCCCCCACGACGCCCAGAGCTTCGTGCCGGAACCGCGGATCGCCCATGACTCGGAAGCGGACCCGGTCGCCCAGCCTGGCCTTCACGCGCTCGAGCACTGGCAGCCCGAGGCGCAGTTGGGCGAGGGTCGAGTGGCTGCCGCTCCAGCCGATGGTGATGGTGGAGCGTCCCTGGCGCGATGCAGGCGGGCAGTAGACGTCGGTGTCCACGCAGGTGGGGAGAACGTGGACGTTCGAGTTGTGTTGCCGGGCCCAGGTGGCGAGGAAGTCGTTGCCGACGATGACGGTGCGCGCGAGGCGGGCGATGCGGGGGATCTTCTCCACGTTCTTGAGGAAGGCGAAGCGCTGGTTGGCCTCGGAGATCGCGTGGATCCAAATCGCGTCGTCGAAGTCGAAGACCACGGGCGCCTGAGCCGCGGCGAGGCGCTCGGCCCACTCGTTGAAGAGGAAGAAGGCTTCACGCTGCACGAAGACGACGTCGGGCTTCGAGCGTAGGAAGCGGGGCAGCACACTCCAGGCGCGGCGGCCGAGCGCGGCGAGGGCAATCCGCGCCTTGGCCGGGCTGGAGCTGGCGCCGTAAAAGACGTCGGCCTCTCGTTGGTCGAGCACTCCAGAATACTCCACCTCAATTCCGAGAGAGCGGAGGTGCGGCTCGAACTGCTCGAAGCGGTAGCGCTGGCTCGGGGAGCGGGCTCGACCGTGGACGCCCAGGAAGAGCAGGCGCATGTCAGCGATGCCCGAGGCTCCTGATGACAGCGATGGTCCGCTCCCGGTCGACGTCCGACAAGCTTGAGCCCGAGGGCAGACAGAGGCCTTGCTCGAAGGCCCGCTCCGAGACGCCTCGGCCGCGGAACCGGCAGCCGCTGAATACCGGCTGGAGGTGCAGCGGCTTCCACACCGGGCGCGACTCGATGTTCTCCTTCTCGAGCGCGAGGCGGAGATCCTCCCGGGTCGCTCCGAAGCGCTTTGGATCCACCAAGATGACAGTGAGCCAGCCGTTCCACGCGCCGTGTGGTGACAGTGGCGCGAAGCTGATGCCGTCGAGGTCGCTCAGGGCTTTCTCGTAGTGGGCGCGGTTTCCCAGACGCGCGGAGATTCGGTCCGAGAGCACGCGCAGCTGGCCGCGCCCGATGCCCGCGAGGACGTTGGACATCCTATAGTTGTTGCCGATGACGGAGTGCTGGTAGTGCGGCGCCGAGTCACGCGCCTGGGTGGCGAGGAACCTGGCCCGCTCGATGAGCGCCTTGTCATGGCTCACCAACATGCCGCCGCCAGAAGTGGTGATGATTTTGTTCCCGTTGAAGGAGAACACGGCGCAGCGCCCGAAGCTCCCGGCCGGCTTACCGCCCCAACTCGCGCCCAGGGCCTCGGCGGCGTCCTCGAGGAGCGGGACGTCGTGCTCGAGGCAGATGCGAGAGATGCGATCGTAATTCGCACATTGCCCGTAGAGGTCCACCGCGACGACGGCCGCGGGTCGTCGCCCAGCCTTCTCGAGTTCGACAATCTCTTCCTCGAGGAGGTCGGGGTCGAGGTTCCATGTCTCTTGCTCAGCGTCGATGAAGACCGGCGAGGCGCCGAGGTAGGTGATTGGGTTCGCGCTGGCAGCGAAGGTGAACGACGAGACCAGGACCTCGTCGCCTGCCTTGACTCCGAGGAGCTGGAGCCCGAGGTGAATCGCCGCCGTGCCGCTAGAGAGCGCCGCCGCGTGGGGGACGCCGACCCGCTCCCCTAGCTCGCGCTCGAACGCGTCGACGTTGGGGCCCAGCGGGGAGATCCAGTTGGTGTCGAACGCCTCCTGGACGAACTTCTGCTCGTCGGTGCCGAGGTGCGGTGGAGACAGGTAGACGCGCGCCATGGCTCTCACCTACCACGGAGGCTCAGCGGAGCAAGCGCGTCGGGACTCCTGCCACCACCGCACCATCGGGCACTTCATCGAGGACCACCGAGCCCGCCCCGACGACGCAATCGCGGCCGATCCTTGCGAGGGGCCTGACCGACGCGCCGAGGCCCACCTGTGAGCACTCTCCGACTGTGACGCCCCCGCCGAGCGCGGCGTTCGGGGAGACGTGGGCAAATCGCCCCAGTGTGCAGTCATGCTCGACAATGGCCCCGGTGTTGAGGATCACGCCCTCGCCGACGATGGTGTCGGCGTTCACCACCGCGTTGGCCATCACCACCGTGCCGGCGCCGAGTGTTGCGCTGGGCGAGACCCACGCGCGAGGATGCACGAAGGTTCCCAGGGTGAAGCCGGCCCCGACGACCCGGCCAGCGAGCACGAGGCGGGTGGCGTTGGCTCCAACGCCCAGGGCAATCACCGCGTCGGGCCGTGCTCGAACGAGCCAGGCGAAGTCCCCATCGACGGCGACGCCCAGCACCCGTGTGCCCGGTGCGACGCCGTCGTCGATGAAGCCCACCACTTCGTGACCCAGCGCGCGCGCCACCTCGGCGACGACCTTCCCGTGACCGCTGGCGCCGTAGACGAGGACCTTCGAAGCGAGAGCCATGGTGCAGTATACGAGGCCGGTGACTCGCGACCAGCAACTGCGTGCCAAACGGCTCCTCGACATCCTCGGTGCGTCGGCCGGGCTCGCCCTGGGAGGTCCGGCCATGGCGGTCACCGCGGCCCTGATTCGCCTCTCGATGGGGGGGCCAGTGCTGTTCCGCCAGAAGCGCCCAGGGAAGAGCGGTGTCCCCTTCTTCGTCTACAAGTTCCGCACGATGAAGGACGCGCGAGACCCCGAAGGAAAGCTGCTCCCTGACGAGGAGCGCCTGACCCTGGTCGGCCGCCTGGTGCGCGCGTCGAGCATCGACGAGCTGCCGCAGCTGCTCAACGTGCTCACTGGCGAGATGAGCCTGGTGGGCCCCAGGCCGCTGCTGATGCAGTACCTCGAGCTGTATTCGCCGGAGCAAGCCAGGCGTCACGAGGTGAAGCCCGGCATTACTGGGCTGGCCCAGGTTCGCGGCCGCAACGCCCTGAGCTGGGAGGACAAGTTCCGGTACGACGTGCAGTACGTCGACGAGTGGTCATTCTGGCTCGATGTGAAGATTCTCCTCGAGACGGCGGCCCAGGTCGTTACCCGGGAAGGCATCTCCGCTGGTGGTCACGCGACGATGCCGGAGTTCACTGGGAGCAATCGACCATGAATCCCCGGCACGTCTGTCACGTGCTCACCGTCTCCGATTCCCTCATCTTCATCGACACCCTGGTGCGGCAGACGCTGGAGCGCGGCTTCGAGGTGACGGTGGTGACCTCACCGCACCAGGCCCTGCGCGAGTTCGGTCGCCGGCACAACGTGCGAACCGTGGGCATTGAGATGCCGCGTCGAATGACGCCCCTTGGGGACTTCGGCGCCATGAGCCGTCTCCATCAGCTCTTCGAGGCCCTTCGTCCCGGCATCGTCCACGCGCACACGCCCAAGGGTGGGCTTCTGGGAACCCTGGCCGCCCAGGCCGCTCGAGTTCCCGTGCGCCTGTACCACATGCGTGGCCTGCCCTTCGTGACGCTCCGGGGCACTATGCGGGCCGTGCTGCAGGGAACCGAGCGGGTCTCGTGCAGCGCTGCCACGAGGGTCATCTGCCAGAGCGAGTCGCTTCGCCGCACGGCCCTGGAGCATCACCTGGTTCCCGAAGAGAAGTGCGAGGTGGTGCTCCGCGGCAGCAATGGAGTCGACTGTGACGAGCGCTTCGAGCCTTCACGACACGTCGAGGCAGGGCGGGCGCTCCGCCAGCGTCTCGGTATCAGTCAGAGCGCGGTGGTGCTCGGCTTCGTGGGCCGGCTGGTCCGTGACAAGGGGGTGCCCGAGCTGGCCCTCGCCTTCGAGCTGCTGAGCAGGCGTTTCCCTGACGTCGTGCTCCTCCTTGCCGGGCCCTACGAGGAGCGGGATCCAGTCGACGCGGAGACTCGGCGGCGACTCGAGTCGAACCCCCGGGTGCACCTGTTGGGCTTCGTCCGAGACCCGGCGCCGGTCTACGCCGCGTCAGACGTCGTCGTCCTGCCCAGCCACCGCGAAGGCTTCCCCAACGTGCCGCTGGAGGCCGCTTCGATGGGCCGTCCGGTGGTCTCCACGCTCGTCCCTGGCTGTGTCGACGCGGTGGAAGATGGGGTGACAGGTACCCTGGTCCCGGTGGATGATGCCGGGCGGCTCGAGGGCGCGCTCGCCCGGTACGTTCTTGACCCGGGGCTTCGATCGGCCCACGGTAGCGCGGGTCGGGCTCGAATCGAGCGTCACTTTCGGCGAGCGGATGTCGCCCGGGCTCTGGTGCAGGTGTACGAGCGAGAGACGGCTCGAGTGGCAGGCATTTGACTCAGCGCCTCGGCCTGCCTATGGCTGAGATGAACCTTCGACTGGGTGGGGGTCACCAAGGGAGCGTGACGATGTTGGAGTCGAGTCAATGGTTGCTGCGTTACCGGCGAGCCGTGAACGTCGGAGTGCACCTGGCGCTGTTCGCCTTGTCACAGGCTGGTGCCTTCGGGCTCCGGTTCGACTTCAGTATTCCTCCTGAGTATTTCTCGGTCGGCTTCATCTGGCTGGCGACGAACCTGGTCATTCGCCTGGTGGTCTTCTGGGCGCTGGGGCTCTTCGCGGGCATGTGGCGGTACACCGGAGCGCGCGACTTGGTGGCGCTGCTGAAGGCCACGGTGCTCTCTTCGCTCGTCTACGCCGGCTTCATCGTCATCGCCGGGTACCGGAGCCACCCGCGGTCGATCCTCATCATCGACTTCTTGCTGACGTTGATTCTCGTGGGCGGCCTGCGCTTCATGGTGCGCTCGCTCTGGCAGATTGCCGCCACCGTGACCAAGGGGAAGGCGGTCAACGGAGAGAAGCTGCGGATACTCGTGGTGGGCGCGGGGAACGCTGGCGAGATGCTGGTCCGGGAGATGCAGCGGACCCATGGCGGGCGCTTCGAGCCGGTGTGCTTCGTCGACGACGACCAGAATAAGCAGGGCGTGTCGATCCACGGGGTGAAGGTGATGGGGCGGCTGTCGGCCGTCGCGGATTTGGTGGTTGAGAAGCGCATCGACGAGGTGGTCATCGCCATCCCATCGGCCTCGGGGAAGGCCATGCGGCACATCGTGGAGCGGGTGAAGGCGTCGGGCGTGCCCTTGCGAACGATTCCCGGTCTCGACCAGCTCATCGACGGGCGGGTCACTATCAACCAGCTGCGGGCCGTCAACATCGAGGACCTGCTCGGCCGAGAGCCCGTGAAGCTGGACACCGAGTTGTTGGCCTCCTTGCTCAAGGGGAAGGTGGTGATGGTGACCGGAGCTGGAGGCAGCATCGGCAGCGAGCTGTGCCGGCAGGTGGTTCGTTTCGAGCCCCAGAAGGTGCTCCTGGTCGAGCGGAGTGAGCCGGCGCTGTTCGAGATTCACCGCGAGATGCTGGCGAAGGCCCCTGGGGTCGAGATGGTACCCTGCATCGCCGACATTGCCGACCAGGGTCGTATGCGGTCGTTGTTCAGCCGGCACCGTCCGGCGGTGGTGGTTCACGCGGCGGCCCACAAGCATGTTCCGATGATGGAGTGGAACCCCGGGGAGGCCATCAAGAACAACATCGGGGGAACTCGGGTCGTCGCAGACCTGGCCCATGAGTTCGGCGCGAGTCAGTTCGTGATGGTGTCGACGGACAA
>PMBV01000104.1 GCA_003153055.1 Myxococcales bacterium
TACGGCCCCCCGGGCAACGGCAAGACGGCGCTCTGCCAGGCGCTGGTGAAGTGCTACGAGGGTGACATCTGGGTGCCTCACGCCCTGCTGGTCGACGACTTCATCATCCGCGTCTTCGACTCCACGCTCCATCAGGTCGTCCCCGAGGACTCGTCGGCCCCGGCTGCCGATGCCCGCTGGGTGCGCGTCAAGCGCCCGCTCGTCGTGGTGGGTGGTGAGCTCACCCTCGAGGCGTTGGATCTCATCTACTCACCCGAGGTGAAGTTCTACGAGGCGCCTTTCCAGTTCAAGGCGACCAACGGCATGCTCCTCATCGACGACTTCGGCCGTCAGAGGGTGAGCCCGAAAGACCTGCTCAACCGGTGGATAGTGCCCCTGGAGAACGACGTCGATTACCTCACGCTCCACACCGGGAAGAAGCTCAAGGTGCCCTTCGACGTCTTCGTGGCCTTCTCCACCAACCTGAATCCAGCCGAGCTGGTCGACGACGCCTTCCTGCGGCGGGTGCGCTACAAGGTGGCCGTCGAGCCGCCCGACGAGGAGCAGTACCTGGCCATCTGGGCCTCGGTGTGCCGCCAGAAGGGGGTGCCGTATCAAGAAGCGGCCATCGCCTGGTTGGTCGACCACCACTACAGGGCCCAGCAGCGGTCCTTCGCCGCCTGCCAACCGCGCGACCTCCTCGAGCAAATCATCGACATCGCCAGCTACCGGGGCGAGCCTCCCGCGCTCACTGAAGAGCTGCTCGACTCGGCGGCGCGCAACTACTTCGTCAAGTTCGACACCTACTAGGTGACTGGTGTGAAACGCGCTCGGTCGGCGTTTCACACCAGTCACCCAGGGCCGTGGTAAAGAGGCAACCACACTTCAACCGAGGGGTGGATGCCCGGCGCTGTCCCAGACGTCAAACATCTGCTCGAGCTCATGACTCGTGCCGCCGGGGAGCTGAAGGCGGCACAGAAGGACGCGGGTGAGGCGCGCGCCGAGGCGGAGGCTCTGTCCAAGCGTCTGGCCCGGACCGAGACGGACCTGATGATGGAGAAGGCCCGGGCCCTGGCGCTCGAGGACGAGCTCGAGGAGGCGCGGAACGCCACCTACGTGCCGCTCGCACCCGTGCCGGAGCCAGTCGACCTCCCGACCCCCGAGTCGACCTTCATCGCGTTGCCCGAGGACCAAACCAAGGTGGGCATCGGGGACCCTGGGCTGCTGCAGGGCCGCATCCGCTCCCTCGAGGCGGAGCTCGCCAGCGAGGTGCTGCGGCGCCAGACTCTCGAAGAGAAACTGAGGGCGGCCGAGGAAGCGGCGGCCCTGGTTGCCACGTCGAGCTCGCACACCCAGGAGTTGGAGGAGGCCCTCTCGGCGGCCAAGGCCCAGCTCGAGGCCAGCTCAGACACCGTTGCCCTCGACACCGCGACCGACCGCGTCGCTCAGCTCGAGCAAGACCTCGCGGCCGTGCGAACCCGGCGCGACGAGCTCAACGCCGAGCTGGGCAAGGTCGAGAAGGAGCGCAACACCGCCCGCTCGAAGGTGACCGAGCTCGAAGCGGCGGCCCAGACGCTCCGCGGAGAGCTCGAGGCGGGCCATCAGAGAGCGCTGAAGGACGCGTCGAGCCGCGCGGCCGAGCTCGAGGCCCAGCTCGCCAAGGAGCGCGAGAAGCAACAGGCCGTCGCGCAGAAGGTTCTCGAAGCACGCGGCCGGGTGAAAGACGTGGAGGCCGAGCTCGAGGCCGCCAAGACCGGGCTGGCTCGCGCCGAGGCTCAGGTGAAGAGCGGGGCCGAGGAGCGACAGCGCTCGCTGAAGGAGACCCGCGCCGCCCACGAGGCCGCCAGCGCCGGGCTCACGAAGCGGGTGACCGAGCTCGAGCAGCACCTGGAACGCGGCACCACCGAGTGGAGGCATGTGGAGCGCCAGTACGAGCAGTTGCACAAGGAGATGCTGTTGGTGCTCGACCAGCGAGACGAAGCCCGCAAGGAGCTCGCCCAGCTCCGCGATCCACTCGGGCGATTCACCCCATAGGTCGAGATGTACAAGCCGCGAAAACGATGTCTCTCCTCAGGGCGACTGCCCAGCATGTCTGGAATCTCGCTGATGCGCCGGGTGGTCTCGGTGTGGCTGGTCGTCGTCCTCAGCTCCGTGGGAGCCTGGGGGCAGCCGACCGGTCGGGACATCAACCCTGGGCTGTTGGGGTTCAACGCGTTGTCGCCGTTCGAGACGACCGGGCCATGGGTAGGAGAGCGGTGGTTGGTGGCCTTCGGGGCCGGGCTGCAGCTCTCGAGCCCCGAGTCGGGGGCCGATGTCTCGTACACCGTGCCGTTCCGCTTCGAGTACCCCTTCGTCAAGCGCGCTTCGCTCTGGCTCGAGGGCTCGCCGTTCGAGGCGTTCACCTACACTCGGGCAACTCAGCTGGCATGGTCACCCAACCGGCCCGCGGGAGTCACCAGAGGCGATATCAGCTTCGGCAGCCGCTTCCTCGTCTACTCGGGCACGGGGTGGTTCCCCGCCATCGGCGTGCGGGTGCTGGTCAAGACAGCCACCGGTGAGAACCTCGCCAACCGGAGGTTCCTCGATGCTCCGGCCTACCAGCTCGACTTCTTGTTCGGTGAGCGCCTGGAAGTGCTGGGAGGAGAGCTGGAGCTCGCCGTATGTCTGGGGTTCCTCGCCTGGCAGCAGGGAGAGGCCGGGCAGAACGACGCCTTCGCCGGCTCAGGACGGGCGCGGTGGGAATGGGGGCGGCTGGCGGCGCGGGTCGAGGTGCGGGGCTACTCTGGGTGGCAACACAACGACCGGCCACTGGTCGGATTGGTGGGCCTCGAGTGGCGCTTCACCGAGGCGCTCCAGGTCGAGGCGTCGGCTACCCGGAGCTTTCGAGATCCACCTGGGCTCGACTTTCGCATTGGGGTCAAGTTGAGCGGACCGACGCTGAAGATGCCCTGAGACACGGGGCTACGACGTCGGGTCAGGGTGATCGCCGCGAGAGCATCCATCTGACTCTGAGAAAGAGCCTCATCCATCACAGCGCCTGCTGAGCCTGGGCCCCCCGGGCCCCCCTGCTGCTCCAGAGAACGTTCGCAGCTGACGTCCTCACCTGCGACAAGTGCGGAGGGCCTCGTCGAGTCGTCGCCTGCGTCTTCTCCCCCTCCGTCGCCCGGGAGATTCTCGAGCACCTTCGTCTGCCTGCACGGCCCCTTCCTCGGGCTCCCGCGCGAGGCCCTCCCCAACACGAGCTGTTCGCCTGAGCTGCCGCCAACCTGCCTCCTCCTCGTTCGCCGAGAACCGACTCGACTGCCCAGTGCGCTGTTTCCAGGGCCTCAGCGACCTGCCTCGCGAGCTTCCGCCACACCCGACTTCCCCCTCAAAGCATCGCAGGTTCTGAACCTCGGTTCGAAAAGCCCGGCGTCGAGTAGCCCCGGCCCGGTGTGTGCGACCGGGGCCCTCTCCGGAACGGTAGGTCCTCGTCGAACTTCAGTTGGAGTAGGTGGAATCTCGCGTCATCCAGCAGTCTGTGGCACACAGGAGGTCTCCTTGGTCTGGCAGGACAAAGGAGACGATCCCCCTCGGGCGGCTTGCATCAAGATTCTGAGGGGGATTTCTCCTTTCCCTCACCGACCGTGCTCAGGATCGCCGCGATCTCCATCGCGTAGCGAGAGCACCCTCAGAACATCGCCATCCTGCAACCCTTCAAGGAGCACTGCGCCCTGATGTTCTTCCAGGGCGCCCTGCTGAAGGATCCCCGCGGCCTGCTGCGCAGCCAGGGGGAGCATACGCAGGCCGCCCTGCGCCTGGAATTCACCGACGAGAAGCAGATCACCGCCGGCGTCATCAAGGACTTCGTGAGACAAGCCATCGCCGTCGAAAAGGCCGGCTTGAAGGTCGACTTCCGGGCGAAGCGCGAGCTGGTGCTCGCCGGCGAGCTGGAGTTGGCCCTGGAGCGAGATGGCGCCCTGGCCGCCGCGTTCCGAGCGCTCACCCCCGGACGTCAGCGGGCATGAACGACGAGTAGACGAAGCACTCCGGAGGTTCGGCCGATAGCCGACATTCGATCTACTCGGCCTCGCTATGGCGGCACTCTCGCTAGATAAGGTTGAACCAACGCTTCACTCTCGTTTACGATTGGGGCGATCATCTTGACGGTGAACCCCAGATCCTTCAAATCCCTGGCATTCTCCAGCGCGACGTCCCATCCGTTGGCGGATTCACGATGATTGAATAGGTCGTCGAAGGCGACCTTGAGCAGCGGTCGCTGAGGGGACGTCCTGCTGATCGGCCCTCCATCGCGATTCAAGTGTTCCAGCACTGCCACCCAAACGCGCTGGCTTCCCGATGTCAAAGCTTCGTGGACCGCTCCCGCAACCCCCGTACCGATGATGAGCACTCCGCCAACGACCATCATCACCGTGCCGGCGGGTGCCCCTGCAACGGTCGCGGTCGTTGCCGCGCCAGCGGCAAGGAGGTACCCACCAACAGTCAAGGCGCCGCCCGCCGCACCTGCTCCGGCGATCCACGCCCCTGTCATATCCCCCTTCCCAACCTCCTCGTAGGCAGTGATGGTGCCGGCGACGACGGCTGCCAGTCCGCCCACCACTCCGAGAGCTTTCGCTGAACCGTAGATGATGCCTCGTGAAACCATGGATGCGTACCCTGCGAACGACATCAGGCACGCCTCGGCCAGCCCCGCTCCCGTTCCAGCCGTTCCAGCAATCTTGCTCATTTCGGACAGAGTGGTGCGGTCGTCCGTGGTGATCGCGAAGTAGAAGGCGAGTAGCTGTGCCACCGCAAGTGCCCGCGCCCAGCCTTGGGTGCTCATGAAGCGGGATGACCACTCAACGCGCCTGATTGCGGCCAGGTCCCCATTCTGCACTGCCTTCAGCAAAGCCATCCGTTTCGGCAATGCCGCCGGAGCGTCCAGGCCAGCCGAAACGAGCAAAGCGCGGAACAGCTTGGCGCCGACTGTGCCTGCGGCTGGCGGATCTCGCATCACCGTTGGCATATGCAGCATCCCGGCCATCTCGACCACGGCAACGGCAAGGCTGCTGGGTCCGGGCACCCTCACGCCCGCGGCCGGGGCGGTCTGCACGACAAGCTTGAGAAGCAAGAGCAGCACCGAATCAGCGGGAGGTCCGAGCTTTGCCTGAGCCACGGCAGCATTGAAGGCCGGATTGGGCGTCGAGGTCAGCCCGCTCGTGTCGAAGACCTTACTCGACAAGAAATGGAGCGCGCTGGTGATATCGCGCTCAACGTCCTCGGCGCGCGGCGTGAGCAGCAATGTCCCGTACGCGAAGGCCACGGTCTCACAAAGGTCGGCGAGCGCCGTGGGGGGAGCCACGTCGCTGTTCTCGATGAGGACTCGGGCATTGGCCACGAAGTTGGGCTCCCGTAGCTTGTCCAGAACCTCACGTGACTGCTGGTCCCGGAGGCTGTACAATCCCAACACCAGCGAGTCGGGTGGTTGAAGGAGCAAATCGATGTGTGCCTGCTGGCGAAGCCGTTCGAGACGACCCCTCAGCGCGACGAGGTCGGCCCGATCCCCTCGGCTCGGCGAGGACTTGGGGCGATTCAGCAGAAGGCCGAAGAGGCCATCCAATGCCTCCAGCATTTCGACTTCTGCCCCGTTGGCCTGCAGCACGCGGTCGTACTCTCCGTAAGGAAGCGGGCGAATTCCCGGCGGAGGCGGCGGAACTCCGGGCGGAGGTTGATGTCCGACGAGGTTGTTGAGCTTCAGCGTGGCGAAGAACAAGGCCTTCTGGTCCGCATCGATCGCCTCGAAATTCGGCGTGACGGCGCGCGCCCGCGCCTCCTTCTGCCGCCTCTCGGTTGCCGTTGCCAGCAGGCTCCTGAAGCCTCCCGACATCGGAAAGACGACTGGCTTATCTGTATTGACCTCCCATCGCAGATACGGCTTGTCGGTGCTGACAAGGAGGCGGCCGTCGCCTGTGATGGTGTAGGTATGCGCCCTGTGCTTCAACTCGGCCTGGGCTGTTTTGAGCCCGGGGTACGTGACCTTCTCCGGTGCGCCCACTTTGTAGAGCTCGGGGACCACATGCGCGTTGGCCCCATGGGAAAGAAGCGAGTCCAGGATAATATCCGAGGGGATCTGGAGGGCGTTCGAAAGCCCGCTGATGGTTGTTGGACCACCGAACATCTTCGGAATACCGACCACGACGTAGTCGACACCCCTAGCTCTGCGAATGGCTGCTCCCGTGACATCCGTCGGCGTATCACCCATGGCTTCCCATCTCATTGGCAGATCCAGCGATTAGGTTCCCGACGGCGTCGTGTTTCCCAAGATGACAGGACTCTCCGCAGGCGTTCTTCAGGGGGCCTCAGGGTTCGGTGCCTGAGACCGTCACCCTCTTTGGTTTGAGGCCGCCGCTCAGGATTCCGCGCCCTCCTCTTCGTTTGCGTCATCCTCCACCGTGAGCTCGCGTCCGGCCATGATGAGGGCGAGCACACCCACATCGGGCGGCAGCGCGTTCGCAGGCGCCGTCCGTCCCTCTGTCGCCGCCCACGGTACGAGACCAAAATCGTAGCCAATGGCCACTCCGGAACCGTTTGACTCTTGCGTGATGCGCACGTCGTCCAAGTCCTGCGTAGGCGGCAATGAGAAGCCCCAGTGCTCGCCCGCCTCGACGAGGAAGACGGGTGGATGTGCACTGGTGGCGGCTAGCAGGTTCTCGCCCGAAACAGACCCGCCATTCGGCTCTTCTCCCCCGAACAGCCCCAGGTCGAAGTCGTGGTCGACAAGCCAGCTCTGATAGTCGAAGGGGTCGAAGTCTTCGGGCGGCGACCAGCGCGCGAATGCCACGCCGCCTCGAATCTCGCCCGCCAGGGTACCCAGCTCAAGCCCGACAGAAGACGGGCGCTCTACGTTGTCCCTCGAATTGGGCATCGGGTCGGTGATCGGCAGCTCGCAGCGATAGATGGTGAAGCGGGCCGGACCATCTGGCAGAGGAGTAAGGGCGCTGAGGTGAACCGCTCCGGCCTTCTCCTGGAGCCACTTGAAGTCGAAGAAGGGGACGACCTCGAGCCGGCGGAGCTCGCGGAAATGCCCCCGGTAGAACTTGCAGCGCATCTTCTGTTTCCCGTCGGTCGGACACGCGCGAGCGTTTCCCTCCCTGCACGGAAAGTCCCCGGCTTTCGGCCCCGTGGCGCCGACGAGGGCGATCATCACTCGGCGGTTCTCATCATCTTCATCAGAGATCGGGTTCAGCTCGCCGCAGCCCGCGAAGCTTGGGGCATTGAGACGTGAGGCCTCGACACGGCACGGGGATCTCGCGACGTAGGCATCGCGAAGCGCCGCTTCCGTTTGCGGCCCGAGTGCTCCATCGACGACCAGGTCCTTATGTGCGCGCGGAGGCGAACCCTCATGATCGTGATAGACCCCCTGGTTATACTCGCGCTGGAACCCGCGTAGCGCTGCGTGGGTCATCTCACCTTCAGCGCCGTCGATTGTGCCCGGGTTGCAGCCCAGAGCACGAAGCATGGCCTGGTACTGCTCAACTCCCCAGCTCTCGCACTCTGCGACAGCATCGAGGAGCTTGACGTCGCGCGTAATCATCGCCAGAGCGGCCTTGGCGCGCCTGTCGGAGAGTGTCTTGTTGTACGCGTTGTCGCCCTTCACGTCCGCGTGTCCGAACACCACGATGCGCTCGTCACTCAGTCGCTCGAACTCGCGTTGTGCCTGCTCCAAGTAGAGGCTGGCACCGGCAGCGGGAAACGCCGATTCGAAGGCGAACACGGCGCCTTCGACGAGTAGGTTGAGTTGCTGCTCGAAACGAAGGGTGAGCACGTGCGTCTCGCCCGTGGCGAGGTCGATGCCCTGCTTCAGCTCCTCGAGAGTGACCATCCGTTTCGCCACGCGATCTCCATCCCGAATAGTGGAGTTGCCGAGAAGGCTCACTAGCAGAAGGCATGCCACCGTCACGCAAGGAGGACTGAGAGGAGATGCACTAGGGAGAATCGCCGGTGTGAGGACCCCTCGCGCTGGGCGCCCGCTGGGCGCCCAGACTTCGCGCCGAAACGTTTCAGCGCTTTGCTCGGCGCTCGGGTTGACGCCCCACGTCCAGGTCCTTGCGTCTTCGAGAGAGCGCCCTCGATGGGCGAGTTCGGCTACTCCACCCCTTCTCCGACGGCTCTGTCTGGCCATCGTCCTCCGGGGTGGCCTTCGGAGAGCCCCAGTTCCTCAATGGTGTCATCCCGCAGACGCCCCTGAGCGTCTCCTTGTGGTGAGCACGGCTGGCAGGGAGCCCTCGGCTACCTCATCAACCAGTTCCTCTCCGCGCGCACCAACCGGCGCCAAGACGAGTGGGGCGGCCCGCCCGAGCAACGCGCTCGCTCCCTGATCCGTGTCTACGAGCAAATCCGTGGGGCGGTTGGGGCTGGCTTCCCGGTGCTGGTGAAGCTCACCGCCGAGGACGGCATCGCGCGGCGTGACCCTCGCCGAGAGCATCGAGGTGTGCCGGCAGCTCGACGCGCTCGGGATCGACGCCATCGAGGTCAGCGGGGGCATCAAGGAGACTGGCTTCGTCACCACCAGCCCGACATCGGAAGCCTTCTGGAGTGCCGCATCAAACTCATGCCTTGTCTGTTCTAAGATCACCGCTTCCTCCGACGCGTCTTGATTAGACCCTACTTCGAGGGAGAGAAAGAGTAAGGCGACGAACCGAAGCGCCCTACTTGAGCCGGCGCGGGCGCGAGCGGGCGATGCTGTGACCGACACCATCGGCATGAGTAACGGCAGCCCCGTCTATGCCTGTCACTCCGCGGCGTTCGACCCGTCGGGCAAGCTGCTCTCGTTGATCGGTCGCGCCCACGGCGTCTTCACGCTCGACGTCGACGGGACCACGTTGGAAGTGCCCTCTCGGCTCGACCAACGTGTCGGACTGTGAAGTCCTCAGTGACGGCGTAGCGATTCACGTCGTCTGGCTCAAGGCTCAGGAGCCCGACTTCGCCCCCAACGCCCTCATCCTGCGCCACGCGTTGTTCGTGAACAACCAACTCACGGCGACGCACGTCGTCGACCTGACGCCCGACCTCCTGCCCTGAGTCCTGGGCACGCGTACGAAGGACCAGCCAGCAGATGAGCCCCTGCTTGCTGTCGACGTCCTCCACCACCACGCTGTGAGCGAGCGGCCTACGGCGCGAAGGGCTTCACCTTGCTCGCCGCGAGCTTCGCCCGCACCCGGGCCTCCTCGATGTCGCCGGCGTTGGCCAAGGCGACGCCCATGCGCCGGCGCACGAAGGACTCGGGCTTGCCGAACGGCCGCAGGTCCCTCCCTGCCAGCTGCCCCACCCTCGCCCATCCCGACCTCGACTCCTGCCGCCAAGTACCGCGTACGCTGGGCCCGGCTACTCCAGAAGACGTTCGCAGCTGACGTCCTCACCTGCGACAAGTGCGGAGGGCCTCGTCGAGTCGTCGTGTGCGTCTTCTCCCCCACCGTCGCCCGGGAAATTCTCGAGCTCCTTCGTCTGCCTGCACGGCCCCTTCCTCGGGCTCCCGCGCGAGGCCCCCCCCCGAACACGAGCTGTTCGCCTGAGCTGCCGCCAACCTGCCTCCTCCTCGTTCGCCGAGAACGGACTCGACTGCCCAGTGCGCTGTTTCCAGGGCCTCAGCGACCTGCCTCGCGAGCTTCCGCCACCCCCGACTTCCCCTTCAAGGCATCGCAGGTTCTGAACCTCGGCTCGAAAGGGCAGGTTATCCTTCCTCCGCTTGATCCCGCTCTCGTCTCTGGGCTGAGGAGCGGGTGCTCATAATAGGCCGCGCTCCGCTTCATCTGTCGCATGAGCTTGACCATGCTCGGAGCCGTGGCCAGGCGCTGCTTGAGCGACAGCTTGCTGAAGAAGAGTTGCTCGGGGGTAAGGGTTGAGGTGAACGTCCTTCGCGGAGGCGCTTCCAGCGGAGCCTCCACACGGTGGGGGACCGCCTTGAGCTTGCGATCATGCACGGTGAGCATGCTGTCGAGAAGGGCGTTCCCCCCCGAATGGCTGCTGAGCAAGACTCTGAGAGTGTCCAGCATTTCAGTCCTTTCCTTCTTCGCTCGAGTGCCACAGCTCGTGCTCGGGCCTTGGGCCTGCTGGCCCAGGGGCACGTGCGCGGATTGACCAGCGGTTGACCCCTTTGGGGTCACGTCACCTGCGCGGGCTGGCCAAGTCGCCCGTGTGGATAGGTGAGAATGAAGGCATACCAGCGGGTGAAGAGCTGGAACGGCCGGCTGCCGTCAGCTGAGGTGGCCGTGGGGTAAGGGCCCTCCATCGCGAGCTGGAGCGTTCGCTCGCCGAACCGTGCGAGGCCACCCGCCTTGACCACCGCCATTGGGTAGAAGACCGCGTCCTTGCCGACGACCACCGCCGCGCCGAATTGGTCATTGTAGCTCTCCTGAAACTGTCGGATCTCTCGCGGGCCTGCCTGCGCGCCCTCCTCGAGGTCGCAAGGCCACGCTCGGGTGCGAGCCGCATACCCGACGAAAACCGCATCGTCATCGGCGACATGGTTCTTCTTGCAGAGGGCGACGAAGGAGTCTCGGTGGCCCTGGAGGACCGCGAGCGTGGTCTTGGCCCGGGCCTCCGAGAGCACCTGGTTGTCGCCTGCGCCACCTGCTCGGTCAGCGTGCCCTGCGATGATGAGCCGGTACGCGGGATCTTCTTGTTGAAAGCGCAGCAGCGTCATCAGCAACAGGGCGCCGGTCTTCCGGGCGGCGTAGTCAGGGGGAACGAACCGAGTGTTCCAGAGTGTGTTTGCATACTCAGGGTACGCCGACTGGAAGGCCGCCCACAGATCGTTCACGTCGAACTGGACGCGATCTGCAACGCCTTCCTGCATTTCCAACGGAACATCCGGCAAGAACACGGCGCTCGCCGTGTTGAAGAAGGACTCACCGATCTCCAGTCTGTAGGCGCTCGGCCGCCCCACGATGAGTACATGTCGTTCGCCGGTCCTGAGCTCAAGCCCCTGCTTGAGATCATGAAGCGTCGCTCGGTGTTCCATCCCTTCCGCTGCAGCAAGTGCCGTGCCGGGGTAGCAGACAACGAACGTTCATATCCTCTCGGTTCGCTGTCGGGGTTGAGCGCACTGGTCCGTGTCGCGGCCGTACAGCTCTGCACTTTCAGACTTCGGGTGGCGCGGCGTCCTCCCTCGGGGCGCTCACGTCGCCTGCTCTGCTCGCGCCCTTCGACCGAAAGGCCAGGAGCCAACCGACGAGGGTCGCGACCGGCACCGTCAGCCACCCCGTCAACAGGAGGCTCCATACCGAGAACGTGGCCGCGCCCAGCACGGCGGTGAACGGATCGGCCGGGGGTTCCCCGAGCGAGGATCTCGCGTCGCCCAGCCAGTGGACGACGAGCACCAGGTACCAGGCTATCGGGTGCGACAACACCCCAACGAGCGCGCCGCACGCGGCGCCGCGGGCCGGCCTGGGCGAAGAGCGGCGCGCGATGAGCGCCCACCATACCAGCGCCCCAACGACGAACGCCGAGGCACCGCTGGAGGGCACCATCCAGCGCCACCCTTCCCCGACCGCGTTCCAGACGAAGCCGGCGGCACACGGCATGGCAACGGCGGCAAATGCGGCCCCGCTCTGAAGCGATCGACGTGTCGATGGACGCATCTCCTCCTCACCACCTGCTGGGAGCCTCGCGCGCGACGTCCAACTCGGCCCAAGCCCGCCTCGCGACACCGAGCGTAGGACAGGAGCGCCGACGCGTTCGAGACCTTTCGAGGGCGTCGCCACTCCTCGCCCGGCTTCAACGCTGCCCGCGGGCGCCCACCTGGCGGCCCCGGGCGCCCGCTCCCGCGAGCGCTTCCCACCCTGGAGACCCGAGGACGGCCCCGATGGCACGCCTCCTGCTCTTCTCGGTGTCGCATGAAAGGCGGTGGAACGTGAAAGCGCTGGACGAATACCCTGGAGCGCGGGGCCTAAGCGAGTCGAACGGCGGTCCGAGCCTCCGCTCTCCAGCGCCGGTTCGTCTCGACCTCCTCGGCGGACAGACCTTGCACCTCGTGCGGGAAGTCGCGGAGGACCGTGTCACGCTCGTCAATGCCGGGGGAGAGACCTTCCTCACACTGCGAGTCACGCCCACGGGCCCGGTGTTGAGCTTCGAGCGCGCCCTCACCATCGAGACCAAGGACGCCCTCGAGCTGATCGGCCGCCGAGTGGCCCTTCGAGGTCGCGAGGGCGTCGAGATCGAGAGCGGCGCCGATGCGACCATGAACATCGCTGGCGACCTGACGAGCACCGCGCGCATTCAGAACCTCCGCGCCAGCGTCGGGAACGTGAACGTCAAGGCCAACGATGATGTCCGCCTGATTGGTGAACGCATCAAACTCAACACATGAAGCGACGACGGAAGGACAGACGAGCGATGCTCCGAGCCGATGAGTGAGTGAACGATGGACTGCGACAATCAGACTCGGTTCCCCGCGAAGCTGCTGACCACGGTCCTCGACGAGAGGCGGCTCTTCGCCTCTGTCGTGATGCGGGTGACCTACGACCTCCATGACGGAAAGCTGGTGCCCTCGGCCCAACAGCCATGGATCGTCTCTGACGAGCCCTGGGACTCGCCGCTCGGCGCGTTCGAAGCCGACCTGCCGTTTCGCAAGGGAGGCGTCGACCTGCTCGTCGCTGGATCGGCCTGCACGCCTGGCCGACAGCCACACCGACAGACGAGAATCTCGGTCGAGGTCGGCCGCTTTCGGGCCGCGGGCGTCGTCTTCGGCGAGCGATTCTGGCGACGAGCGCAGGGACGCCATGGCCTGGTGGCCAGCGAGCCGGTGCCCTTCGTGACGCTCCCGGTGACCGCCGAGAGCGCGTTCGGAGGCAGAGTCGAGTTCGACGGACTGGTCTCGGGCTATCCAGAGAACCCCAGCGGAGTGGGCTTCTACCCCGACGAGGACTCAGCCGTGAATCAACCGCTGCCGCACGTCGAAGACCCCGAT
This sequence comes from Myxococcales bacterium, assembly GCA_003153055.1. Next base: position 12,926 of record PMBV01000104.1, read on the forward strand.
GCGTTGATCGCGATCTGGAGCGACCGACCGAACCCAGTCCTCTTTGGCCTCTGTCCCCGCGAGAGCGCGCCGCGCCTCCGGTCGGCGGTGCACCTCGTCGACGGTCGCATTGAGCAGGTGACTCCACGCCTGTTCAATCGGGCCCACCCGCGAATGGTGGCTCCCTCTGTGAAGCCTGGCGAGACCATCGTGCTCAAGGGGTTCAGCCATGATGGGCCGATCGAAATCGAGATCCCTCCATCGCACCTCGTCGCGACAGTCCGCCTCGGAGACAAGACCGTGGAGCGCTCGCTGACAATCGACGAGGTTGGCATTCAGGTCGCCGAGTCGAGTGTCTTCATCGGCTATCGCTACCCGTTCCGGTACGAGTTCGTCCCCCACCAGCTGCGGCTCTGCACACTCGAGAACAGAGAGGCCTGAGCAATGCACGTCGTCCTGCGTCCAATCAACGTCATGCTGGGGTGCGACCTCCACAACGAGCTGACCCCTGTCGGCGTCGAAGTACCTCTCGTGCCCCACTTCGTGTCTGCCCCACTCAAGGGCAAAGGTCTGCCAATGACCACGATGACCACGACGGTGTCGGCGCTCGGCACCAAGGTCATGTTGCGAGACACGGACATCGGGAACTTCATCGATCATCTCCCTCTGGTCCCGGGGGCGTTCGCGCTCGCGCCGGTCATCACGGCGCTCAGCGGCTCGAAGTCGTACTTCGGCCCATCGTCGGTGACTGCCAAAAATAGGCCAATCGCCTGTGCGCTCGAGACCATCGTCAGCCGCAACCTGAACTGTGGCGACCCCTGCTCGGCGCCATTCAACTACGTTCTCGCCTCCGGGACCGTTGTCTGTGGAATGACGGTGGGCGACGTCATCGGAGCCTTCGTGGCGATGGCGGTCGACATGGCCATCAGCGCCATGGCGAGTGCAGTGGGAGGCCAGGTCTCCATGGAGTTCGCGGACATCCTCACCGGAAACTGCGTGTCGGCGTTGTCGAGCTGGCTCCTCCAGCAGATGAGCTTCCCGGGGATCTATGCTCCGAACCTCGGCAACGTCGGAGATCTGGGGTCGCTCATCGGTCATGCGCTCGGCAGTGCCATTGACAAGGAGCGCGGAGTGAAGTCGGCAACCCAGGCGAATGTGACGCTCGCATCGGCCTTCCCCTCACCGCCGGCCCCAGACGCGACGAAGGCGATCTACGACGATCCCGGAGTGGAGGACCTGTGAAGACTGCCGCGCCGATCGAACACGCGGTCCAACTCTCTGGCCAGGACGGAAAGGGCCGGCCCATTCTCTCGGTCATCGCGAAGCGAACGTACCGCTTGGAACGTCGACGCAGCCCGAGAACCGCCGACTGCATCTTGAGCGACGAGCAGCTCCCGCTCCAGCCGCTGACCGTCGACGAGGCCCAGCCCGAGCTCGTCGTTCAAGACTCTGACACCGCCCCGTGGAAGCCGCTGACCGACGTGGTCGTCCGCGGACATGCCTACTGTCCCGGCTCGGCGGCCGAGTTCACCGCCTCGGTCTCGGTGGGAGCTGTGACCAAGGCGCTGGCGATCATCGGTGACCGGCGCTGCGCCCTCTCGGCGACCGGTCGGGTTGTCTTCGGCGAGCCCGCGCCCTTCGAGAAAATGCCGCTGCGGTATGACCGAGCCTACGGAGGCATCGACACGGTCGCCCTGGCCAAGCACGGCGACCCCTTCGCCGCCCTCCTCCCGTACATCTCGCCTCACCTGAGAACCGCGAGGCACGGCCCGTATCGCTACCCGCGCAACGGCGCCGGCCGTGGGTATGTCATCGACGCGACCGCCGAAGCGCTCGAGGCTTTGGCGCTCCCGAACATCGAGGATCCAAGCGATCGGCTCTCACCGAGTCGCCTGGCCGTCGGCTCGGTGGGCCGGTGGCCGCGCATGCCTTTGCCATGGGGAACCGATTGGTCGAGCTTCGCGTGCTTCCCTCGCATCGGGTACCTCGGAGGAACGCCGGCACACGAGCCGTTCGAAGGACCATTTCCCGAAGTCCGCCGCGGCTTCATGCCCGAGGGATTCCCCCGCATGGGAGGGCCCCCGGAAGCGTGGCATGACCGCGCCTGCAACGCCGGTTCGTTTGGACTCCAGGTCGGTCCAGTCACCTCGCAGGGAGCGGGTACCGTCGAGCTGAGACTCCTGAACATGCATCCACGGGCGCAGAGCCTCTCGTTCCACCTCCCCGCGGAAGGCCCAAAGATCTCCGTCGACGGCCGTGACGGCACGCTCCTCCCGACCGCACCCGCGGTGCACCACGTCGTCATCGAGCCCGACCTCGATCGCGTCTCGGTGGTGTGGCGTGGCTCAGCGCCTGCGGTGCGTCGCTACCTGCCCCACGAGCTTGAGAAGATGCCCTTCTCGGTCGAATGGTAACGCGCTCCTCCGGTCTCGATCCGCGCGGGCCGATGCGGGCGCCCACTCGACCCACTCGGGCGCCCAGCTCACGATGCCGGGCGCCGACCGGCCTTTCGAGAACATGGCGGGCGCGCCAGGGTGGCACGTCTCCTGCTGCGCTGGCTTCCTCGAAGGACAATCGAGCTCAACGTACGAGGATGATCATCGAGGGCGTGTGGAGCCATGACCAGTAAAGACCTGCTGTCAACTCTGACCCAGTCGTTCAAGTTCTCAAACGAGAAGCTCCCCGACCTGGAGCCCTTCGAGTTCACGCTCGAGGAGACCCTCTCACTCCCGTATACCCTCAACCTGAGGCTCCTGCCGACGAAGCCGAACATCGACGAGTCTGTGTTCGTTGGGGAGTCGTGCACGCTCACGCTGATGCGCGGCGGGCCGGGGGGCCTCGTTCGCCACATCAACGGCCTCGTTGCTCATGCGTCGTTTCACGCGGTGCCGCTGGACCTCATCACCCCCGAGGGAAGTCTGCCGACTGGCGTGGTCGACTTGACCATCGTGCCTGCGTTGTCGGCGCTGAGTCAGAGGAGGAGCAACCGCATCTTCCAGGGCATGAAGGTGACGGAGATCCTCGAGCAGGTGCTGCGAGAAGACCTCGCGGACTATGGGCACAAGGTGACGCTCGAGACGACCACGGCGAAGTACCAGCAGATCGAGTACTGCACCCAGTACGACGAGACAGACCTGGAGTTCGTTCAGCGACTGATGGCGACCGAGGGCATCATGTCGTATTTTCGGCAGACCGAGACCACGGAAGAGCTCGTCCTGTTTGATGATGCCAGCAAGTACATGAAGCTGGTGACGCTGAACCACGAAGAGGTCTTCTTCGAAGCCAACCAGAAAGGGGGCGCCGTCGCTGAGACCATCAGCGGCTTCGAGGTGGGGACGAAGATGACCCCCACGAGCGCGGTGGTGCGCTTCTTCAATTGGTCCTCCGGCGTGGCACCAGACGAGACGCCCGAGCAGTCTCAAGACGCCCAGGGACGAACCCGAGAGCTGTACGACGGCGACGTGCCGGTGACGATGTCGAGCTGGGATGAGAAGTGGAATCTGTACAAGAAGACGAGCGCCGCGTTCCAGACGAAGCTCATCAAGGAGGTCGAGCTGGCCCAACGATGCGTCGCCCGTGGAAGCAGCAATGTCAGCGGAATGACGGCCGGGACCACCTTCGCGATGACCAACGCGGTGCGGTCCGTGCTCAACCAGAACTACCTCATCATCGGAGCGAGCCACCAGGGGGTGCGACCGGGAAACGAGGCCGAGGGCTCCTTCGCCGGCGACGCGACCGAGGTGCAATACACCAACACATTCCACTGCGTACCGGCCGACGTGCTCATTCGCCTCCAACGGCCACCGCGCCGAGCCATTCAGACGTTACAGACGGCGATCGTCGTGGGGGAAGCGCACGAGGACGTCACCACCGACGCACACGGGCGCATCAAGGTCCAGTTTCACTGGGACAGGCAAGGAAAGAACGACATCAAGTCATCTTGCTGGATCCGCGTGGCTCAGTTCTCCGCGGGCATGGGGTACGGGGCTCTCTTCGTTCCCAGGAAGGGCCAGGAGGTGGTGGTGGCGTTCCTCGAGGGCGACCCAGACAAGCCACTGGTCGTCGGCTCGCTCTACAACGGCGCCCACCCAACCCCGTATGATTTGACGGGGCAGCACCCGCAGTCTGGCAGCGGGAAGAGGCGAGACAGCAAGACGCGCTCGGTCATCAGAACCAGGAGCACACCGGACAGCGACGGTTACAACGAAATCAGCTTCGAAGACGCCAAGGGCTCCGAGGAGATCTACGTCCACGCACAGAAGGACATGAATGAGCTCATCAAGAATGACCACGCGCTCCAGGTCAACGGGCGCGAGGCGATCTCCATTGGAGGAGACCAGGCCGAGGGCGTCGGTGGTGACCAATCGCTCAAGGTGAGCGGCGGTCGGACCCGGCATGTCGCGAAGGACGAGACGGTCGTCATCGACGGACACCGGCACATCACGGTCTCAGGTGGTGGTGAGGGGCCAGTGGAAAGCATGTTGTTCGTCGACGGAAAGCACATTCTCGACGCCACTGAGCTCGTCGTCATCAGGGCCCCGCGATCGATCAGCCTCGAGTGTGGCGACAGCAAGATCATCATGGAGCCCAACGCAATCAGAATCGTGTCGGGCGGTGGCTCAGCAATCATGCTCGACGCCAACGTCCTGGCCCAGTCGAAGCACAAGAGCAGGGTCGTCCTCGACGCCAATGCTCTGGTGCAGTCCGGTGACACCAAGATCGTGCTTGACGTCAATGCCTTGGTCCAGTCGTCCAGCGGGAGCAAGGTCTTGCTCGACGCGGACGCGACGGTCTCGGGCACCAAGAACGTCACGATCAGCAGTCCAGCGACGGTGAGCATCTCATCGGGGCTGGTGAAGCTCAACTCGTAGGTGAGTTCCCCTGCGAGCCGCTCACATGGAGCCGTCGTGAGCCGCCCCCACTGCCAGGAGACGAATGATGAGCAATGAGGTTGACCGACCCCCGCGAGTCCTCGAGCTCGCCGCGGTCGTCGAGGAGACGCACCGAGTGCGACGGCACGGTGGGCACCCGGGCCGAGGCGTCATGCCGAACGAGCGCAGCGGCCGGCGGGTCGCGATGCTGGTCCCACTCCTCGCCCTCGCCGCCTGTGGCACGCACACCATTCATTTCGATTTCGCCAGCGTCGACAGTCCGCGTGTCTGTTCGGGCTACCCTGGCACGTCCGACGGCGTCGCGTGGGCCGTAGGCTCGGCCGTCCGCGTGAACCTCTTCGCCGCCGGCGGGCCGGGCGCATGTACGCTCGGACCCAAGCTGCCGCTGCCCAACTGCGGCGACTTCACCGCACCGCAGAACCTCGCCTTCACCGAGACCGCTCCAGACGTCTGGAAGGTCGAGCCCTCCTCTGACCCGACCAGCATCGTGCTCCGCGCCATCGCGCCCGGCGAGGGCGGCGTGCGCGTGACCGCCGACAACGCCGGTGGCGCCGAACTGAACCTCCGCGCGGTCGCGCCCAGCTCGGCGGTGCTCTCCTGGGTTGCCGACGACTGGGTGGTGTCGAAGCAATGGCTCACCAAGCCCGCCCTCGCCACCGGCTCCACCCTGTCTCTCATACCCAGTGTCGTCGATGCCGCCGGGGCGGCGCTGTGTGTGCCGGGGCGCGACTCGGAGATCGCCGCCGAGGGGCTGACGATTCTCTCCCTGCCTTCAGAGGTTGGGATTGACCGCGAAGTCACCGTCGCGGTCCCCGCCTCGCCTGGTCAGGCATCGCTCGACGTGAGCTTCGGCGGCTCCGGGGCGACGGCCTGGAGCGCCACGGTGCCGTTGTCGCTCCTGGAGAGCTCGGCGATCACGAGCTTCTCCACTGAGCAGACCGAGCTCACCTCGACCTTCGTCAGCGTGCGCCTGCGCGCCTGGGCCGGCGACTCTGAAGTCTACGGCGCCCAGTTCCTGATCGAGGACCTCACCCCGACGGTGGTCGACCTCGTCGACGCCACCGGCGCGTCGGTCTCCCAGCGAACGACCCGCCAGCTCGTCGAGACCCTCATGCGCACGGGAGCGCGCTCGGGCCAGGGCCCCCTTGGTCAGGGCCAGGCCCAGCTCCGCGTCTCGGTGCCCGGCGCGGCGCTCGAGCCCCAGACGCTGACATTCACCTTCCCGAACTGAGCCGCCGCGCTCGACCCGCGGTGCCTGGCAGGGCGTCGACTCCGCGCTCCCCTACCCAGTCGGGCGCCGCCAAGTCGGCCCCACCGGGGCCGGTCACCTCCGGCATATCGCCTTCGTCCCCTGGCAGCCCAACACGCATCCGGTCGTCAGATCAAATACGAACTCGGCCATGTGGTGCGCGCACCGCAACGCTTCGCTCGTCTGTGACGTCGAATAGAAGTGGTCGAGCCCGAGGAAGTGAAAGTACTCATGGGTCACCACTTCTCTTCGACAGTCAGAGTTGGATGCGAAGAACGGCATGCAGAAGAAGATGCCTGTGCTGACGGTGCCCTCGCCGTAGACGTAGGCGAAGTCGTTCGTCGCGGTGTCGACCTGCGCCTGGGCTGAGAGTTCTTGATTGCCGCTGATCAGATTACGTGCAGTTGTCAACGCGTCCCAGAACTCCGCGCCGAGTCGAGGCGTGTACAGCCACCGTCCCGCGGTGTCGAGAACGCGCTGATCATCGGGCGTCAACGTCGGCGCACCCGAGCCGTCGTCGGTGTCGTCCTCCGGTTGCTTGGCGAGCATGGCGTTGACCATGCGCAGCGCCTCCGCGAGCGCCCAGGCCCGCTCGTTCTCGGCGTCGGCGATAGCGTCGGTCTCCTCGGCGGTCGGGGCACGGATGTTATCCACGGCGATCGAGTCGGGCTCGGTGGTTCCGCCGTCGGCGCCGCCATCCGAGGTCCCTGAAGCCGAGGGCGATTCTTCGAGCGCCGCGGGAACGTCGTCACCGGAGGTCTTGGCCTCGAGACCCGCCGTCCCCGATGCACTCGCGAGACGCACGCCGACCACCTGTCTGTTCCTCGTCGGTGGGGACGAGACACAGTTGGCATGTCCCCCGGGCCAGTCCTTCGTGGGTGGCCGCGCCGTTCGAATCCAGCGTCCCATCGAGGACCTCTCCGCTCGGCGTCACGAGGCGGTACCGCTGGCCAGCCATCGGCTCGCCCTCGTCATCGACGAGCTGGAAGCCGACCCAGGTCATCGCCGGAGTGATGACGAGCGTGGTTGGTGCTTCATGCTCCAGTGAGATCGGGTCGAGCAGCGCCTCCCCGAACTCGCGGGTAATCACGTTCGCGCCGCTGAGCTGCTTCGGCTCACGCGCGTCCACCCAACGCCCCTCGAGCAGCCCGCGAATCGTGTCGAGATCCGGAAGGGCGGCGCTGGCCGTGCGCGCCGAGGTCGACTGGAAGGCCGAGTCGCCGGCTTCTCCGGTCAAGACGGTTCGACGATCGCCGCCGACGTCATAGGCGACCCGAAGCCCGGCGACCGGATCGCCGATCTCGTCGACCACGCGCAACGAAAAGCGCCGCGGCTCCGCGGCCGGGAGCCCCGAGGGCTCGAGCGAATCCTCTTCGGTCCCGGGCTTGATGTAGAACACCGGCGGCTTGTCGGGCCAACGATGCCAATCGCGCCACGGGGTCTTGTTCCAATCTCGTGTGACTGCCATCCCGCCTCCGTGGAGCCTCGCAAAGCAGAAGCCATGCCAGTTCGTGGCCGTGGGAATCGGAGGGAATCGAGGCGAGAAGGCCTGGGCGCCCGCCGGGCGCCCAGTTTCCGTGCCCAGCCGGGGCATCCGAACGGCCCTCCATGGGAGACGAGGTATCGCACCGGTTCAAACGTCATCAACGAGCGGGCCCCCCATTCTAGTGTCCTTCTCGACGAAGCGGGCAGCCCACCCTCCTGCGCGCAGTCCAGCAGAAAGGTAGAGAGGTGCTCCCTCACCACCTCATGCAGCACCGTCGCCTCGGGATCCCTCCGACGGTAGCTTGACGGCGGCGCCGCACAGGCTGCTCCGGGCTTCGCTTCGTAGACCTGCGTGCCGGCCCACGATACCCGCGGTGGGCCGCCGCGACGAGGAGGAAGACGGAGGCCAAGGCCGACGCGCCTCTGGTTCCATTGAATGCGCTGGTGGGCCTCGGTGGCGCGGAATGGATTCGAGCCCTCCGAAGCCAGTTGGGTCGTGGGCGTCGCTCGTCCGTCTCAAGCCGTGCCCACGTGTGGCGCGGTAGACTGTGGCTCGGTTCACCTGTAGGTCCGCATGACGGCACCGGGGAGGTGCCGCGAGGTCAGGAGGATCGATGCGTCTCTGGCAGCTGAAGCTGGTGGTGGCGCTGGCGTTCGTGGTGTCCGGCAGCGCCGGTGCGGTGGTGAAGCGCGTCGCCTTCGTGGTGGTGCCGACGGACGCGAAGGACACCAGCGCCGCGCTGGAGCTCGAGCGGGCGGCAGTTGCCTCGCTGGCCGAAGACGTTCGGCTCGACCTGATAGACCCGAGCGCGCGCTACGCCCCGGCGAGCCTCAAGCTCACCGCAGCGCAGCTGGAGGAGGCCAGGAGCGCGGAGCAGGAGGTGTCTGCGTTGGCCGATCGACTCGAGCTGCCCGCCGCACGGGCCCGCGCCGAGGTCTCGCTCGAGGCGCTGCGGTTTGCGGACTTTCGCAGCCTGCGGGAAGTCTACCTCCTGCTCCTGGTCGACCTCGCTCGGGTGAAGCACACGCTGCGGGTCGACGACGGCGGCGCCTCGGAGCTCGTGCGTGCGCTGGTCATCGAGCCGGAGCTGGCGGTGCCGCGGGGTCTCAACTCCGCCGAGCGGGCGTGGTTCTTGGGCGCCCGCCACGCGATGGCCGTGGCGCGGAGGGCGAGCCCCGTCACCATCGACTCGTCGGGCGGCCCGGGCTGGGTCTGGCTCGACGGGAGGTTCCGGGGGCTGGCGCCGGTGACCATCTCGAATGTCCCCGCGGGGCGTCACTTCATCACCTTCGCCGCGGTCGGGGCCGAGCCTCAGCACCGCTCGGAGTTGCTCGGCACGCTCGCGCGGGTGACGTTCACCAGCCCGCTCAGCCCCGAGGGCCACGCCTGGCTCGGGCTGATGGCTTCGTTGGCCTCCGCGCTTCGTCGAGGAGTGCCAGGGGCAGCGGTCGAGCTGCTGGCGTGGACCGGGGCGGAGGTGGCCATCGTCGTCTCGCTGACCGCGCAGCGTCCCTCGAAGGTCTCCTGTTTTTCGGCGGTCGAGTCCTCGGAGCTCGAGCTCGACGCTTCCGCGACTCCGCTGATGGTCGCCCAGCGAGCATTGGAGGCGTTGGAGGCGCTCGATCTCAGACCAGGGCTGCCGGTGCCAGCGCCGAAGGTTTCGGGAGCCATCGCGCTCGCGAGTCAGGGCGGGCTCGCCGTCGAGGCCCAGCCGCCGAGGAGCCGAGCTCCGGGCATCGTTTTGCTTTCGGTGGCCGCGGCGGCCGTCGCCGCCGGTACCGTCCTGGCAATCGCCGGCCGCATGAGCTCCGATCGGGTGCAGGGCTCCGACGTCGGACAGGTGACGTACCATCAGGGAATCCAAGCGGCGAACCAGTTGGCCTCCTCGAGCCTCTGCGTCTTCGGCGGGGCGGCCATCGCCGCGGGCGTTGGAGTCGCGTTGGTATGGTGAGCGCAGCACAGGGGAGCACCTCATGAACCAGTGGTACATGTCGGCCGCCATCACAGCTCTTGGGTGTCTTGCTGGCTGTTACTCCGAAGACCTTTCGGTCCCCAGACCGTGTGAGTCCGATGGCAGCTGTCTCCCGGGGCACGTCTGCTCCCACGCGACCGTGGCGGCCGGGGTGTGTGTGCTCGTCGGGGATAGCGGAGACGACCTTCTCGCTGACAGCAGGGAGGGAAGCAAGGACGGAGGAGACGCAGGAGAGGACGGAGGAGACGCAGGAGAGGACGGAGGAGACGCAGGAGAGGCCGGAGGTGGCATCGGTGCTGGCGGTGGCGGTGGGGTGAGCGATCCGTGCGCGGCGAACAACGGTGGGTGCTCGTCGGACGCGACCTGCACGAGCTCAGGGGGTTCACCGAGCTGTGTCTGCCAAACCGGCTTCATTGGCGACGGCGGCACCTGCCAGTGGAGTGTGCCCAGTCTGACCGACCTGTCCATCACGCCGGGGTCGCTCAATTTCTCGCCCGCTACAGTCCTGTACGCTTTGGAGGTGCCTTCGATGACCAGCTCGGTCTCGGTGACGCCAGCGGCCGCACAGCCAACCCATACGACCGTGCAGGTCAATGGCATCGGCCTGGAGCGTGGCTCGCGCGCCGTGGCGCTCACGTCCCCGACGACCGAGTTGAAGGTAACGGTGACCGCCGAGACTGGCGCGCAGCGCACGTACGTCGTGGTGGTCGTCTTCCCCTTCGTGGAGCAGTGGCGCTTCGAGGGGCCGACGTCCGGCGAGGGCTTCGGGTCGGCGATGGCGCTGAGCGGAGACGGCAGCACTCTGGCCATCGGCGCGCCAAACGAGTCGGGCACCTCCTCCGGAGTGAATATCACGCCGAGCGACTTCGACACTTCTGGGAGCGGGGCCGTCTACGTCTTCTCGCGCACGAGCAGCACTTGGACATGGCAGGCCTATGTGAAGGCGTCGAACAACCACCTTTTCAATGCCTTCGGCACCAGCGTCGCGCTCAGCATCGACGGCAACACCCTGGCCATCGGCGCCCAATGCGAGGGCACCGGGTTCGACTACAGCGGCGCGGCCTACGTCTTCCGGCGGAGCGGCACGACCTGGTCGCAGCAGAAGTACCTCAAAGCCCCCAACGCCGCGTTCTCCACCTACTACGGCAACAGCATCGCGCTGAGCGGCGACGGTGCCACGCTCGCGGTCGGCGCCTATGGCGAGTCGAGCAGCGCGAGGGGGGTCTTCAGCGTGGCGCAGACCGACACCAATGCCTCCAACGCGGGCGCGGTGTACGTCTACGTCAGCCACGGCGGCAGCTGGCCGCTGGAGGCCTACCTCAAGGCGTCCAACGCCGAGGCCTGGGACAACTTCAGTGAGACCGCCCTGGCGCTCGATGCCACCGGCAACACCTTGGCAGTGGGGGCGACCGGCGAGAGCAGCGCGGCCACCGGGGTAGGCGGTGACGAGGCGGACAACACTGCCTCGTCCAGCGGCGCCGTCTACCTCTTCGCCCGTACGGCCTCGCGCTGGACGCAGCAGGCGTACATCAAGGCCTCCAACACCGGCGCGGGCGACTCCTTTGGCGCCAGCGTCGCGCTCGCTTCCGATGGCTCGACCCTGGCCATTGGAGCGCCCTACGAGGACAGCAAGGCCAGCGGTGTCGGAGGCGACCAGACCGACGACAGCCTCCGCAGCGCAGGGGCGGTCTACGTCTTCGCGCGCAGCGACGTGACTTGGGCTCAGCAGGCGTACGTCAAGGCGACCAATCCAGATCAGTATGATCTCTTCGGCAGAGCCGTCTCACTGAGCGGCGCGGGCAGCACCCTGCTGGTGGGCGCGCCGCAGGAGAGCAGCAGCGCCATTGGCGTCGGAGGTCGCCAGACCGACAACTCGATGCCGAGCGCCGGGGCGGCGTACACCTACTTGCGAGGGGGCACCCGCTGGACCTCGGATGCCTACCTCAAGGCGTCCAGCACCCGCCAGGACGCATACTTCGGCGGGGGTGTCGCGGTCGATGGCGACGCCAGCGCGCTGGTGGTCGGACCGGTCTTCAATGGCACTGGCCTCGGGGTGGCCACGGTGTTTGTCGCCAGTGGCTCGGGCGACTCCGGAGGGTGGTGAGGCAATGGAGGAAGAGCCGCAGGCCCCCGCTCGGCGCTGGCGAAGTGCGAGACCCAGACCAACCTTGGCGCGGTCACGGAGGCTCGCTCGGTGAGTGGACGCGCCAGCGGCGTTGTCGGCGGTCACGCGAACGCCGCCCTCGCCGGGCGCGATGGCGCGGAGGACGATGCTGGTCGGGTCAGAGGAGGGCTCGACCTTCCAGACGTCGGGAGCGGTCTCGGTGAATGCGAGGTTCTGCGGTGGGGTGACGTCGCCGCAGTTGGGCAGCGGCAGCTTGGGGCCGAGCGTGCATGCCCCCGGCGGCTGGGGCCCATGCCGAGGTATGCACTGAGCTGAACGCCGAGCTCGTCGTGACTGAAGAGGCGTGGGCTCGCGCGCTGCGGTGACGACGCCGGCGTGCGACGGCCGCTCTGACGACGCCAAGACGGCTTGGCATCGGGAGCGAGTGTCAGCGATGTGGGTCGATGATGTGCGTCGAGGACAGGCGCGCTGGCGGCGAGTAGGGAGGAGCGCGCGTCTCTGGTGGAGCTCGTGCCGCCGGCTCCTCGCCCTCTTCGTCGGGGCGCTGGCTCTTTCGCCACGCTGACCAGAGCAGCACCAACGCCACATCAAGGATGAACCACATCACGAGGACTTGGAGCACCATGATGAGGCGAGGCAGAGCAACGCGCGTGCCGTGGCGAAACCAGCGCCGTCGACGCTCTGCTTTTCAGAGGCCTCCGGCGCGGGCTCGAGCACATCAACGCTGACATGGGCTCCGCGTGCCCTGGGCGCCCACGAGAAGACGGTGGGCGCCCGGGTCTGCGGTAGGGTTTGGCGCAAGCCAGGGCAGCGCGCTAGGCCCCCCGGTCGATGCCCAGCCGAGCCATGAGCCGCTGCACGCTGGAGCGCGGGCGGTTGAGCTCTCGTGCGACGGCTGCCACGTTGCCGGGGTGTCGCTCGAGGAGGGCCAGGATCTCGGCGCGCAGCCGTTCGTCCTCCACCGAGAGGACCGGCCGCTTCCGCGCGGCTCCCTCCGACGGCGTCGGGGCCTCAGACTCGCGGAGGGTCGCCGGGAGATGGCGCGGCTTGATGACGGTGTGTGGCTTCTCGGTGCCCGCCAAATCGAGGGCGACCAGAAGGGCCTGTCTGAGCTCTCGCACGTTGAGCGGCCAGGGGTGCAGGAGCAGCAGGCGCAGCGCCGCCATGTCGAAGCGCACGCGCTCGGCTGCCTCGCCGAGGATCGCGCGGATGAGGAGGCCCAGGTCCTCGCGGCGGCGACGCAGCGGGGGCACGTGAACCAGGACGCCCGCGAGCCGGGCCAAGAGGTCGGCGCGGAAGGCCTGCTCAGTCACCATGGCGCGGAGGTCACGATTCCCGGCGGCGATGACCCGCACGTCGACCTGCGTCGAGGCCTCCGACCCGATCGGGCGCACGGTGTGATCCTCGAGCACCCGCAGGAGCTTGGCCTGAAGTGAAGCGGGCATCTCCTCGACCTCGTCGAGGAAGAGCGTGCCCCGGTGCGCGGCGCGAATGAGGCCCTCGCGGTCACCCTTGGCACCCGAGTAGGCGCCGCGAACGTGACCGAAGAGCTCATCGTCGAGGAGGCTCTCGGCCAGCGCGGCGCAGTTCACTGGCACCAACGGCCCCGAGCGGCCGGAGCGCTCATGGAGCCGGCGCGCCAGCACCTCCTTGCCGACCCCCGACTCTCCCACGATGAGCACCCCGTGTTGGGTTGGCGCAAGCCGGTCGAAGCGCTCGAGCTCGAGGCCCCACTCGGGGTTGAGCGTGGCCGGCTCGGCGCTGGGCCGAGGGGCGACGATGGAGGGAATCTCGAGGTTGCCTCGCGCCCCCGCACGAAAGAGGAAGAACGTGTGGCCGGCCTCAAGCAGCGCCTCGTTTTGGAGCGCAACCGGTTGGTTCGTTTCGAGCCTCTGGCCGTCGACGAAGGTGCCGTTCTTCGACCCCGCGTCGCGCACCAGCCACCGGGCCCCCTGCCGCGTCACTACCGCGTGCCGAGTCGAGGCGTAGGGGTCGTCGAGCCCGATGGACAGGGCCCCTTTCCCCGGGGCCTCGCCGTCCGGCGAAGCCCGGCCTATGGTGATCTCGTCGATCTCATCAAGACGCCAGAGCGTCGAGGGCGCTGCCGGAGCGTCTGCGCTGAGGAGGCGGACCAGTATTCCGCCGATCTCACCCGAGGCACCGTCTGTCGTCGTGCCGAGATGGTCGAGCGTGTCGACCGAGCCGTGAGGACCCCCTGCGATGCCCTCGAGGCCAGCACGCGCTTTCCCGGCTGGCCTGGAGTGCATTGTCCCCCCACCGCGCTCGTCGTTCATTGTATCTCCTCTGGTCTGCCGCATTATCCCAGCTGCCGCGCCAGGTGCCAGCGCCGCCGCCCAGGTCGTCAGAACGGGACGATGAGCTTGGTCGTCCCCGCCGCCTTCACCTCGAGGCTCCGAGTCTGCGACAGCCCCGTCTCGCTGTTGGTCAGGACCACCGTGTGGGTGCCGACGACGAGTTGCCGGTTGAGCAGCGGCGTCTCCCCGAACGGCTTCCCGTCGACCGAAACGCTACACGAGACTGGCTGGCAGGCGATCTCGACCGTGCCCAACCGGGGTGGGCGGCTGGTCCGAGCGCCTCCCGCGACTGCTCGTGGCGCGCCCTCGTGCTGCGGCGCGGGGAGCACGGCGCGGGGCTGCTCGCGAGGCGGCGAATCCGTCAGCTCTTGGCGTGGCGCTGGTTGTTCCAGGTTCGCCAGGACGAGCCCCGCGTCGAGGTCTCCAGCGCCCGAGCTCGTCTTCGATTCACCCACGTGCGCGACGAGAGAGGGCACGCGCATGGGGTCGTCACCAGAGCCCGCGGGCTGCTTGGATGACGCCAGCAATCCGCCGAGGACCAGCGCCAATCCCGCGACGAAGGCGGCGGCGACCCACAGGCCAGTCGACCGCCCAGCGCTGGCACTCGTGGACGCGAAGGGGGTCGCCACCAGCCCCGGGACGCCGGGCTGCGAAGCCACACCGAGGCCAGCGAGCGTCCCTGCTCCCCCGGACTCGAGGAGCTCGGGGACCCTACGGTTGTGCGCGAACTGCAGGAGCGCCTCACCCAGGCTCCGGGCGCTCTGGAAGCGGCCGGCGGGAGAGACGCTCATGGCCTTGTCGACAGCGTCGCTCAGCGAGCGGGGAACGTTCTCCACGATGGCGTGAAGCGGCGAGTGGCGCCCCTCGAAGACGCGAATGGCGAGCGCCACCACTCCATCGGCGCTGAACGGCAGGGCACCCGAGATGAGCTGGTAGAGTATGACTCCCAGGCTGTACACGTCGGAGCGGACATCGACGTTCTTGGCGTTCTCGAGCTGCTCGGGCGCCATGTACAGCGGCGTCCCCATCGTGATGCCGGAGCGGGTGGTGGTGATGAGCTCTCCCTCCTCGGCTTCGAACTTCGAGATGCCGAAGTCGAGCACCCTCATGAAGGCGCGCCCGTCGCGCTCGGTGAGGAAGAGGTTCTCAGGCTTCAGATCGCGGTGAATGACGCCGGCGTCGTGCGCTGCCTGGACCGCCGTACACACTTGCGCCATCAGCGCCGCCGCCAGCTGGGAATCGAGCCGGCCGTGCTCTCGCAGCACCTCGTTCAACGGCTTGCCCTCGAGAAACTCCATGACGATGAACGGCGAGCCGTCGTCGAGGTAGCCGGCGTCGAAGGTCTCGACGATGTGGGGGTTGCCGATGCGCCCGGCGGCCGACGCCTCGCGGAGGAAACGGTCGACCACCTCGGCGCTGCGACGGAAGCGGGCTCTGAGGACCTTCAGGGCTCGCCGGTGCCGGGTGAACTTGTGGATCACCTCGTACACGTTTCCCAGGCCGCCGCTGCCGAGCAGCCGCTGCACGACCAGTCGGTCCCCGACCATATCTCCCGACGAGAGCAAGCCTTCGTGGCCTAGCTCCCCTTGGCGGCTCCGGTGGCCTTCGAGTCGATTGTCGTCAAGACCAGGCACGCCGTCTCCCCGAGAGGTCCATCGAGTCTACCACGCTTCATCACCGGCACGCCCCGCGTATGCGAGCGTGGACTTCCCCCGCGTGGGATTGCCTTTGCTAGAAGTCGTCGGCGGAGGGGCCATGGACGCGCGTCGGGCCTGGATCGGCGGACTCACAGTGGCGTTGTTGGCTCACGCGGCGAGCGCGGCGGTGACGCGCGTGGCGCTCGTCGTGGTGCCGACCGAGGAGGGAGCGGAGCGAGCGGCCCTGGAGCTCGAGCGGGCCCTGACCGAATCCCTCGCCAAGGACCCGCGGCTCGCCATCATCGACCCCGTCGAGAGGTATGCACCTCAGGCCGCGGAGCGCACCGCGCGCCAGCTCGAGGCAGGGAAGGCTGCGCTCGAGGCGGTGAAGGCCTCCGTCGGTCGCCTCGAGTACCCCGAGGCGAGGCAGCGCGCCGAGGCCGCCCTGGCCGAGCTCCGTGCCCCTGACTTCCGTGCTCTGAAGGGGGTGGTGCTCGAGCTCCTGCTCCACCTCGCGGCCATCAAGCACGCGCTCGAGGTCGCAGATCGCGGAACGGCCGAGCTCACCCAGGCGCTCCTGCTCGACTCCAAGCTGACGGTGCCTCGAGGGTGGAACTCACAGGAGAAGGCGTGGTTTGCCCAGACGAGGCAGCTCGTCACCGCCGCGCCGCCGAGGACCGTCAGGCTGGAGCGCGACGGGCCGCCGGGTTGGGTCTGGGTCGACGGGCAACTCGTCGGGCTGACGCCGGTGACGTTGAGCGATGTCCGGCCGGGCCGGCACTTCTTCACCTTCGTCGCGCCGGGCGTCGAGGAGCACCCATCGGAGCTCCTCGGCGATCTGGAGCGGGTGACGTTCGCTCCCTCGGAGTCTTCCGAGGGGCGGAGCTACCGGGCCCTTCGCGCAGCGTTGGCGTCCGGGTTTCGGCAGGGAGAGCCCACGGCAGCGGCGGCGGAGCTCATGACCTGGTGCAAGGTCGATGAGGTGTTGGCGGTAGCGGTCGGAGGCACGGTGGGGGCCCGGGTGTTTCGAAGCGGCGCTGCCGGGCGGGTGCCGGTCACCGAAGCGGCGGTGGCGAGCCCAGCGATGGTCGCCGAGGTGGTGAGGCTCGCCCTCGACCGGAAGCTGGAGCCGCCGGTGGCGCCTCCTTCGCCGCCAGCTCCTCAGGAGGCCGCGCGCTCGAAGGCGCCGGGAGTGGTGCTGCTCGCGGTCGCGGCGGCCGCCGTCGTGGCCGGGGCGGTGCTCGTCAAGGTGAGCCGGGACGCCTATAGCCAAACTGGAAAGATCGCGCAGGTCGAGACCGCGCCCTACGACCAGGCGGTGAACCACGCGAACACCCTGCTGGGGTCCGGCATCGGCGCTTTCGGTGGAGCCGTCGCGTTTGGCGGGGCGGGAGTGGTGTTGTTGGTCTGGTAGGGCAACGTCTGTCTACCGCGGGATCCGGGCGAAGCCTGCCGCCGGCTCGAGATCGACGGCGATGAGGTCGCCTCCGGCGAACACCGTGGTGCCGCTGACGGTGAGGGTGTTGACGTAGCCGATGGCCTGGGGGCTCCATGAGGAGAGGGCGCCGTCCACACCGACGGCGGCGAGGTAGCCGCGAGGTTGGCCACCGGCCGTGGTGAAGTCGCCGCCCGCGTACACCGTGGTGCCACTGAGGGCCAGCGCGTAGACGTAGCCGTTGGTGTCAGGGGCCCACGAGGCGGCCTTGCCAGTCGAGTCGATGGCAGCGAGGTGGTTTCGAGGAACGGTCCCAACCATGGTGAAGGCGCCGCCCACGTGGACGGCGTCGCCGCTCACGGCGATGGCGCAGACCTCGCCGTTGGGGTTCGGTGCCCATGCGGTCGGGTCTCCAGCGGAGTCGATGGCGGCGAGTTGGAGTCGCGTGGTGTCACCCACCTTGTTGAAGGAGCCCCCCGCGTAGACGGTGCCATCACTCACCGCGAGCGAGCAGACGACGCCGTCGACCGCTGGGCTCCACGCAGTGTCCAGGCCGCCGTCGGGAAAGAGGTGGGCCAGGTTCTTCATCGGCGCCCGTCCCACGGCCGAGAAGTTCCCGCCCACGTACCACCCCCCAGCGCCGTCGGGTGCCGCGGCGCGGACCTCGCCAGCGACGGCTGGGCGCGCGAGGACCGTACCGGTGGAGGTGGTGATGGGCACCAACCCGCCCGCCATGGGCCCCACGTGGGCGAAGCTCCCTCCGAGGTACGTTGTGCCGTCGTTGGCGACGGCGATGGCTCTGACCTGGCCGTCAACGCCCGTGGCCGGGTTCACCGTGATGGTGAGCGTCGCGGTCGCCCGGTCCTCCGTTGAGCCAATCGCCGTGACGGTGTGACGGGTGGTGACACTGGCCGTCAACGGCGGCGTCGTGGGCGTGCCTGTGATGACACCGGTGTGCGGGTCGAGGCTCAGGCCCGCTGGCATCGCTGGGTCGACCTCGTACGACGACGACACGTCTCCACCGAGCGTCCATGGTCACGAGCGTGTCGACGTACCCGTCGAGTCCCCACCGTCTCTTCTGGTAGAAGGCGTCGCCTGGAAGGCCCACGGGAGGACCTGGATGACACGCTGGCGTACGATGGTCGTGATGGTCCTTTCGACAGGGTGTTACCGCGCCACCCTCGAGGGACGCCCGTGCGCCCCTGACGGGGGCTGTTTGCCGAGGTACGCATGCTCTGCTCAGTGGATCTGTGTCTCCACCGGCGACACGACTCCAGAGGAAGGAGCACCAGGCTCCGACGCCGGTTCTGACGGACGGCTCGACGGTGGCTCTGCTGAGGGCGCTCGTGACGGAGGCTCTCCTGGCGGGCCTGCCGTGCCGATCTTCGGCGCCTGTCTCGCCGATGGAGGCTACTGCTGGGAGTGGCCGACAGCCCCGACCAATCCCTTTCATTCGGTGTGGACCGATGGGCACGACATTTGGGTGGTGGGCGAGAGCGGCGTATTGCTGCGCTACGATGGGGCCAGGTGGACGATTCGTCTCGGCCTCAACTCGCGGTCGGGAGGGAGCGCGAGCGAAGACCCGCTGACAGCCATCGCTGGTGAGTCCGAAAGGGCGCTGGTGGTCGGGAGAGGCGGCTACGTCGGCCGCGTGTACCCTGACGGCGGGTACGGCGAGGCCACGATGGGTGATGGAGACTTCGTAGCCGTCGGGGTGGTCGATGCGCAGTACTGGCTCTTGGAGTCTCGCGGCATCGTGCGACGCACAGCCTTCGGCTCTCAATCAGCCCCACAAGTCGCCACGGTGCCGGGCGACCGCTTGATGCGCAGCCTTGGGGTCATCTCCAGTTCCGAGGCCTGGGCTTCCGACGGCCTTGAGCTGTACCGCCTCACGTCTGATGGCCAGGTCGCATCTGAGCGGCCCACCTGCCTCGAGCTCGACGGCGGCGACACCGATTGCACCTCCGTGGACGCCCTGTCGGGCGGCTCAGACGGCGAGCTCTGGTGGGCTGGCGGAGACGACACAGGAGGGACACGATTCGTCCGGCGCCTTCCCGACGCCGGCACCAGTCGCTGGGCCGGGGGCCGCGTGTTCTCCATCGCCGTCGCGCCGGGAGGAGACCGACTGCTGTTGCCGGGTTGGAATCAAATTCTCCGCTGCGACGCGTTGGGGCTGTGCCACGAGGATTCGGTCCCCGGCGCCGAGACGAACCTCCAGGCTCTGGCGGTTGCCCCTGATGGAGGCGTGGTCGCGGTCTCGCAAAGTGGAGGTGTCTTTCGCTCCGCCGAGAACGGCTGGACCCCGCTCTTGGTCGACCACTACCAACTCAACGGCCTCGTCCCGCTGGCCGACGGAGGGCTCCTCGCAGTGGGTGCCACCGGCGCCATCCTCCGACGCGTCGATGGTGGCTGGGAAGAGCTCGCCAGGACCGAGGGTGCCGTCTTCGCCTACGAAGGGCAGCGGTTTGCCGGGTGGGAGAACCCCAGTGGGAGCGTCTATATCGCTGGTCGAGACCCCCAGCTCATACGCTTCGATCCGTCGACCGGCAGCGCAGAGCCCCAGAGGTTGATCGGGCTCGATGGGGGTGTGCTCGACGAGGTCGCTCTCACGTGGCTGACGTCAGTGCACGGTCGGGGCGACACCGTCTATGCGGTCGGCTCTCAAGACGGCACGGCGCAGGCATTTCGGAAGCACGCCGACGGAGACTGGCATCAGGTACTCCAGCTCGGAGGAGACCTTCGGGCGGTGTCGGTCGGGCAGGACGGCGCTGCGATCGCGGTGGGGAACGGCGGGCTCATCGTCAGAATGATCGGCGATGCCTTCACCACGATCCAAGGGCCCACCTCGTGGCCAAGTGGCGACTGGGCGGCAGTGCTCGCTGAGACCCGCAACAGGTTTCTGGTGACGGGGGCAGACTCCAGAGTGTGGGCCTACGAGTCGGGCGCCTGGTCCTCCTTCCAATTGACGTCCACTGGCGCTGACGATTCCAACGGCGCTTCCCTCGCCGCTGGGACGAAGGACGACCTGTGGCAAGGTCGCAGGCATGGCCTCCTGGTGCATCTGTCGAGGAGCGGAGCGGTGCTCCACTGGTACGACTTGGGAACTCAGCGCTCCATCACTGACGTTGCCGTCGCGAACGGGCGCGTCTTCGTCACTGTGGGCGAGTATTCCGGGCCATGCGGTGGCGGTATCATCTCGCTCCCGACGCCTCCCTGATTGCAGTCTCGCGCAGCCTTCTTCGCGATGGCCTTGGTGCTGAGTGAGAGGCCGAAGGCCAGTGACCCTCCAGGAGGCGCGTCCCAGCCATCGGCTACGTCGTCTCAGGTGACGCGGTGATGGCCGGCGGCAGGCCTTGCCCGGGTTCCCCGGTGACGGGAGGCCGCGCGGGGCGGCCCCACCGCCTGGGGAGGGCGAGGCCCGTGAGCCCAAGGAATCCCGAGCGCCGCCCCGAGTCTTCAGTGCACGACGGGACTCGTCTGGAGCGGGCCGAAGCTCACCAGCACCGTGGTCCCCGAGACCGAGAAGGTGAAGATGTTGGCCCCCAGGCACATGCCTTGTGCCGACTCGGAGAAGTGCCACGTGTCGTTGTAAAGATAGACATAGCCACTCGCATTAACATACAGGTCCGTCGTGTCGGCCGCCGAGACCGAGAAACCCTGAGGGCAGATGAACTGATTGGCGCCGCTGCTCACCCGCCGATCGTTGAAGTACTGGGTGTATTGCGCGTGCGCCCATCCAGAGTACGGCACGAACGAAGCCTGCTGCATCAACGAGTCTCCCCAGAAGCTCGCGTAGCTCACCGATGAGTTGTTCGTCACGGCGAGGGTGGTGCGATAGTGCCCAGCAGGCAGGTTCGCGAGCTCGCTGAAGCAGTCCGCCCGCGCGATGCCAGAGAGCGCGATGACCAATCCGCACGCCGTGAGCCCAGCCGACTTCCACAGCCGGGACAGGGACGTGAGGGAGGGTGCCGAAGACGAGATCCGAGAGTCGTGAGTCATGAGATTCTCCATTGGTTAGGAATGACGCGCCGAGGCGCTCGAAGCAGCGGAGAGCACACTGCGTGCCGGAATACGCCGCCGGCCGTCCACCCGTGGCGCCTCGAGAGATCGAGGGGTTGGCAACGCGCGATCGGCGCCCGAGCGTTCGGCCGAGCCCGGGCGCTCACCGGGCGCCCGGGCGGGCGCCCGTACCGGCCGGGTCAGCCTGAGTGGATGTCTACTTTGGGCCGGGTGTCGAGGCTCGAGAGCAGTCGGGGCTTCATTTCGAGAGGGTGCTCCACGCACCTCGGCGACCAGCGCTGGCGACCCGTCATCGCCGAGGGTGAGAGCTGAGGTGCGCCAGGTGCTGACCCGTGAGAAGAGATCAAGATCAAGGACGAACAACCGGCCTTCTCGACCCGCCCGTCCAGAACCTGACACACCTCGAGGGCGGAGTTAGGGGCCACCCGAAAACAAGTCGATCACGGCATCCTCGGGTGGAGCGTGTAGTTCCACTCGCCGTGGAAGTGGTCGCGGGTGATGTTCAGCGCGGCCATCTCAGCGTCGGTGATCTTGCGGCCCTTGGGGTATGGGTTCGGGTCGATCTCCGCCCTGACCTTCAAGCCGGTCTTCGTGGTCGTTGCCCCGATGAGGTTGACGATGACCTGGTGCGTGATGAGCGGCTTGCCTCGCCAATTCTTGGTGATGAACGAGAATAGACGGTGCTCGATCTTGTTCCATTTGCTCGTGCCCGGGGGGAAATGACAGACGGTGATCGGTTTCTGGAGTTCGTCGGCGAACTTCTGGAGTTCGACCTTCCACAGGCGGAGCCGCGAGCCGTTGCTGCCACCACCATCCGCTGTGATCAGGATGCTTCCAGCATCGGCAAACCTGGGCGACCCCATTTCTTGCCACCACCGCCTGATGCTCGCGACCGCGAACGCTCCGGTGTCGTGGTCGATTCCAACGTTCACCCATGCTTCGTTGTTCGCTAAGTCGTAGACGCCGTACGGGCTTACACGCCCCTGTTTGGGGTCCAAGAAGTCGTGAACTTGGACCTCCTCTGGATTGCCCTTTGGCCGCCGTTCTTGAAGTCACCGACCAACTCCTTCTTCTTCGTGTCCACCGAGAGGGCAGGGTTTCCCTCGGCGATCGCCTCTTCCACTCGTTGAATCGGGATAGGGGCTGACGG
>PMBV01000287.1 GCA_003153055.1 Myxococcales bacterium
GACGACGTCTGGGTCTTCGTCAACAAGCACCTCGCGCTCGACCTGGGGGGACTTCACCTCCCGGAGTCCGGGACCATCGACTTCGACGCCATGGCTGCCCAGCTCGGAATCTCGGTGGGGAACGAGTACCAGCTCGACGCCTTCCACGCCGAGCGGCACACGTCGCAATCGAACTTCCACCTCGAGACGACCATCGAGTGCTTCCACGACGAGATCGGCTGAGCTCGACCGCGCCCGCCATCAACGACGCGCCTGCAACGTCACTCCCTCGCGGTGGAGCCGGGAGCCGAGGAGCGCTCCGGCGAGTGCCAGGCACACGAGCGGCAAGACGTGGCCGACGGCGACGTGGGCCGGTGCTGCCAGCGGGCACCATGCCTCGACCACCACGGCGGCCCAGGCACCGGAGGCAGTCCCCAGGGTAGCCCCGTCGAGTCGCGGATGTCGTGGATCGAGCCGTGCGCTCGCGGCGCGGAGGACGAGGAAAGGCCAGGGCGCGGTTCCAACGGTCAGGGCGAAGCACAGGTAGCCCAACCGAATGAACGGGTCTGGGTAGGCCGAATGCCAGAGACCGAGCCAGGCCCCAACCAGCACTGGCACGCCGACGATGACCGCCCACAGGAAGCCCCGCGGCCGCGACAGCATCGAGCGGCGTGGAGGGAGTGTGAGCCAGCTCGCCAACGCGGCCAGCGCTCCGGTGCCCGCCATCAGCCAGATTCCGGTGAGGAACGGGCGCCCGGCGGTTCGTGAGGCCCCACCCACGAGTTGGAAGATCGCCCACATCGTGGCTGCCGAGAGCCCGGCCAGGCTGAGCGATGGCAGAAGGCGGCTGGCGCGAAGGGGTGCCGGGTGGGCGCTCGCCGCCGCGAGTACCTTGAGTCTGAGGGTTTCCGAGGGTGTCGTCACGGGTGGGCCTCCGTCTTGTCTGGTCGTGCATCGGTGCGCCCGATGGTGTCTTCATCTCGCTGCGCTTGCGCCTTGCGGAGTGCGACGGTAGCCCGGTGGGCGCGGATCTTCACCGTGCCGGGCGTGACCCCGAGGACCTCCGCGGCGGTGCTGGCCGAGAGGCCATCGACCTTGGTGAGCTCGAAGGCCTCCCGCCAGGCCCCCGGCAGCCGGGCCACGTCCTGCTCGAGGGCAGCCTCGCTCCGTCGCCGGTGGAGCGCCTCCTCGGGCGACGCGGCGATCGACTGGGGCTCCGACCCGAATCCCTCCGGCGTGCCGAGCGGGTCATGGTCGGGCCGTCGGCAGACATCGATGGTCAGTCGCCGGGCGATGGCATAGGCCCAAGGGAGCACCGCCGCGCCCCGCACGAATCGGGACCGAGCGCCGTGCATCTGCAGCAACGTCTGCTGGACGATGTCCTCCGCGTTCGCGCGAGACCGCAATTGGCGGAGCGCAAAACGATACAACCGTGGCGCGAGCTCATCGTAGAGCACCGAGAAGGCCGCCTCGTCGCCGTCGGCATACCGCTCCATCGCCTCGTCGGCCCGGCTCCTTCGCCGGAGCACTGCGAGCTCACTGACCCCCCGGGGGATGGCCATCGGCTCGAACCTCCGCGCTTGGATTCGCCCAACAGTAAGCATGGTGCACGGAATACGCATGGGCCGGCGCGTCGATACACTCGAGGCCCCGAGCGGCACGCTTCGTCGCCGAGAGGTTCGTGATCCAACACGTTTACGCCAGGTGAATCCCTCGAGCAGGCCGGTACCACCAAATCGGCCTGTATCCCACGATGCGGCGGCCCGTACTTGCCGCCGCGGCCCTCGAGCTCTTTCGGGGGCGCGCTGCACACACCAGCCGGCGCCTCGTGCGCCAAGGAGCAGGCCATGCGCTTCTCTCGAGGCATCACTGTCGTCATCGGGGCTTCAGGTCTCCTCATCCTGTCGAGTGGATGCGGGCCGTCCCCTTCTCGCGGAGTCTCCGACGCGACCTCCACCGCGCTCGACACCTTTGCTCTGAAGAGCTCGCCATGTCGGGGGGCGATGCCGAGCTCCACCTTGGCACTGCCCGCGGGCCATGCGCTCGACTTCGCCTTCGATGCAACCGGGGTGCAGATCTACGAATGCCGAGCGGGAGTCGCCCAACCCGCCTGGACCTTCGTCGCCCCCGAGGCGACCTTGTACGACCGACGTGGGCAGATTGCGGGAAAGCACTACGCCGGGCCGACCTGGGAGGCGACGGACGGAAGCACCGTGCTCGGAGCCCGGGTCGCGGGCTTCGTTGTCGATTCCACCGCGGTTCCCTGGTTGCTGCTGAGCGCGGCGGCTCACACAGGGAGCGGGACGATGGCCGAGGTGACCTACGTGCAGCGCGTGGCCACCACCGGAGGCGTCGCACCGGCGACGGGTTGCGACTCGGGAACCCTCGGCGCAGTGGCCCGAGTGCCGTACACCGCGAGCTACTGCTTCGCCGAGGCTGACGAGTAGTCGAGCCTCTCACGCGCGCGCCATGTCGAGCGGCCGAGGAGGCTCATGACGCGCGCGTCGAGCCACCGTTCCTTCGTACCGGCAACCGCCACACCGGAGCGGAGGCTCTCAGGCACCTCCGCTCGCCTCGCAGGCCGCGTTCAGTGGGGCACCATCCAGGGGAAGACGTACGCCTGGAGCATGACCATCACGCCCACCAGCGCGGCGAGCGCCAGCGAATGCCAGAAGACGTAGCGGAGAATCTCACCCTCATTGCCCTGCTGGTCGGTGGCCACTCCGGCCACCACGATTGACTGGGCGTCGATCATCTTCCCCATGACGCCACCTGAAGAGTTCGACGCGGCTGCCAGCACCGGGCTCATACCAATCTGCTGGGCCGACACCACCTGGAGGTTCCCGAACAGCACGTTGGACGAGGTGTCGGAGCCGGTGAGCGCCACGCCGAGCCACCCCAGGAGCGGCGAGAAGAAGGGGAAGAGCACGCCCGTCGAGGCGAAGGCGAGGCCCATGGTCGAGTCGGAGCCCGAATACCGGGTGGTGAAGCCGAGGGCCAGCATGGCGGTGATGGTGAGGAGCGAGAAGCGAATGCGCTTCAATGTGCCGAGGTACGTCTTGGCGAGCTCGGCGATGGAGAGCTTCAACCACAGACCAGAGATGACTCCGGCGAGGAGCAGCCCGGTGCCGGTCGCGCCGAGGTACGAGAGCGAGTAGCGGGCCGGCTCGGCCTCGACGACCTTGGCCACCGGGGGGGCTTTGTTGACCATCTTGTGAAGCCACGGCCAATCCCAGGTCGGGTTGTGGAGGCCGTTGAGCCAGCCCTTCACTTGCGGGAGGCCCCAGACGAAGACGCAGACCGACAGTACCAGCCAGGGCATCCACCCCATGAAGGCCTCGCTGAGGGAAGGGGCTTTCCGCTCGACGGGAGGCAGGTCGCGCTCCTCGGGGAAGCGCCACACGCTCGTGGGCTGCCAGACCTTGAGGAAGAGGTAGAGCGCGAGGATGCAGGTGGCGGCGGCAATGATGGCGGCCAACGACGGGCCGAAGAAGTTGGCCACGATGAACTGGGGCACGGCGAAGGAGACTCCAGCCACCAGGCAGGCCGGCCACACCTCACGCATCGCGCGGAAGCCCGCCATCTGCCAGATGAGCCAGAACGGCACGAGAATGGAGAAGAAGGGGAGCTGCCGGCCTACCATCGCCGAGAGGAGCCCCTCGCTGATGCCGGTGACCTTGGCCAGCGTGATGATGGGCGTGCCGAGGGCCCCGAAGGCGACCGGCGCGGTGTTGCCGATGAGGGAGAGGCCCGCGGCCGGGAGCGGCTTGAAGCCCAGGCCGATGAGCATGGCGGCGCTGATAGCCACTGGCGTGCCGAAGCCGGCGGCCCCCTCGAGGAAGGCGCCAAAGGCGAAGGCGATGAGGAGCACCTGGATGCGCCGGTCGCCGGCCAGCCCCGCGATGGTCTCCTTGACGACCTCGAACTTCCCCGTCTTGACGCTGAGGTCGTAGATGAAGATGGCGTTCAAGATGATCCACCCGATGGGGAGCAGACCGAACGCCGCCCCGTAGAGCGCCGCCGACACAGCGGTGGTCGCCGGCATGCCGTAGCCGAAGATGGCGATGGCCAGCGCGAGCGTGAGGCCCAGGAGCGCCGCGAGGTGCGCCTTCACGTGGAAGAAGGCGAGCGCCCCGAGCAACACCACCACCGGGATGGCGGCGATCAGCGCCGAGAGGAACAAGCTGCCCAAAGGGGCGTAGTTCTGCGTCCAAATCATGGGAGAGCTCCGGTGGCCGAGGAGACGGGGGTGGTGCAGCGATCGACGAGGTAAACGATGGAGCGGTAGGGACGGCCGGCGTGATGCGACAGGCCGATCTCGCAGGTGCGGCTGTTGGAGAAGCCCTCTTTGCAGTCGGGCGGCAAGGCGGCCGACAGCGTCTCGAGCGCGCTGGCGTTGAGCTCGGGGTGGCTGAAGCCCCGGTCGCCTGCGAAGCCGCAGCACCCCACGCCGGAGGGCACGATGACCTGCTCGGCGCAGCGCCGGGCCACGGCCTCGAGCTTGGCCGAGAGCCCCAGCTTGGCCGAGCTGCAGGTCAGGTGCACCGCCACCGGGCCCGGCTCGCGGTGGAAGACGAGCGTGTCGAGCAAGTGGTCGTGGATGAATTCCACCGGTTCGAGGAGCGTGAGGCGCTTGTCGAGCGTCTTGCGCATCCGCTGGAGACAGGGGCTCGTGTCACAGAGGACCGTCACCGCCCCTCCGTCGGTCGCTTCGAGGAGCGCCCGCGAGAGCTCTCCGGCTTTCTCGTCGGCGAGCTCGGGGAAGCCCTTCGACTCGAAGGCCAAGCCGCAACAGAGCCCCTCGAGGCCGGGCGGGAAGAGGACATCGTAGCCGGCCTTGTCGAGGAGCGAGCGCACGGCGTCGGAGAGGGCACGGGCCTCTGCATCGCCCGGGGCGGGCCCGAAGGTGCGGGCGACACAGGCCGGCAGGTAGACGATGCGGCGACCGAGGCCGCGGTGCACGGCCCGGTATGGGGCGGCCCGCTCCGGTCCCGGCATGGCAGCGGTGAAGGCCGGGACGCCCCGGCCCGCGACTGCGCGGAGGGCTCCGAAGGTCGCTCCAACGGCCCCGTCGCCCACGGCGTCACGCCCGAAGCGGACGAGCCCGAGCCCCGTTCGCGCCGCGGAGATCGTCGCGCCGAGGTGATGCGCCGCGAGGCCTGCGACCGTCCGAGCGAAGGCGCCGCGTTCCCTCGCGCGGAGCTGTTTGACGTAGGCGCCGGTGTCGATGCTCACCGGGCAGGCGGTGGCGCAGAGGCCGTCGGTGGCGCAGGTCTCCTCGCCCCAGTAGCGCCAGTCGCGCTCGAGGCGGGCCCGTCGGTCCGGCTCCTCTCCGCTCGCGGCGAGCCGGGCGATCTCCCGGACGGTGGCGATGCGCTGGCGAGGTGTCGCGGTGAGGCGGCGCGAAGGACAGCGCGGCTCGCAGAAGCCGCACTCGATGCATGTGTCCACCAGCGGATCGACGGGCGGGAGGGGCTTCAGGTGCTTCAGATGCCCCAGTGGATCGTCGTCGAGGAGCACGCCGGGACTGAACAGTCCGCGGGGGTCGAAGAGCGCCTTCACCCTCCGCATGACCTGGGTGGCGGCGGCGCCCCACTCGCGCTCCACGAAGGGGGCCATGTTGCGGCCGGTCCCGTGCTCGGCCTTGAGCGAGCCGTCGAAGCGCCCGGCCACCATGGTGCAGACCTCGTCGAGGAAGGCCTGGTACCGCGCCACCTCGGCAGGGTCGCCGAAGTCCTGGGTGAAGACGAAGTGGAGGTTTCCGTCGAGGGCGTGGCCGAAGATGATGCCCTCGGCGTAGCCATGGCGGGCGAAGGCGCGCTGGAGCTCCACGGTGCCGGCGGCGAGGTGGGCCATGGGGAAGGCCACGTCTTCGATGACGACGGTGGTGCCGACGCGCCTCGCTGCACCCACCGCGGGGAAGAGGCCCCGGCGCACGTCCCAGAGGCGATCGGCCGCGGCGCGGTCTGAAGTGAAGGTTACCGGAGCGAGGGTGGGGGCAGCCTCGAGGCGTTCAGTCGCGGCGGCGATGCGCGCGGGCAGCGCCTCGGCCGTGGCCGCCCGCACCTCGACGAGGAGGGCGCAGGCGTCGGGCCCCAATGAGGCCAGCCCCGGAGGGAGGCCAGGCTTCGCCTCCACCGAGCGGATGGAGGCGCGGTCCATGAGCTCGGCCGCCGAGACGAGGGAGCGATCGAGGCGCTGCACCGCCTGGGCCGCCTGTTCGATGTCTGGGTAGAGCGCCAGGGCGCTGGCCTTGTGGGTGTGCTCCTCGACGGTGCGCAGCGTGAGCTCGGAGATGAACCCGAGGGTCCCCTCGGAGCCGACCATCAGGTGGAGGAGAATGTCGATGGGCTCGTCGAAGTCGACGAAGGCGTTGAGGCCGTAGCCGGTGGTGTTCTTGATGCGGTACTTGCGGCGGATCCGCTCGGCGAGCTCGGCGTCGGCGCGGACTTCGTCGCGGAGCGCGGCGAGCCCCGTCATGAGCTCCGGCCGGCGGGAGGCGAAGGCGGCGCGCGAGGTCGGGTCGCCCGTGTCGAGGGTCGTGCCGTCGGCGAGGAGGAGCCGCATCGACTCTACCGTCTGGTAGGTGTTCTGCGCGGTGCCGCAGCACATGCCGCTGGCGTTGTTGGCCGCGATGCCGCCGAGCTTGCACGCTCCGATGGAGGCCGGGTCGGGGCCCAGCTTGCGTCCGAGCGGCAGGAGGAGCGCGTTGGCCTCGGCGCCGATGACTCCGGGACCCAGCCGGACCCGTGCGCCTCCGTCGAGCACCTGCCGGGCGTCGAAGCCGTCGAGCACCACGAGGATGGAGTCGGTGACGGCTTGCCCGGAGAGGCTGGTGCCGGCGGCGCGGAAGGTGAGGGGCAGGTTCCGCGCGGCGGCTTGGGCCAGCACGGCCGCCACCTCGGCCTCGGTGCGCACGAGGACGACGAGCGTGGGGATGAGCCGGTAGAAGCTGGCGTCGGTGCCGAGGGCCAGACGGCGCAGTGGATCGATGATCAGCCGCTCGGCCGGCAGCACCGCGGCGAGCTCATTGTAGAGCTCCCGGTAGGGAAGCGGCTGTGCTTGCAGGTCGGCTGGGAGGGACGTCATCGAGCGCCTCCAAGTAGGCCCTATCCATGCCCTGGCCGGCGGCGGATCGGAGTGAGCGGCGTCGCTTGCGCAGGTGACCGGCGCCGCCGTCACACTAACCGGCAGGGCGCGCCGAGTGAGGGAAACGGCTGACGCGACGTGTCGGGGAGATGGCTGGCGCCGGAGAGGGCGCCTGCTTGGCGACGGTCCCTCGGTCGACTAGAGGAGACCTTCTCCCATGTCCCATCGTCCACCAGATACGCTCATGATTCGGCTCGCCGTCATCGCGCTGGGCCTCGGCGCGGCGGACTGCGTGGTGGGGACCGAGGGGAAACCCCGAGTGCTGCTCGGCACCGTGGCCCTCGACGGCGGCGCGTGCCCCCTCGGCGGCCGGCTGGTCATCGCTGGCGTCGACGCCAACGGCGACGAGGTCCTCCAGGCGTCGGAGGTGACGGGCTCGGTTCCGGTGTGCGATTCGCCGCACATCCAGTCTGGCGAAACGTCGGCCTCCTTTGTCAACCCTGGCTGGGCGCTGGCCCAGGGGACGGGCGACCGACTCTTCTCCTCCCACGTGGTGTTTCCATCGGAGTTTGCCTCCGTGCCGTCGGTGGTGGTCGCCCTGCGGTGGGTGGATACCGGCTCGCCCCAGCGAGTCGAGGTGTCGGCGTCCGCCATCGACACCAAGGGCTTCATGTTCACCGTGCGGACCTGGGACGTGAGCCTGGTGAACGGCGTGATTGCGAGCTGGCTCGCTTACGCCGACTGAGTCGAGGGCCGTGCCCCGGAGAGCCCCAGCCGCTCCTTGGGTGCCGGCAGGAATCGCCGGCTCGGCCGCTCGCCTACGGAGGCGCTCCGCCCCGCTCCTTCATCACCTTGAGGAACTTGAACAGGTCGCTGTCGGTGGAAAGGACCAGCGTCGTGTTCTCGGCGACGATGGCCTTGTAGGCCTGCATGGTCCGGGTGAACTCGTAGAACTCGACCGCGGCGCGGCTCTGGTTATAGGCCTTCGCGTAGATCTCGGTGGCCTTCGCGTCGGCGACCCCGCGGATCTCCTCAACCGCTCGGTACGCCTCCGACTGGATCTTGTTCAGGTCGCGCACGCGGTCTCCCCTGATGCGAGCGGCCTCACCGTTGCCCTCGGAGAGGTAGCGCTCGGCGATCCGCCGCCGCTCGCTGATCATCCGCTCGTAGATCTTCGGGCGCACGCTCTCGTTGTAGTTGATCCGCTTGAAGCGAATGTCGAGCAGCTCGATGCCGAAGACCTGAACCTTCTCGTTGGCCGCCGTGAAGATCTCGCCCTCGACCAGCTTGCGCCCCTTCTGGATTGGCACCAGCGCGCCGATCTCCTGCTTGTCCTCGGCGTCGGTCATGAGCGGATCACGCAGCGGCTTGCGATCCTTGGTGGTGCGGATGATCTCGATGAGCTCGTGCTTGGCAACCGCGTTGCGTGTCTCGCTGCCGAGGATATCGTCGAGCCGCGACTGCGCGCTGCGCTCGTCCCGCAGCCGGAGGAAGTACTGCAGGGGGTCGGTGATGCGCCAGCGAGCGAACAGGTCGACCGACACGTAGAGCTTGTCCTTCGTCGGCATGTCCGACGGGCTGCCGTCCCACTCGAGGATGCGTTTGTCGATCGTGTTGATGTCTTGGATGAAGGGGACCTTCACCTTGAGGCCGGCGGAGGTCACTGGGGCACCTACCGGCTTACCGAACTCGGTGATGATGATCTGCTCGGTCTCGCTCACCGTGTAGACCGCGTTGGTGGTGGCACACGTCGCGACGAAGAGGAACGCGGCGATGGCGAACGCCTTGGCCCACCTCATGGCTGCTCCTTCTTCTTGGCGTCGAGCGAGTCGAGGCTCAGCATCGGCAGAACCCCCCTGAGCCGGTCGTCGATGATGACCTTGGAGCGGAGGCTCGGCAAGATGTCTTGCATCGTCTCGACGTAGATCCGCCGACGAGTGACCTCCGGGGACTTGGTGTACGCCGCGAGGAGCGCGCTGAACCGGGCGGCGTCGCCCTCCGCCTCGTTGATTCGCTTGAGGCGGTACCCGTCGGCCTCGCGGATTCGCTGGTCCTTCTCCCCTTCGGCCAGCGGGATGACCTTGTTGTAATCGCGGCGAGCCTCGTTGATCAGCTTCTCCTTCTCCTGCTGTGCCTGGTTGACCTCATTGAACGACTCCTGCACAGGCTCGGGCGGGTTGATGTTCTTCAGTTGGACCTGGTCGATGCTGATGCCCATCGTGTACTTGGAGGCGAGCGCCTGCATCTTGACCAGCGCCTCGGTCTCGATCTCCTGGCGGCCGATGGTGAGCACCTCGTCCACCGTTCGATCGCCGACCACCTCCCGCATCACCGACTCGGAGACATAACGAAGCGTCTCGCTCGGCTCCCGCACCTCGAAGAGGAACTTGTCGGGCTCGAGGATGCGGTACTGCACCACCCACTCGACGAGCGCGGCGTTGAGGTCGCCCGTCACCATCTGGGTCTCCCGCTTGCCTTCGCGCGGCCGCGAGCCCTGGAAGGGGTCGGTGGCCCCGGGGGTGGCGAAGCCGAACTCCTGTTTCAGCTGTCGCTTAGTCGGGACGATGGTCGCCACGTCGACCCCGAGCGGCAGCTTGAAATGAAGCCCAGGCGGAACGTCGTGGAGGTACTTCCCGAAGCGCTGAATGACCGCGACCGAGTCGCTCGGCACCGTGAAGTACGAGGTCCAGCCGCCGATGAGGACGAGGACGAAGCCGGCGAGCGCCACGACCGTGCGCGAGCCGCGGCCCGCCATCCCTTGCCCGAACTGGGCCTTGACCTGTCGGAGCATGTCCTCGAAGTCGTCTGGGCTTGGCTTCCGCCAGCCTCCGTCGTGTCCGGCCATTGAGTATTCCCCTGGTGGTGCGGCGCCTCTGGGCGACGAGTGGACGGAGCGTGCCGGCGCGGCGTCGTCGATGCTACCACGCCGTCACCCACCGCGATGGCCCCTGGTGGGCGTCCTCGCTGGTCTTCTCCGCATTCTTCCCGCTGAAGTCGTTACAGGCAGCCCGCTATGCCCCGCCCCCGCCCCCGCACCTCCGCCTTCGTCGGCGTCAGCCTCGACGGCTTCCTCGCTCGCCCTGACGGCTCGGTCGACTGGCTCAGGCCCTACGAGGGCGAGGAGCACGGCTACCAGGCCTTCTTCGACTCGATCGACACCCTGGTGGTCGGCCGCAAGACCCACGACTTCGTCCTGCAAATGGTGGCCGACGGCCTCCCCTGGCCCTACCGCGGCAAGCGCTGCGTCGTCATCACCCACCGGCAGATCGAGGGGCGCCACGACGAGCGCGCGTATGCCGGCGAGCCAGAGCCCTTACTCGACGAGCTCGGCGCGCAGGGAGCCCGCCACGTCTACGTCGACGGGGGAGCGGTGATTCGACAGTTCCTCGCCGCCTGCCTCCTCGACGAGCTGAGCGTGTTGCACCCGGGGTGCGAGCTATGGGAGTGAGTGCAATGCGCCAGTGAGAAAAGGCCGGGCGCGACCAACGACAGGGAATCCGCCTCCCCAAACAGAGTCGAAGGTGGGTCGGCGCGCGAATAGACTGAGCTGCTCGGGGTTGGGGAGTGGCCCGTTCAGGCGATGGCGTATGCGACGGGTCGGCTGTTTCTACAGCAGCAACCGCGCTGATGTTCAGGCGTAACGGAGACCATCATGATCGGACCGGATCAGGACCTCAGTGACTTCCCTCGTTGGATTTGGCCGTACATTCGAGTCGAGGACCTTGCCAAATCACGGGTCCTTGCCGCACAAGACAACACTCACGTCACAGCCACGCCCCAGGCGGCTCTTTTCGGCCACTTCGCGGCCATCGTGCAGGCCGTGCAGCTCAAGGGCATGGCCACTCGCATCGAGGGGCCAGTTGGTGCGCAGCTTGGCAAGGCCTCCAGTCAGGCCATTCTCGACGAGATCGACGACTGGTGCGGCACCAAGCCTCACCCATTTCCCCATCGGGCAGCCGAGCTCGGCACTCACCTGGCGGTGTTGGCGGCCAGCTCGAGCAGCGATCAGCTGAGGACCGAGCTGCTCTCGGTCGTGCAGCAGATCAGCGGACGAATGTCGGGGGCTCGGTGATCCTCAGGGCTTTGCCCATGACAGCCCCAGCCGCTCCTTGAGCGCTGATAGGAACCGTCGGCTCACCGGGACCGTCCCACCCGAGCGGGTCCGAATAGCAGCCCCCTCCTCGTCGCCGAGGAGAATCTCCGCCACGCGGTCGACGTTGACGAGGTGCTGCTTGTGGCACCGGAAGAGCCCCGCCCGCTCCTCGAGCACCCGCAGCGTCAGCTCGGTGAAGTGCTCGCCAGCGGGCGTCACGACGTAGACGCCGGCTTCGGAGGAGCGCACCGACTCCACCTCGGCGACATCGACGAGCCTGATGGACCGAGGCCCCAGGCAGGGGATCCGCGTGATGGCGCGCGCCGCCAGCGCTCCCGGTGAGCCGCCCCCGTTGTGCCCGAGCCGCTCGAGGGTCCGCGCCAGCCGCGCTCGCTCTACCGGCTTCAAGAGGTAGTCCGACGCATTCTGCTCGAAGGCCTTCACCGCGAACTCGTCGTGCGCGGTGACGAAGACGACCCGGGGCAGCGTGTCGGGGTCGAGCATCGCGAGCAGCTCGAAGCCCGAGATGGCCGGCATCTGCACGTCGAGGAAGAGCACGTCGGGTCGCTCCTTCCGAACCGCCGGCAGCGCCTCGACCGCGTTGGCGCAGGAGGCCACCACCTCGACGCCTCCCACCTCCCGGAGCAGGGCGACCAGCTCATCACGGGCGAGCGCCTCGTCGTCGACCACCACCGCGCGGATCATGCCGGCGCCTCCGGGAGCGGGACGCGCACCGTCACCCGCGTGAGCTCTCCGGGCACGCAGGCCACCGCCAATCCCCACCCGGGACCGACGAGGTTCTTGATGCGCTTGTCTACCAGACGCATCCCCAGCCCGTCGGCGTTGGCCGGCTCCAGGTACGCTCCGGCGTCGTCCTCAATCTCGATCAGTACCTCACCCGGGCCGCGCCGCACGCGGATGCGAGCCGTCCCCGGGCCCAGGGTGCGCGAGAGGCCGTGCTTGAAGGCGTTCTCCACCAGCGGCTGCAGGGTGAAGGCTGGCAGCTTGAGGTCGAGCAGCGTCGGGTCCACCTCCGTCTCCACGGTGAGCCGGTCGGCGAAGCGGGCCTTCTCGATCTCCAGGTAGGCGCCCACGTGCTCGAGCTCCTCGCGCAACGTGGCGAGGGCCGCCGGCCGCTTCAGGTTTTTCCGGAAGAAGGCCGCGAGGTGGAGCAGCAGCCCGCGCGCTCGCTCCGGGTCCACCCGCAGCACCGCCGCCACCGTGTTGAGGGCGTTGAAGAGGAAGTGCGGGTTGACCTGCGCTTGCACCAGCTTGAGCTCCTGCTCGGTGAGGAGCCCCTTCGCCTCCTGGTAGCGCGCCGCCAGCAGCTGCGCCGAGAGCAGCGAGGCGAGGCCTTCTCCCAGCGACCGGTTCACCGAGCTGAAGCGGTGGTGCCGCGGCTCGAACACCTGAACCGTGCCGATGACGACGCCGTCGAGCGAGAGGGGCGCGATGAGCACCGAATCGAGCGGGCAGTCGCGGCTGATGGGGCAGTTGTAGTGCTCGGTGCGCCCGTCGGCGAACACCACTTCGCCGGTCTCGATGGCGCGTCGAGTGTAGTGCGAGACGATGGGGCCCGGGGCCCGGTGGTGGTCTGCCCCCAACCCCTCGAAGGCCAACACTTGGCTCGCATCGGTCAGGCACACCGCGCCGGCACCCGTCTCCTCTTTGATGATGCGGGCCACCTCAGGCAACCGAGCCGCGTCGTAGCCGCGCGCCAACAGGCCCAGGGTCCGGCGGGCCGTTCGCAGCGCCCGGGCCGAAGAGTCGGCCTGCACTTGCTCCCGGTCGCGCTGACGGTCCCGCATCACCAAGGCGAAGAGCGCCACTCCCATCGCGTTGGCCATGATCATCGGCGGACCGATGACCTCGGCCACCCGGAGCGGGTCGGGGTTGGCCGGAGAGAACAGCACCACGAAGCCCATGTGCACGAGCTCGGTGGCGATCGTCACCCCGGCTCCCAGCCGCCAGCCCGGCAGCCGTCCGGCGCCCTCGGTCCGCTCGAGCCACCACCGCACCAGACCGCCCACCACGCCCTCCATGACGGTGGCCAGCGCGCCCGCGACCGCCGTCGTGCCACCCAGCCACAGGCGGTGCGCGCCGGCCGTGGCCCCGACCGCGAGCCCGAGCCAGGGGCCGCCGACGAAGCCCGAGACCATCGCTCCGACGGCGCGGGTGTTCGCGATGACTCCGTCGGGGAGCTGGATGCCCAGGTAGGAGCCGGTGATGGTGATGCCAGCGAAGAAGATCCAGTACAGCACGAGGGTGGGGCCCCGTGGTCCTTCCGGCCCGGCCTCGAGGATCCGCGCTCGCGACAGCACGTAGAAGAGCGCCATGAAGGCCGACATCGCCCCCACCAGCGAGTAGAGGAGCGAGAGGAAGAGCCCCATCGCCCTTTAGCCCACCACGAAGACCGTCGCGCTGCGGGCGCCGTGCGCACCGATGACCAGGGCCTGCTCGATGTCGGCGGTCTTCGACGGTCCAGCGAGGAAGAGCCCCCAGCGCGGACGACTGGCGAGGTCGAGGCGGGCGTAGGCGGCCCCGAGGTCCGGCACCAGCGTGGCGGCCTCGACCACCACCGCGACGTGCTCGGCGATGACCACCAGCGCGTGGTGCGGCAGGCTGGCACCTTCGATCCACACCGCGCCGTTCTCGGCGACGCCGAACGCACCCTCGAGCACCACGAGGTCGAGCCCCTCGAGCTCATGCGGGTCCTTCACCTGGGCGGGGTCGAAGGTCGAGCGCCCCACGCCTGGCGCGAGGGACACCATCCGCTTGGCGGCCCGATGAACCGGCAGCGCTCGCAGCGCCTCGTCGGCCGCGGCACGATCGGCGACCCGCACGGCGGTTCCTCCCACCGCGGTCACTGACTCGGCGAAGCGCGCCGCCAGGTCGGGGAAGGTCGCGCCCACGCCATCGAGTGACGGGAGCGGGCGCGCGGGCCCGGTGTTGCGCCGAATCGTCGCGAGGATCTCCTCACGGGCGTCCATGGGTCCTCCGGTACACGTCGCGGAAGCTTTCGCGGGGCGGGCGCGGCAGCTCGCGCTGTCGGCCCCAGGCGCCGGCGAACCAGGCCGCCCAACGGGCAGGGAGGATCCGCAGACCGAAGCGGGCCAGCCGGCCGACGAGTTGCGTCCGCGCTGGAGAGCCCAGCACCCAGGCGGCCAGGGCGAGGACGCGCGACTTCATCGGCGAGACGAAGCCGCCAGCCACGAGATCGCGCCGCCACGCCAAGAGCTGGTAGTGGAGATCGATGCGCACCGGGCACACGTCGGCGCAGCTGCCGCACAGCGAGGAAGCGAACGGGAGCGAGGCGTGGGCCCCTGGGCTCCGGCTGGGGCCAAGCACCGAGCCGATGGGCCCAGGGATGGTTGCCCCGTAGCTGTGGCCACCGGAGCGGCGGAAGACCGGGCAGGTGTTCATGCAGGCGCCGCAGCGAATGCACTGCAGTGCGCGGCGGTAGGGCTCGCGTCCCAACAGCGCGCTCCGTCCGGCGTCGACGATGACGATGTGGAGCTCGCCCCCTGGCTTGGGCCCGAGGAAGTGGGTCGTGTACGTGGTCACCGGCTGGCCCGTCGCCGAGCGGGCCAGGAGTCGGAGGAAGACGCCCAGGTCCTCGGCGCGCGGCACCACCTTCTCCAGACCCATGCAGGCGATGTGCAGCGGAGGCAGCGCCGTGCCCATGTCGGCGTTCCCCTCGTTGGTGCACACCACCACCGCCCCGGTGTCGGCCACTGCGAAGTTGACTCCGGTGAGCCCCGCCTGCGCCGCCATGAACTTCGCTCGCAGGTGGCCCCGGGCCGCCTCGGTCAGGTACGTGGGGTCGCTCGCGCCGGCGGTGGTGCCGAGCTTCCGGTGGAAGAGCTCGCCAATCTCCTCCTTCTTGATGTGGATGGCCGGGAGGACGATGTGACTCGGTGGCTCTTCTCGGAACTGGACGATGCGCTCGCCGAGGTCCGTGTCGACCACCTCGATGCCCCGCGCCTCGAGGTAGGGGTTGAGGCCGCACTCCTCGGTGAGCATCGACTTCGATTTGACGAGCCGGGTCACTCCGCGCGCCTGGAGGAGCTCATGGACGATGCGGTTGTGCTCTTCGGCGGTGCGGGCCCAGTGCACTGTGGCGCCGGCCCGGGAGGCGTTTCGCTCGAACGTCTCGAGGTGCGTGGCGAGGTTCGAGAGGGTGTGCTGCTTGACGGCCTCGGCGAGCTCCCGGAGTCGCTCCCAGGCCGCGACCTGTGACGCCGCGCGGTCGCGCTTGACGCGCACGAACCAGAGCGCCTGGTCGTGCCAGTGGGCGCGCGGCTCATCGGCGGCGAAGGCGGCCGCGGCCTCGGCGTGGGTCCGTGTCGTGAGGGCTGGCGAGCTCATGCGTCCTCCCCGAGCAGGACTTCAGCGACGTGGCGGAACTCGACCCTTCGTCCCGAGCGCCGCGCCAGACCCTCGAGGTGCATGAGGCAGCTCACGTCGACTCCGGTGATGACTTCGGCGCCGGCCTTGAGGTGGTCGTCGAGCCGGTCCCGACCCATGAGGCAGCTCACGGCTTCTTCGGTCGCCGCGAAGGTGCCGCCGAAGCCGCAGCATTCATCGGGTCTCGACGGCTCGACCAGCCGGATGCCGTCGAGGGAGGCGAGCAGGGTCCGCACCTTGTCGAAGGGGGCGACCTGCCGCTCGCTCCCACTGGCGAGGCGAAGCCCGCGTTGGGCGTGGCAGCTCCGATGGAGCCCCACCGTGCGGGCGAACCGCCCCTTTACCTCGCGCACGCCAAGCACGTCGTGGAGGAACTCGCAGAGCTCGAAGGTCGAGGCGCGGACCTTCTCGAGCCGAGGGTGCTTGGGCACGAGGTCGGGGAATTGATCTCTCACCATGCCGGCGCAGCTGCCGCTCGGCACCACCACGTGCTCGTAGTTCCCGAAGACCTCGAGGAAGTGGGCGCAGAGGGGCGCGGCGACCGCGGCCTCGCCGGCGTTGGCCATCGGCTGCCCGCAGCACGCCTGGGCTTCGGGGTAGACGACCGTGCAGCCGTGGCGCTCGAGGAGCTTGAGCGTCGCCACCGCGACCTGTGGGTAGAGCTGATCGACGTAGCAGGGAACGAAGAGAGCCACGGTCCGCATGGTTGGATGCAGGCTACACCTGGCCGGGCCTCCACAGCAGGTCGCACTGAGTAACCGGCGCCTTCCCTTGGGCGACCGGGCCCGTTGCGCCGCTGACCGGTGGGCTGCCTTCTCCCGATGGACGTCGATGCGCTGCGTTATCGGCGGCGATCGTGCTGCCGGAGGCCCTGAAGGCTTCTACGGCATAAGGGGCCATCGCCGTTCGCGGCGCAGGCGCTCGCGGAGCTCCACCAAGCCGTCCACGTTCAAGCGGTCGAGCTCGGCTCGCTTCTGGTCACCGAGGTCGATGCCGAGGACCTCAGCGAGGGCACCGATGGCGGCCCGGAGCTCGCCCAACCGGCCTTCTGCGCGTCCCTCTGCAACTCCCGCGGCACGTCCTTCTTCAACTCCCGCGGCGCGTCCTTCTGCGAGCCCTTCGGCACGTCCCTCCTTCTTCGCCTCGGTCATCTCGATAACGTACGTGTCCAAAGCCAACTCGCGCGTCCTGGCGAGCTCCCGAGCGTCTGGTGTGGCCGACAGCATCGCGAGCACCTCGTTTGCCTTGGCGACGTCCGGGTTAGTCATACACGCCTCTTTCACCTCCTCATCGGAATTGGCCCCGAGGAAGCGAGTCCAGGCTACCAGGTCCGCCTCGCATTGAGGAATCCCCGACCTGGGTCGTTTGGGGAGCTCTATCAGGTGAAGCTCGAAGGCATCGGTGAACACGTATCGTTCGGTCGTCTCCATGACGCGAAACATCGAGTGAAAGCGCTCCGTCGGAAGCTCGCGATAGTCGAGGAAGACGATGGAGACGACCGGGCGGAGATCGGTGTACTGCTGACCTCGCAGAAGCTGCCGGCCGAACGCCCGCGCCCAGTAGAACATGACGCGCCTGCGGAAGCCGGGCCGCCGCGTCGTCTGCATTTCCACGTCGATCCGTCTGCCGTCCACGAGCTCCACCAGAAGGTCGAGGACGACGCCCCGCTCACCGACCGCCTTGAGGTCCAGCTCGGGGTTGAGCACTCGCACGTCGCGGATGGGTACACTGGGTTTGAGCACGGCGGTGAGGAGCGCGATGAGGGCCTCTTTGCAGGCAGGCGCTCCGAAGAGCATCTTGAAGACAACATCGAGCGTCGGGTTGAGCGTCGTCCGCATTGAAGGCCTCGTGGGCGACGATGATGAAACGACGGCGGACGGGCCCAGTCGCCGCCGCTCCTCCCGTGCGTCGCAGCCACCGAGAGCAGCTCGGATGCCAGCGGCAAGTGCCCGAGAACTTGAGGTCGGTGGCCACGACCGTCTCCCCGGGTGGACGAGCCGTCCGGCGCCGCGGGTGCCATCTGCGCGACGGAGCACCGCCGCGCGGCTCAGGCTGCTCCGCTCGCGAGGGCACGGCACTGGAGGTCCATCGAGAAGCCGCCACGAGCAGCGGCCGACGTCGTCTGCCGGCGCCGGTTGGTCTCCTGGATACCTCGCCCAGTGGGGCCGAGTCGTCTCGCCCGATGGGCCCTCGGTGCCCCACGGTCTGGTGCTTCCGACCAGCTCCGCGAAGCAGGTGGAGGGGCTGCCTTGGAGGTTTCTTCTGGTTTGCGACACGGTCCCCGCTGCGGTAGGAGGCCCCAGGGAGCGCTGTGTTCGGAATCGCGGAGGGACGCCCATTGGCGTGGTCGGGGGAGGTCGTATTTGGCGCGGATTCCGTGCCACTCGTCGGCTCGGCTCATCTGCCGGCCGCCCCGCGCGCGGTTCTCCAGCTCTTCCGTTTGCCACACGAAACGCGAGAGACTCGATGACCAGCTTTGGATTCCCCTACCAGCGCGCGCCGGTCCTCGATGCCAAGGGGACGGTGACCTCCTGGACGGTTGACGAGAGCACGCGCATCATCGCCAACAAGGCCGGCGGAGCGACGCGGGTGTATCCGTTCGATCAATGGGAACTCCCTGCCGGGCTCCTGGAGCGCGCGAAGAGGCTCTGCATCCTCAAGGTGCCGCTCATCGGTCAGAACTTCGGCCCCGGCGGCAACGGGTGGTGTGGTCGCACCTCCTCGTCGATGATGTACAACTGGTTCAAGCTCGTCGGCAGCGCCGAGCCGAAGAACGAGTACATCACCCAGTGGGTTGGGAAGGAGGGCGGAGCGCTCGACCTCCGGTTGTCCACGGGCGAGCTCGCATTCGAGAATGCAGCCGGGGCCTTCGTCCTCCAGGTGCACCTGAAGGACATGACGGCCCTGGACGACGAGAGCCGCCAACTCCTCCCGAAGCTCGAGCCGAAGCACGCCTCGGCGCGCGCCGAAGAGATTCGGAGAGTCTTGGGCGATGGGGACATGCTCATCGCGAAGTTCCGGAGCTGCGGCCTGCTCACTGCCATTGACCAACGGAACCCGGCGGTGTTCTGCACGGCCCTCGCCGGAAATGCATTCAACCAAGACGGTCTTCAACACATCGTTCTGGTCATCGGCTACTTCATCATTGAAGAGGGTGGCCACGACGAGCTGTTCATCGTCATCGCCGACCCGGCGACGCCTCCGCGGGATGGCAAGCTCTTTGGCATGCGTGGGCCGATCGCTCCCCTCGAGCCCGACGACTCGCGCTTCATCCACTTGCTCAAGCCCGAGCACGACTACATCCGCTTGCTCGCCAGCGGAGACGACTGGAGCAAGGCCCGAGGGACCGTGACGGCGATCCGCGCGCGGGCCTTCTTCCACCCGCACCCGAACTCGCCCAAGCCGGGCGTCCTGCTCATGGACCATGGCACCCGCTCCGGCGGCTTCTTCTTCCACAAGAAGACGCCCACGCTGAGCGTGCCACCGGAGCTGGTGGTGGAGACGTCGTCATCCGTCTTCCTGCCCTTCGATGAGCGAACCGCGCCGGGGAGCCCACAGCGCTACTTCTTCCTCAATGAGCGCCTGCAGAGCGGGTACTACCCCCTCGGGCAACACCAGAACATTCACACCGGTGTCCATCTGGTGCCAAAGCAGAGCGAAGGGTCCCCACCCTCCGAGGACTCCGGGGTCATCCCCGTGCGTGCCCTGGCCCCGGGGTATGTCGTCGCGCTTCGACTCCCTGGCCTTCGGCCCGTCGACGCACCCCAGCCGAGCGAGCCCGCGGCTGAAGACGGGACAGCGGGCGGTGACGCGAGCACCCCCGCGGCGGCTCCCCCGAAGGATACCGTCGAGCCCAACGAGCTGGCACGGCAGCTCACTGGGAGCGACAACGGCTTTGTCCTCATTCGCCACGAGGTCGCGAAGGCCGGAGCCCG
The DNA here is from genome assembly GCA_003153055.1 of Myxococcales bacterium. Next base: position 19,504 of record PMBV01000287.1, read on the forward strand.
AGACGACCAGGAGCGCCGGGTCTTCTACAGTCTGTATTTGCACCTGCGAGCGCCGAGCTTCGACCCCTCCGTCGGCGGCTTCGAGCACGACATCGACTGGCTCGGACGGCTCATTCAGCGCTTTGGGTCGGTGACGGTGGTCGACCCTCGCTCGCCCAGGTTTCGTGAGCGGCGCTGGCTCGCGGCGGCGCGGCCTGGTGCATCGGCGTTGAGCACCGGAGGGACGTACCACGTCTATGCAGACAGCCTGGGAGGCGTTGAGGACCTCGCGCTCACTCCGAGGTCCGAAGCGGAGGTCAAGCCGCTCGTCTTCGTGCGAGAGCCGGAGCTCGAGCTCAAGGAGACCTACCAACGGCTGCAGCGCAACAAGGTGGTCACGTTCAAGGTGCCATTTCTCCGCGTGCAGGCCGGCGACATCGTGGGCGTCGTCAGCCGGAGGAGCAACCTCGGCAAGGGCTTCTTGCACTGGGAGGTGCTCACGCCTGGGCAGAACTCGATGAAGAGCGGCCCGGACGCACCAGCATCGAGCTCGGGCCTCATCGACTTTCTCAACGGCCTGTTGCCCGAAGACGCGCGGCTCCCCGCGGACCTGTTCAAGGCGACGGACGAGAGTGTCGACGACAACTTCTTCGAAGAAGACGAGCTGAAGTCGGTGCTCGACACGCTCCCCAAGTGTGACGAGGCACAACGCCAGCAGCTCGTCCCGGAGAATGCCGGGCCCGCCCTGAGGTATTTCATGAAGTCGAGGCCGGGAGACGAGGCGAATCAGCTCGCCTTCGATGCCTCGCTCAAGGCCAAGGGCTGCTTCGCTTCTGAGCTTCGGGTCACCAACTGCCAGGACGTCGTTCCCCCCAAGAGCTACACGCTGACCCTTGGCTTCTCGGGAGGCGCGTTTCCCGAGTCGCGGTCGGTGACGTACGACGGGGCGAAGGGCTGCAAAGTCATCCCGGTGGCGGTCCCCGCGGGCAGCACCCAGGTGAAATTCAAGAGCACGGCGGACCTCTTCGTGGATCCAGGGGCGGCCGAGCTGGGGAGCGCCGAGCGCAGTCGGTTCTTCAAGAATCTCGTCGCGGCGCGTTGGCGCAATGCGCTCATCACCCATCTCAACGAGTGGACGAAGGCGGGGCTCAAGACGAGCATCGAGGCGAGGCTCGGTGCCGGGCAGACGCTCCGGCCGGAGTGGCGACCCAAGGGCCAGGGTCCGAGCGATGAGGACATTCCCGTGGAGCAGTACGTCGACGCGGTGGCCTGGTGGGGCGAGAACAGCTCGCCGGGGGACGCTCACGCGTTGTTTGCCGAGCCGCCGGGTCCAGGGCAGCTCTCGCCCACGACGAAGGTCGAGAACGCACACCCGGTGACGCTGGCCTGGCTCCTGCGCCTGGTGGAAGAGGAGCGGGTGGCCAAGCTGGTGAAGCCGCCGCGCTGGCACGCTGAAGAGGCAGCGAAAGCGGCCTACATCGGCTGGTCGCCCGAGCTCCTGGGGGGCATGAAGCGTCGGGTGGGTGAGGCCTTGATGTTCATCGTGGTCCAGAAGGAGGAGCCGGCGGAGGACGACGAGGTTCGTCTCCAGGTCCAGGTGACGTGTGGCGGCAAGACGATTCCCATCGGAGAGGGTCCGTTCGTCAAGGGCCTCTTCGCCACGCTCGCTCGTGGGCAGTTCTGGGGAAGCGCGAAGCTCGGGATTGTGGGGCAGGACTCGGTCCCCGCGCTCGTACCCTCGGCTGCTCCGGCGGGTGCGGTCACGGCGGAGTCCTCGAATGCCAACCCACCCGCGGCGGCGGCTCCGGCGAGCGATCCGCTGACCGTCACCGTCGTGACGCCCGAGGTGGCCAGCGAGGAGCTTCTGCTGGTGGTGGGACGAGACGAGCGAGCCCGGGGAGGACTCCTGTTCACCAAGGGCTGCCCGGCTCAGCTGCAGGGGTGGGTCGTCTTCAAGTCGGCGAGCGGGAAGGTCTCCTCTCCGAAGACGAGCCTTCCGGTCGTGGCCGTTCCCGCGATGCCGTGGGCCGCCGGAGAGAAAGTGCAGGTCGAGAAGGGCGTGATCACGACCTGTGCCGACGGCGTCAAGGTCTCGAAGGACGTCCAGTACGGGGAGTACAAGGCGGCGGCCAAGCCCAACGCGCCTCAGGTCAGCGTGGCCCTGGTGCGGTGGGTGCAACGACTCCGGGACAGCGCGGAGGGCCGGAGTCTGTCGCTGGGCAAGCTCGCGGCCGACGGATCGAGCGTCGAGGTGACGTTGAAGCCGCTCGTCACTGGAGACAAGGCGTTCGAGCCGATGAAGCGGCTCTGGACGTTCTTCGACCGGTGGGTCGATGGCGCGAAGACGACCATGAGCGCCATGGGGGCTGACCTCCAGCCGGTGGAGACGACGGAGGCCGAGCGAGCGTCAAAGGCGCCGGTGATGAAGCTCGTGGATCGGCAGGACGCAACGGGGGGCGGAGAGTTGGAGTTCCTGTTCGCCCTCGCCGATGCGCTGGACGCGGCGGAGGAGCTGGCCGAGCCCAAAGACGCCGTGGCGAAGCTGCAGGTTGGA